>NZ_CYPR01000065.1 GCF_001408515.1 Jannaschia seosinensis | reverse complement strand
GGCGGTTCCGGGACGAGCTGTTGAACGAAACCTGTTCACGACGCTCGACGAGGCGCGGCAGAAGATCCAGGACTGGCAGCACGACTACAACCACCGCCGCCCGCATTCCGGCCTCGGGAACATCCCGCCGGTCGAGTTCATGGCAAAGAAGGGGCTGGAAATCCGTGCGGCGTAGCCCCAAAAATCAACCCGTGGATTCTCCGAATGGCCGGAGGAGAGTCGGGGCTCAGGTCATAATCAACAGGCTGTCCCGACCGTCCGCACCCCTCATTGACGCCGCGCCTTGTCCACCCAAATTTCCGATCATGCGCCGTGTCCGTCTTGTCATCCTGTTCGCCTTCGTCCTCGGGTCAGGCGCGCTCTCGGTTCGGGCCTTCACGCCGGTCGTGCCGACGAACCTGCACGTCAGCGGCGACGGCGCCGCACATCTGGCCTCGGCGATCTTCACGCGGCCCGCTTCGCTGCCGCGTGCGCCCCGGGCCGAAGGTGCGGGAATGCAGGTCGTTGCGCTGCGAAGGTGGCAAAATCTCGACGGATTATCCGACCTGCGCGCACTTTGCGGGCTGGCCTGCGACGGCGGGGCGGGCGTGGTCTCCATCGCACACATTTCGCCGCGCGGTCTGACGCGCGTCGTGATCCTCGATCTGTCGGCCTTCGGGGGCGGCGCAGCGCTCGATGCGGGCAGACCGCTCGACCCAGATGTGGCCGATTGTGTCGCGGACGTGGTTCAGTCCGAAATGCCGGGCCCGTCCCGCGGGGTCAGCCGATGCGACCCGCCCGACATCCGCCGCGTCTGGCGTCCGCGCCTGTCATGACGGCGGCCCAAGCCGCGGCGCAGGCCCCAGCGGGATCGCGCCCAGCCGCATCTGACCGCCGCTCAGAACCAGCTCCGCACTGACCCGGCCGTCATCGGCCGCCATCCCCCGAAGTCCCGCACGGATCAGCGGCACCCGCGCCGGCGGCACCACGTCGAGGCTCTCGGCATAGGTCAGGGCCGTCTCCCATCCGCGCAGGTCGAGGGTGAGCGCCCCTTCCGGCACGCCGTCCCGCCCGATCTCCAGCGATCCGGCGAGATTGACGCGCATGTCGCCCCAGACCAGCGCCGCGTCCCGCAGCTCCAGCGCCGTCAGCCCGCGCCCCTCCGGCAGGACCAGCGTCGCATCCACCAAAACGCGCTGCACCGTTGCCGGCAGCACCTCGCCCGGATCGAGCAACGTGTGCAGCATCGCCGACATCTCGATCCCGCCGAACGACGCCGCCAGGTCCCAGCCATCGGGCTGCGCCTCCGCTCGGCGTGTGGCGATCTGCATCGCCGGGATCGTGACGCCGATTGCGCCCGTCGTGACGGTGACGTCCTCGCCCACCAGCGTCGCGCGCTCGGGCTCCGGCGGTATCGACAGAGACAGCGTCGCCGACGCGCGCAGATCGCCCGCATTCACGTCCACCAACCCGAACGGCCCGCGCAGCACCATGGTCGGCGGCGCCACCGCAATGATCTGCTGCGGCCGATAGCTCAGCGCGAAGACCTGCACGAACGGTGCGTCCACCGCAAAGGCCCCGTCGGGCGAGGTCACCGAGGGCGCATCGACATTCGTGTCGAACCGGTTCGGAAAGCCCCGGACCGACAGGTCGGCGTAACCGATATCCCACCCCTCGGCACGCATCTCGGCGATGCCCCTCTCGATCCCGCGCAGCAGCGCCGCACGCCCCGAAAACCACCACGCGGACCACAAGACGGCCGCCAGCAGCGTCACGATGAACAGCAAGCGCGCCATCACGCCCCCTTCCGGTTTGGCTCCACTCCCTTTATCTGCGCGGCGATCCGGACGGAAGGGAGCGCGCATGACCCTCATCACCCATAAGAACGGCGACGACCTGTGGGTGTTCGGCTATGGCTCGCTCGTGTGGAACCCCGGCATCGAGGTGGCCGAGATCCGCCGCGCCACGCTCACGGGCTTCCGGCGCAGCTTCTGCATGTGGTCGATTCACCACCGCGGCTGTGAGGCCGATCCCGGCCTCGTTCTGGCGCTGGAGCCGCATGAGGGCGCGAGCTGCGCGGGCCTTGCGATCCGCGCCGCCGACCCCGAGGCCGCCCTCGTCGCCCTGCGCGAGAGGGAGCTGATCTCCTCGGCCTATTACGAGCAGGAGGTGACGCTGCTCTGCGAGCATGGCGAGAGCCTGCGTTCGCTGGCCTACGTCATCGACGTGGCGCATCAGCAATATGTCCCCGACCTCACCGTCGAGGAGCAGGCCGGCATCATCGCCCGCGCGATCGGCGGACGCGGCCCCAACCACGAATATCTCAGCCGCACGGCCGAAGGGCTGCAGGCGCGCGACATCCCGGATGCCGATCTCGACGCTCTGGTCGCCCGTGTGCAACAGATTCTCGCCACGGCCTGAGCCGAAGGCCGCCATCCTTGCCGGGCCGGGGGGCGATGGCTAGGCTCGGCACCGCATAATAAGGGGGCCGGTTGAGCGGCCCCGAAGAAGCCGAGGCGAAATGGCATCCGAGACAACGCCCCACGAGACGCAATTCTCGCAACCGATCCGACAGATCGTCTACATGCTGACGGTGCTGATCGCCGTGGGTGGCGGCGTGACCGTGGCCTATCCGCGGATCGCGCCGATCTTCACCGCGAATCCATGGCTCAACGGCACGATCATCGGCGTGTTCGTCTTGGGCGTGGTCGCTTGTTTCGCGCAGGTTTTCCAGCTTTTCTCCTCGGTCACCTGGATCGAGAACTTCGCCGAGCGGGGCCGCACGGCCGACCTGTCGCGCCCGCCGGGGATGCTGGCGCCGCTGGCGGCGCTGTTGCGGTCGCGCTCCGCCCGCTCCCAGATTTCCGCCTCCTCCTCGCGCTCGATCCTCGATTCGGTCGGCGCGCGGATGGAGGAGGCGCGCGACATCACGCGCTACATCGTCAACACGCTGATCTTTCTGGGGCTTCTGGGCACGTTCTGGGGCCTCGCCACGACGGTTCCGGCGGTGGTGGACACGATCCGCAGCCTCAATCCCGAGAGTGAGGAGGGCGGCCTCGCCGTGTTCGGCCGTCTCATCGGCGGGCTGGAGGATCAACTCGCCGGGATGGGCACGGCCTTCGCCTCGTCGCTGCTGGGCCTCGCCGGATCGCTGGTGGTCGGCTTGTTGGAGCTGTTCGCGGGCCATGGTCAGAACCGCTTCTACCGCGAGATGGAGGATTGGCTCAGCTCGATCACCCGCGTGGGTCTGGTGGGTGATTCCGGCGAGGAGACGATCGACCAATATTCCCTCGCCGCCGTTCTCGATCACATGAATTACCAGATGGAGACGCTGCAGGACATGTTTGCCAAGGCCGAGGCCGGGCGGCTGGCCTCCGATACGAAGATGGGCGCGCTGGGCGACGCGGTCGCCGTGCTGGCGCGGCGGGCGGAATCCGACGACGCGGTCAGCACCGTGGCCTCCCTCGAACGCGTGGCCGAGGGGCAGGAGCGGATCGTCGAGGTGCTGGCCGGGCAGGGCGGTGCCGATGGCGGGCTCGACGCCGAAAGCCGGATGCGCCTGCGCTCCATCGACGTGCAGCTTCTCAAGGTGTTCGAGGAATTGCAGCAGGGCCGGCAGATCGCGCTCGACGACCTGCGTGGCGATATCGGCGCCCTGACACGGACCCTGCGGCAGCTCAACCGCCAGGTGCAGTCGGCCCAAGGCGGCACCGCGGGCGCCGAGGGCGTCTGAGATGGCCTTCGCGCGCCGCAGCGGGCAGCGCTTCACAGCCAATGTCTGGCCGGGCTTCGTCGATGCGATGACGGCGCTGCTGCTGGTGCTGATGTTCGTGCTGTCGATCTTCATGATCGTCCAGTTCATCCTCTCGGAGACGATCTCGACGCAGGGCGAGGAACTTGATGCTCTCGGGCTGGAAGTGTCGCAACTCGCCGATGCGCTCGGGCTTGAGCGGCGCCGTGCGGAGGACCTGCAGGAGGACGTGGCCGACCTGACCGCGCAGCGCGAGGGGCAGGCCGCGATGATCGCCACGCTCACGGCACAGCGCGAGGGGCTGACGGCACGCGTCGCGGATTTCGAGGAACAGGTGGCCAGCCTGATCGCGGCGCGCGACCGTCTCACCGCCTCGCTGGAGACGGCGGAGGGCGAGCGCAGCGCGCTGGCCGGGCGCCTCGAGACGACCGAGGGAGAGCTTTCGCGCGTGATCGACGAGCGCGAGGCGCTGCAACTCGCGCTGGCTTCCGCGCGCGAGGAGATCGATGCCGAGGCGGAGGCCGCCCGGCTTGCCGCCGCGCAGCGCGAAGCCACCGAGGCGCTTCTGGCCGATCTGCGGTCCGAGGTGGCGGAGCGGGAGGCGACGCTGGCCCAGACGCTCGCCGCGCTGGAGGGCCGGGAGGGCGCGGTCGCGGAGATCGAGACCCGGGTTGCCGAGTTGCAGGATGCGCTGGAGGCCGAGGAGGCCGCCCGGCTGGCCGAATCCGCCGCCGCCGAAGCCCTGCGCGCGCGGCTGGCCGATGTGAACGAGACGCTGGGCGAGGCGGAATCCGCACGGCTGGCCGAGGCCGCCGCCGCCGAGGCCCTGCGCGACCGGCTCGAAAATTCCCAAGCCGAACTGACGGCCCTGTCGCTCTCGCTGGAGGAGCAGCGGCGCGAGGCGGAGGAGACGCTGACCCTGCTCGCCGCCGCCGAAGCCTCCCGCGAGGATCTGACCGACCGTCTGGCTCAGGCCGTGGCCGAGCTTGAGACCGCCGAGACGGGCCGGACCGAAGCCAGCGCCAATCTCGCCGCCGCGCTGGCCTCCCTCGACGAGACCGAGGCCAGCGAGGCCGACCTGCGCGCGCGCGTGGCGGAGCTGGAAACGGAGCTGGAGCTTCGCACCGATGCGAACCAGACGGAGGATGAGCGCCGCGCGGTCCTCGAACGCCGTCTGTCGGCCGCGCTGGCCGCGCGCAACAATGCGCAGGCCGATGCCGAGAACGTGCGCACCGCGCTGACCGCCGCGCTGGCCGCACGGCGGAGCGCCGAGGCGCAGGTCCAGGAGGCGATGAGCGCGGCGGAGCGCGACGCTGTCCTGCTGGCGCAGGCGCGAAGCGAACTGGCCGAGGTGGACGAGGCGCGGCTTACCGCGCGCCGCAACGCCACGGCGCTCAACGCGCAGGTGGCCGAGCTGCGCGCCCAGTTGGGCGGCTTACAGAATCTTCTCGACGAGGCGCAGGCGCGCGACGAGGACGCACAGGTCCAGCTTGAAAACCTTGGCAACCGCTTGAACGCCGCTCTGGCGCAGGTTGCCGCCGAGGAGCGGGCCCGTGCCGAGCGGCTGGCCGCCGAGGCGCAGGATCTCGCGCGCTACCGCTCCGAGTTCTTCGGCCAGCTGCGCAACCTGCTGGGCGGGCGCGAGGGGGTGGAAATCGTCGGCGACCGCTTCGTATTCTCCTCCGAGGTGCTGTTCCCGCGCGGCGAGGTCTCTCTCGAGGCGGAGGGACGCGCCCAGATCGCGCAGGTCGCCGACGTGATCCTCGATGTGGCCGACCAGATTCCCGAAGGGATCGACTGGGTCCTGCGGGTGGACGGGCATACCGACGACATCCCGATCACCGGCGGCCGCTATGCCGACAATTGGGAGTTGAGCCAGGCCCGCGCCCTGTCGGTCGTGCGCTACATGATCGAGGAGCTGGGCGTGCCGCCCGCGCGCCTGGCCGCGACGGGCTTCGGCGAATACCGTCCTGTCACGACGAACGCCACGCCAGAGGGCCGCCAACGCAACCGGCGCATCGAGCTGAAGCTGACGGAGCGGTAATCCTGGCTCCGGTCCGGGATCGCGGAAGCAGAAGGCAGGACCGGTTGCGTAGGGCTGCAGATGCCGCCTTTAGCGCCATATCAGGTTAGATCGTCCGGGCGGACGAAAGCGGCGGCTCGCCCTACCGTCCCGTGCTGCGGCCGAAATCCGGAGCGTCGATATCCTGCCCCGCCTCGATGATCCCGCGGCGGATCGCGCGCGTGCGCGTGAAGTAATCGTGCAGCATCGCCCCGTCGCCGGTCCGGATGGCGCGTTGCAGCGCGAAGAGTTCCTCCGTGAAGCGCCCGAGGATCTCCAGCGTCGCATCCTTGTTGGTCAGGAACACGTCGCGCCACATCACCGGGTCGGAGGCCGCGATGCGGGTGAAATCCCGGAACCCCGCGGCCGAATATTCGATCACCTCGCTGTCGGTCACCCGGCCCAGATCGTCCGCCACGCCGACCATCGTATAGGCGATCAGGTGCGGCGCATGGCTGGTCACCGCGAGGACGAGGTCGTGGTGATCGGGGTCCATCCGGTCCACGCGGGAGCCCATGGCGGTCCACAGGTCCGACAGCCGCGACACCGCATCCGGATCGGTCTCCGCACCGGGCGTCATCAGGCACCAGCGTCGCTCGAACAACTCCGGAAAGCCCGATCGCGGGCCCGAATGTTCCGTCCCGGCCAAGGGATGCGCGGGGACGAAATGAACGCCCGCCGGCAGATGCGGCGCGACCGCCTCGATGACCGCGCGCTTGACCGATCCAACATCCGTGACCGTCGTGCCGGGCGCCAGATGCGGTCCGATCTCGGCGGCCACGTCCTCCATTGCGCCTACCGGCACGCAGAGCACGACGAGATCGGCCCCCGCCACCGCCGCGGCGGCATCCTCCGTCACCCGGTCGCACAGGCCCAGCGCCACCGCCACATCCCGCGTCTCGGCCGAGCGCGCGGTTCCCACGACCTCTCCGACCAGGCCGTCGCGCTTCATCCGCAGGCCCATGGACCCCGCGATCAGGCCCAGCCCGATCAATGCGACACGTTCGTAGATCATGCGCCCCGCCACGCGGTCAGCGCCTTGAGCAGGCGGGTCATGCCGTCCTCCGTGCCCACGGTGATCCGCAGGCAGTTCGGCAGGCCGTAAGCCGGCACGTGCCGCACGATGATCCCCCGCGTCTTGAGGGCCGCGTCGCAATCGAGCGCCTCGTCCTCGTCGGCAAAGCGCGCCAGAACGAAATTCGCCTCGGACGCGTCGCAGGCAATCCCGAGATCGCGCAGCCCCGCCACCAGACGCGCCCGCTGCGCACGGTTGTCGGCGGCGCAGCGCGCGACGAATTCCCGGTCGCGCATCGCCGCCTCGGCCGCCGCCAACGCCACGTTCGACAGGTTGAACGGCCCCCGCAGCCGGTTGAGCACGTCGATCACCGCGCGCGCACCATAGCCCCAGCCCACGCGCAGACCGCCCAGCCCATACATCTTGGAGAAGGTCCGCGTGGCGAACACGTTCTCCCGCGTTGCCGCGAGGCTCAGGCCGCCGTCGAAATCCCCGGCATATTCGGCATAGGCTCCGTCGAGGACCAGGAGGCAGCCATCGGGCAGGCCGTCGGCCAACCGCGTGACCTCCTGGCCGTTCAGCATCGTGCCGGTCGGATTGGCCGGATTGGCCAGATAGACCAGCCGCGTCCGCTCCGTCACGGCGGCAAGCATGGCATCGACATCCACGCGGCGGTCGCGTTCCGGCGCGGCGACGGGCGTGCCGCCGGCGGCGCGCGTCACGATCGGGTAGATCAGGAATCCGTGCGCCGGGTACACGACCTCGTCGCCCGGCCCGACATAGGCCTGCGCCAGAAGGTGCAGGATCTCGTCCGAGCCCACGCCGCAGATGATCCGGTCCGCATCGAGGTCGTGCACCCGGGCGATCGCGTCGCGAAGCGAGGCGTGGTCGGTATTGGGATAGAGATGCATCTCCGACGCGGCTTCGCGCGCGGCCTCCCGCGCGGTGAGGGGGGCACCATGCGGGTTTTCGTTCGACGAAAGCTTGAGCACATTGGCATGCCCCGCAATCTTCGACGCGCCCCCCTGATAGAGCGCGATGTCCAGGATGCCCGGTTGCGGCTTCGGCGCGGCGTTCATCTGCTCTCTCCAAAAAGTCGCGCCTCTCTACGCAGCGGGCGGGACAGGGGCAATCCCGCCCTCCCGTCCGAGACGCATGTCAGGGAGGCGCGGTGACCGTCCGGCGCGTCAGAGAAAGCTCTGCGGGTCGATGTCGATGCTCAGCCGACAGGAGCGCGGGACGTCCACCCCCGCCACCCAGCGCGCGAGCGCCGGCTGGATCGGGGCCTGCCGGGGCGCCTTGACCAGAAGGCGCACGCGGTGGCGGCCGCGGATCCGTGCGATCGGTGCGGGGGCGGGGCCGTAGACCTCGGCCCCGATCTCCTCGAGCGCCTCCGCCCGGCGGGCCAGCGTGTTGCCGAGTTCAAACGCCGTGGCGGCATCGGGATCGGAGATCACGATCCCCGCCATGCGGCCATAGGGCGGCACGCCCGCCGCGCGGCGCTGCGCGGCCTCCTCGCGCAGGAATCCTTCCTCGTCGCCCGCGAGGATCGCGCGGATCACCGGATGCTCCGGCTGGAACGTCTGCAGGAGCGCCTCGCCCGGCACATCCGCCCGGCCCGCCCTGCCGGATACCTGGCGCATGAGCTGGAACGTCCGCTCCGCCGCGCGAAGGTCGGAACCCTGAAGCCCCAGATCGGCGTCAATCACCCCCACCAGCGTCAGGCGCGGGAAATTGTGCCCCTTGGCGACGATCTGCGTGCCCACGATGATGTCGGCGCCGCCCGAGGCGATTTCCTCCACCTTGGCCTTGAGCGCGCGGGCCGAGCCGAAGAGGTCCGACGACAGGATCGCCACGCGCGCCTCGGGAAACAGCGCCGTGACCTCCTCTGCCATCCGCTCCACCCCCGGCCCGACGGCGGCCAGCTTGCCCGCCACGCCACAGGAGGGGCAGGTCTCCGGCATCGGGGCGGTCTCGCCGCATTGATGGCACATGAGGCGCTTGAGGAAACGGTGCTCGACCATCCGCGCGTCACATTGGTGGCAGGCGACCTGTTGGCCGCAGGCCCGGCACAGCGTCACCGGCGCGTAGCCGCGGCGATTGAGGAAGATCAGCGACTGCTCTCCCCGCGCCAGCCGCGCCTGCATGGCGGTGCGCAGGGTGGGCGAAATCCAGCGCCCGCCGGGCACCTCTTCGCCGCGCATGTCCACCGCCGTGAGTCGCGGCAGGACCGCCTCCCCGAACCGCGACGTCAGGTCGAGGCGGCGATACTTGCCCAGTTCGGCATTCGCCCAGCTTTCCAGCGACGGCGTCGCGGAGGCCAGCACGACCTGCGCCCCCTCGCAGGAGGCGCGCAGCACCGCCATGTCGCGCGCGGAGTAAAGCACGCCGTCCTCCTGCTTGTAGGAGGTGTCGTGCTCCTCATCGACGACGATCAGGCCGAGGTCGCGGAACGGCAGGAACAGCGCCGAGCGTGCGCCGACAATCAGGCGCGCCTGCCCGGATGCGGTCTTGGCCCATGTGCGGCGGCGTTCGGCCTGGGTGACGCCGGAATGCCATTCCGCCGGTTTCGCGCCGAAGCGCGCCTCGACACGGGTGAGGAACTCCGCCGACAGCGCGATCTCCGGCAGCAGGACCAGCGCCTGACGCCCCATCCGCAGCGCCTCCGCCACCGCCTCCAGATAGACTTCGGTTTTGCCCGAGCCCGTCACCCCGCGCAGCAGCGTCGTGCCGTAGCCGCCGCCGCGCAGGGCGTCGCGCAGCGCGTCGGCCGCCGTCTCCTGATCGGCGGCGAGCGGATGGCCCGGCCGGTCGGGGTCGAGGGCGGGGAAATCAGCATCGCGCGGCAGGTCCCGCTCCGCGACGGCGCCCGAAGCCACGAGGCCCTTGACCACGCCCGCCGATACGCCGGCGAGATCGGCCAGTTCCGAGGCGGCGAAGAGGTCGTCCGGCCGGTCTCGCAGCACCGCCAGCACCTTGTCGCGCGCCGCCGTCGCCCGGTCCGGCGCGCCTTGCCCCCGCGCATAGACCCGCCGCGTGCCCGGCGCCTCCGCCCCCAGTCCCGGAGAGCGCAGCCCGAGGCGCAGCATCGCGGGCAGGGGGGTCAGCGTATAGGACGCCGCGCGCTCGATGAAGGCGCGGAATGCGTCGGCCATGGGCGGCACGTCGAGAACGCGGCCCACCGGGCGCAGCTTTTCCACCGGCCAGTCGCCTGCCGCATCGCCCCACACCACGCCCAGCACGCGTCGCGGCCCCAGCGGCACCTCGACGAAGGCGCCGTCCTGCACGCCCCCCTCGGGCGCGCGGTAATCGAGCGGCCGGTCGAGCGGCTGGGTCGTCAGGACGGCGACGGGCGCGCCGGGAGGGTGGAGTTTCGCCATCCGCTCCATATCGGGGTTCGGGCGCCCGGGTGCCAGAGGGCGCGGCGGGCGATGCTTGGGATGGTCCTGTCGGTGCGGAATGGCTAGATACCGGCCAAGGGCGAAAGCCGCGAACCAGCAGAGAGGCCATCCATGAAATTCTTCGTAGACACCGCCGATATCGACGCCATCCGCGAGCTTGCCGAACTGGGCATGGTCGATGGCGTGACGACAAACCCGTCGCTGATCCTCAAGTCCGGGCGCGACATCCTGGAGACGACGAAGGAGATCTGCGATCTGGTGGAGGGGCCGGTTTCCGCCGAGGTCGTGGCCATCGAGTTCGACCAGATGCTCAAGGAGGGCAAGCACCTCGCCACGATCGCGCCGAATGTCTGTGTGAAGGTGCCGCTGACCTGGGCGGGTCTGCGGGTGTGCAAGATCCTCTCGCAGGAGGGCACGAAGGTGAACGTCACCCTGTGCTTCTCGGCCAATCAGGCGATTCTCGCGGCCAAGGCGGGCGCGAGCTTCATCTCGCCGTTCATCGGGCGGCTCGACGACATCAACGTCGACGGCATGGACCTGATCCGCGACATCCGCGAGATTTACGACAACTACGATTTCGAGACGGAGATCCTCGCCGCCTCGATCCGGTCGGCCAACCACATGAAGGACGCCGCCCTGATCGGCGCTGACGTGGCCACCGCGCCCCCGAAAGTGATCCACGACATGATCAAGCACCCGCTGACGCAGTCGGGCCTCGACCAGTTCGTCAAGGACGCGAGCGAGGCCAAGATCAAGATCGTCTGAGCGATCCGCGGCGGCGGGCGCCCGTGCCCGCCGCCCCTCTGACCCTTGTGCCACACCTGCGGCCGAAAACCGGCGCGGGGACGGGATTGGGGGATTCCCTTCGCCTCCGGCCATGCTACCCATGCCGCAATCGGCATGAGACCGGAGCAGAGGCAGATGGCAGAAAACACCGCGCTGGTCGCGGCGCAGGATTGGCGTGACCGCGTCCTGAGCGACCCCGACATGATCCTTGAGGACCGCGACCTGATGCGCGCCCTCATTTCCGCCAACGAGCAGCGGATGGGCAGCAACATTGTGGACCTGCGGGGTATCGCGATGTCGCGCCTCGAGGCGCGGCTCGACAAGCTCGAGGACACGCATCGCAGCGTCATCGCGGCGGCCTACGAGAACCTCGCCGGCACGAACCAGATCCACCGCTGCGTCCTCGCGCTGCTGGAGACGCCGGACATGGTGTCGCTGCTCGACACGCTGATCGAGGCGGTGGCCGGGATCGTGCGCGTCGACCGCATCCGCCTCGTGCTGGAGAGCGCCGCGCCCGAGGCGCCGCCGCATTCCGCGATCGTCTCCGTTCCCGAGGGGTTCGTGGCCGATTACGTCAGGCTTGGCCGCGACGTGCCGATGCGGCCCATCACTCTGCGCCAATGCGCGCCGGCCTCCGAGGAGATCTTCGGCGAAGCGGCGGACTGGGTCCGGTCCGAGGCGCTGCTGACGCTTGATCTGGGACCGGACCGGATGCCGGGGATGCTGGTCTTCGGTGCCGAGGATCCGCATCAGTTCCGCGCAAATCAGGGGACGGAGCTTTTGTCCTTCCTCGGCTCGGCCTTCGAGAAGGTGCTGCGCCGGCATCTCGGCTAGCGTGAGCCTCGACCTCTCTCCCGGCGCGCGCGATGCGCTGACCGCTTGGGCGGATCACATGCGCGCGCTGGACGGGGCGTCGGCCAACACGCTGCGGGCCTATGTCGGCGACGTGAGCACGTTTCTCGCCTTCCAGGCCGGGCATCGCGGCGGCCCCATGGGCCTCGGCGAGATCGCGTGCATCGCCGCCTCCGACATGCGCGCGTGGCTGGCAGCGGAGCGGTTGCGGGGGGCTGGCGCGCGGTCGGTCGCGCGGCGGCTCTCCTCGGTCAAGGCGTTCGTCCGGTGGCTCTCCGAGCGGGAGGGGTTCGATCCGACCGCGATCCTGTCCGTCCGCGCCCCGAAGTTCCGCAAGCCGCTTCCCCGCCCGCTGCCGCAGGATGCGGCGCGGGCGGTGCTCGACAACGTGGGGGCGCAGCATCCGACGCCGTGGATCGCGATCCGCGATCTGGCGGTCGTCACGCTGCTTTACGGGTGCGGGCTGCGTATCTCCGAGGGGCTGGGCCTGACGGGGGCAGATGCGCCGCTTGCCGATACGCTGCGGATTCGCGGCAAGGGCGGAAAGGAGCGCTTGGTTCCCGTTCTTCCCGCCGCGCGCGAGGCGGTGGACCGCTACATCGCCGTCTGTCCCTTCGATCTCGACGCCGACGGGCCGCTTTTTCGGGGCGCGCGGGGCGGGGCGCTCAACCCCGGAATGATCGCCGATGTCATGGCGCGGGCACGGATGCAGCTTGGCCTGCCGTCGACCGCCACGCCGCACGCGCTGCGCCATTCCTTCGCCACGCATCTGTTGGAGGCGGGGGGCGATCTGCGCGCGATCCAGGAACTTCTGGGCCATGCCTCCCTGTCGACGACGCAGGCCTATACGGCCGTCGATACGGTGCACCTGATGGACGTCTACACAAAGGCCCACCCGCACGGGAAATGAGCGATTACCCATGGGTAATCGCTGCAAGTCGTTCGTTTCATTGTGGAAAAAATCGGGGTTCGCCGCTCCGACAGCTCACACCGTGTAATTCAGCCCGAGCCGTCCGCCATCCACATAAACCGTCTCACCTGTGACATAACTGGCCTTGTCGGAGGCGAGGAAGGCCACGACATCCCCGATCTCGCGCGCGGTGCCGGCGCGTTTGAGGGGGGTGCGCGACATGGCGCGCTCGAACGCGGCGGGATCGGCATTGACCGCGGCCATCATCTCGGTGTCGATCGAGCCCGGCCCGACCGCATTGACCCGGATGTTATGCGGCGCGAGGGCCAGCGACGCGACTTTGGTCAGCTGCATCACGCCGCCCTTGGACGCGCAGTAGCCCGCAATGGCGGGAATCGCGACCTGCGCGTTGATGGAGGACATGTTGACAACTGCGCCCTCGATCTTCTGCGCGACCATGGTGCGTGCGGCGCGTTGGGTGGCGAGGAAGACGCCCACGAGGTTGATGTCGAGCACCTTGCGGAAATCGGCCTCCGACATTTCCAGGAAATCGGCCGCGATGGCGATGCCAGCATTGTTGACGAGGGTATGGACGGGGCCATGCTCAGCCTCCACGCGATCAAACAGCGCCGCGATCTGCGCCGGATCGCCCATGTCGCAGACATAGCCCGCGCCGCCCAGTCGCTCTGCCGCCTTGTGGACATCCTCCTTGATGTCGACCAGCACGATCTTGCAACCGTCTTCGGCCAGCGCTTCGGCGCAGGCCAGACCGATCCCCTGAGCGCCACCCGTAATAAGTGCGATGCGTTCCATGAGCGTCCTCCTTTTGACGCGATGCTTGAACCCCGAAGCGAGGCGCGTCAACGTGAGGGAATGAAGACAGCCGAACCGATGATGACCGAGGCACGCGTCCGGATCGAGGAATGGGACGTGAGCTGCCCCATGCGCTGTGGCGGAGGCCGTGGCGGTCGATATCCGAGGCTTGCGCGAGCGGGTGAAGGGGGCAATTCCGGCTCCGTCCATGCGCCCCGCAGGATGCTGGAGTTTCGTCGGGATCCGGCCTCACCCTGTCAGGGCGAAGTCTTTGCCGGACCCGGGCCCATACGTGCTGCATTGCGCGGTGGTGTGGCGGTCGGCGCTTCCCGCCGCGACGGTGGCCAATGTTGGTTCGAGGTCGTGCATCTCGATGGCAGGATGGAGGCCAGGTGACGGCGGGCAAGGCTACCGTCCCGTTGGCGCGGCGGCTGGCTGCAGAGACCGATTCGGTCTTGATAACATGGCAACTGAAACAGCCGATCGCCGTGGATGTAACTTCGTAGGAATTTTACGTCGCGTTGCTGCGTCGCGACTCGGGCGAAGCGATGTGTGCGTGAATCTTCACAGTGCCGCGCACCGAGTGGAGGCACCTTGAATGTGCGCGTTCGACATTAGGCGTCGGCATCGAGGAAATGCGCCGACTGCCATAGCTCTTGTTGGACGGTTGCTGCCATGACGGAAGCCGGTGAGATCAGAAAATTTTGCCGGAGATCTCTATGGTGAAGAGCGTAATCCAGTAAAATCGATCCAGTAAAAAGCCCCGCCGCATTTCTGCGGCAGGGCCAGTCGTCGTGTTGGATCAGTCCGCCGTCAGGAGTGGTGGCTTGCGGTTCGAGAGTGCGGGAGCGCCCGGTTTCTCGATCCGCAGGTCGAGAGCACCCGCCTTCACGCCGACCTTGACGACGCCGCCCTTGGCAAGTTTGCCAAAGAGCAGTTCCTCCGCCAGAGGCTTTTTGATATGTTCCTGTATCACACGAGCCAGTGGCCGCGCACCCATCTTGTCGTCGTAACCCCGCTCCGCGATCCATTCGGCCGCGGCCTTGGTGAGTTCGATCGTCACACCGCGGTCCAGAAGTTGCGCCTCTAGCTGGAGGACGAACTTCTCGACCACCTGCAGGATCGTGTCCTTCGGCAGCGGCGCGAAGCTGATGACCGCGTCGAGGCGATTGCGGAACTCCGGCGTGAACGTCCGCTCGATCGCGGCCGTGTCCTCGCCTTCGCGCCGTTCGCGACCGAAGCCTAGCGGTGCACGCGCCGCATCGGACGCGCCCGCATTCGACGTCATGATCAGGACGACGTTGCGGAAATCCACCGCCCGGCCGTTATGGTCGGTCAGCTTGCCGTGATCCATCACCTGCAGCAGGATGTTGAACACGTCCGGGTGGGCCTTCTCGATCTCGTCGAGCAGCAGCACGCAATGCGGATGCTGGTCCACGCCATCGGTCAGCATGCCGCCTTGATCGAAGCCGACATAGCCCGGAGGCGCACCGATCAGGCGCGAGACGGCGTGCTTCTCCATATATTCCGACATGTCGAAGCGCAGCATCTCGACGCCGAGCGTATCGGCGAGCTGCTTGGCGACCTCGGTTTTGCCGACACCCGTGGGGCCCGCGAACAGGTAGTTGCCGATCGGCTTCTCGGGCTCGCGCAGACCCGCCCGGGCCAGCTTGATGGCCGAGGACAGCGCGACGATGGCGGGATCCTGCCCGAAGACCACGCGCTTGAGCGAACCCTCCAGATCGCGCAGCACCTCCGCATCGTCCTTGGAGACGTTCTTCGGCGGAATTCGGGCGATCTTGGCGACGACGGCCTCGATCTCCTTGGTGCCGATGGTCTTGCGGCGCTTCGATTCGGCGACCAGCGCCTGCGCGGCACCCGCCTCGTCAATCACGTCGATCGCCTTGTCGGGCAGCTTGCGGTCGTTGATGTAGCGCGCCGAAAGCTCCACGGCCGTCTTGATGGCGTCGGCGGTGTACTTGATCGCGTGGTGATCCTCGAAATAGGTCTTCACACCCTTGAGGATCTTGACCGTGTCCTCGACCGACGGCTCGTTGACGTCGATCTTCTGGAACCGGCGGCTGAGCGCGCGATCCTTCTCGAAGTGCTGACGGAACTCCTTGTAGGTGGTCGATCCCATGGTCCGCAGCTTGCCGCCGGCGAGCGCCGGCTTCAGCAGGTTGGACGCGTCCATCGCGCCACCCGATGTTGCGCCGGCGCCGATCACCGTGTGGATCTCGTCGATGAAGAGTACGGCGTCCGGATGCTCCTCAAGCTCCGTGACGACGGCCTTGAGCCGCTCCTCGAAGTCACCGCGATAGCGCGTGCCCGCGAGCAGCGCGCCCATGTCGAGCGAGTAGATCGTGGCACCCGACAACACGGCCGGCACATCGCCCTGAACGATCTTGCGGGCAAGACCCTCGGCGATGGCGGTCTTGCCGACGCCGGGATCGCCGACCAGCAGCGGGTTGTTCTTGCGGCGGCGGCACAGGACCTGAATCGCACGCTCCACCTCAAGCTCGCGTCCGATCAGCGGGTCGATATCGCCCTTGGCCGACTTGCGGTTGAGGTCGACGGTGTACTTGGCCAGTGCCGATTCCCGGTTCTCGGACGGGTTCGGTCCGGCCCCGGCTTCGGATTCGAAGCCCTCCCCTTCCTCCTGCGCACCCTGCACGGGCCGGGGCTCGCCGAATTCGGGATCCTTGGCGACACCGTGGGCGATGAAGTTCACCGCGTCGTAGCGGGTCATGTCCTGCTCCTGCAGGAAATAGGCCGCGTTCGACTCGCGCTCGGCGAAGATCGCGACGAGGACATTGGCGCCCGTCACCTCGGTACGGCCGGAGGATTGCACGTGAATGGCGGCACGCTGGATGACGCGCTGGAAGGCCGCTGTGGGCACGGCTTCGGACCCCTCCACCTCGGTGACGAGGGTGGAAAGATCGTCCTCGATGAACTCCTCCACCGTCTGGCGCAGTTCGTTGAGGTCGACGCCGCAGGCCTGCATCACGCGGGCCGCATCGGGCTCGTCGATCAGCACCAGCAGCAGATGCTCCAGCGTGGCGAGTTCGTGGCGTCGGGCATTCGCCTGCGCCAGAGCGCCGTGGATCGCCTGTTCGAGGGTATTCGAGAACGAAGGCATGGTGTTCTCCTTGGACCTGCCGGCGGTTTCACGGGATCGTGCACCGCGTTTTATTAAGTTTTGGTTGTCGCGTGTTCCGCTTCAACCCTTTTCTCCACCATCCCACCGAAGCGTGACCTGGTGTCGACCCGGAAACGGCGTCTCCGCCGCATCAGAAGGCATCTCGTGCGCGACGCGTTGCCGCGAAGGTCGCCACATCCGATTGTCCGGTCGTATCCGTCGCGGCCTTGAGTTCGGGGGCATGGGCGCGAAGGAACGGGTTGGTGTTTCGCTCGATGGCCATCGTGGACGGAACGGAAGGCTCACCCTCCGCACGGCGCCGTTCCACTTCGGCCTCCCTAGAAATAAGGGCCGCCCGGTCGGGTTCAAGAGAGCGGGCAAAGCGGAGATTCGTCAACGTATATTCGTGCCCCGACGCGACGAGCGTGTCGTCGGGCAGGTCGGCGAACTGGGCGAGGCTTTCGTGCATCTGCTCCGGTGTTCCCTCGAAGAGGCGACCGCAGCCGGCGGACATCAGGCTGTCGCCCGTGAAGGCCACGCCGTCGAAAAGGAACCCGATATGCCCGTTCGTATGGCCGGACACGTCGATGACGCGGCCTTCGGCCTCGCCCACGCGGACCGTGTCGCCGGGGGCGAGCGCCTCGTCGAGGGGCGGCAGGCGGTGCGCGTCGGCCGCGGCGCCCAGAACCCGCGCGCCGGTCGCCTCGACCAGTTCGGCCACGCCCTGGACGTGGTCGTCGTGGTGATGCGTCAGGAGGATGTCCGTCAGCCGCCAACCCCGCTCCGCCAGCGCGCGCTGGATCGGCCCGGCTTCGGGGACGTCGACGACCGCGACGGCGTCTCCGCTCCGGAACAGATAGGCGTAATTGTCCGACAGGCAGGGGACGGTGACGAGGCTGTCGACGACGGGGGATCGAGAGGTCATGGCATTCTCCGCTTTGGCCGTTAGCATGGCACCGATCCGCTCCGGGGCAATGGCCAATGCATCTCGACGTCCACGATCTGCGCCACTTCTATTACCGTACCCGCCTTGGGCGCACGGCACAGAGGGCGGTGCGCAACCGGTTGCTGGCGATGTGGCCCGAGGCCAAGGGGCAGACGGTGGCAGGCTTCGGTTTCGCGGTGCCGCTTCTGCGTCCTTATCTCGCGGATGCGCGCCGGGTGATCGGGCTGATGCCCGCGCCGCAGGGCGTCATGCACTGGCCTGCGGGAATGGAGAATGTCAGCGTTCTGGCCGAGGAGACGCTCTGGCCGCTGGATACGGGCGTGGTGGACAAGCTCGTCCTTCTGCACGGGTTCGAGACGTCGGAGAACCCGACCGCGGTCTTGGAGGAATGTTCGCGCGTTCTTGGGCCTGGCGGGCGGGCGGTGTTCATCGTGCCCAACCGCTCCGGCTTGTGGGCGCGGCGTGACCGGACGCCGTTCGGCTTCGGGCGGCCCTATTCGCTGGGCCAGCTCGAGGCGCAGGTGAAGCGGGCCGGATTGGTGCCGGAGCGGCATGGCGCGGCGCTCTTTTCGCCGCCATCGACGCACAAGTTCTGGCTGCGCGCAAGCGGCCTGCTGGAGCGGCTGGGTCAGCGCCTGTCGCGGTCGGGCGGTGGCGGCGTGATTTTGCTCGAAGTGTCCAAGAAGGTGCCCGCCCGTCCGCCCGCGGGCCTCGCCGAGCGGGTCCGCCGGCCGCTGCGCGTGCTCGAGGGTGTTCCGGAGCCGGTGGCGGGGCGGAACGGCTGGATCGAAGACCGGATCGGCAGGCAGCCGGAGCGGGGATTCCGCACCTGAAGTTCTGATGTCCGGCACTCGCGCCCATCGGAGGCGGCGTTGGAACAACGCGCCCCGGCGGATCGTTTCCGACCCTGAAGACCTGCAAATACGAATAGGAAACGAAATGACCGACGCAGTCAAAGCCCTCAAGGACCTGCACACCACCCTCGTCGACAGCCGCGACGGCTACCATGAAAGCCATCAGCGCGCCGATGAGGGCGACATCAAGGCCATGCTCATCGATCTGGAGCGCGAGCGGGCGATGTTCGCCGCGGATCTGCGTACCGCGCTTTCGGCGCATGGCGAGGATCTGGAGGAGGACGGGTCCATTCTCGCCTCGGCGCACCGCGTCTTCACCAACCTGAAGGATCGCGTGACCGGCGCAGGCGACGATGCCATTCTCGAAGAGATCGCACGCGGCGAGAAGCACCTTCTCGACAAGTACGACACCGCGATCGAGGCGGCGTCGGGTGCTGATTCCGCGATGCTGCAATCGCAGCGTACGGCGGTGCAGGCCGCGATCACGAAGGTCGAGGCACGCAAGGCCGCCTGACTTTTCGTGCTGTCCTGGCCGCCACTTGGCGGCAAAAGGCCGCGGCTCCTGCCGGGATCGCGGCCTTTGGATGTTTATCAGGTAACGGTCGAGAGGGTCCCTGCGGCGGTTGCAGGGTCCGAACCCCTCTGCTAGAGGGTGCGCGATTTTGTGATCGGGTCCCTCCGGACCATGATCTGAGGGGGATTCGTGCGGGCTGTCCGGACGATCCAAGAGACTGTCGAAAGGGTGGACGTGTCCGAACCAGCTTCGATTTCGACCGGGATTGCCACGCGCTATGCGCTGGCGGTCTTCGATTTGAGCCGGGATGCCGGCGATCTGGAAAAGCTGGAGGCGGATGTTTCCGCGCTCGACGAGGCCTTGAAGGTGTCGCCCGAGTTGCGTGACGTCCTCGTGTCTCCGGTCGTCACGCGGGCCGACCAAGGCCGTGCGCTCGCCGCGATCGCCGAAAAGATGGCGCTCGGCAGTGTGTTGACGAATACGCTCCAGTTGATGGCGTCCAAGCGGCGGCTGTTTGTGGTGCCGAACATGATCGCCGTTCTCAAGGACATGATTTCCGAGGAGAAGGGCGAGGTGACCGCGAAGGTTCGCACCGCGACGTCCCTGACCGAGGCGCAGTCCAAGGATCTTGCCGCTTCGCTCACGAAGGCGACCGGCCGCGACGTCAAGCTCGACGTGACCGTGGATGACGCCCTGATCGGCGGACTCGTGGTCAGGGTCGGCTCCCAGATGATCGATACCAGCATTCGCGCGAAGCTCGACGCGCTCCAGAACACGATGAAAGAGGTCCGGTAATGGCGATCCAGGCGGCTGAGATTTCGGCGATCCTGAAGGATCAGATCAAGAACTTCGGTCAGGAGGCCGAGGTGGCCGAGGTGGGCCACGTGCTGAGCGTCGGTGACGGCATCGCGCGGGTCTACGGTCTCGACAACGTCAAGGCCGGCGAGATGGTCGAGTTCCCGGGCGGCATCCAGGGCATGGCCCTCAACCTCGAGAGCGACAATGTCGGCGTCGTGGTCTTCGGTCCCGACGGGGGCATCAAGGAAGGCGATCTCGTCAAGCGCACGAACTCCATCGTGGACGTGCCCGCGGGCAACGGTCTTCTGGGCCGTGTGGTCGACGCGCTGGGCAACCCGCTCGACGGCAAGGGGCCGATCGATGCGGCGGAGCGGCGTGTGGCCGACGTGAAGGCGCCGGGCATCATCCCGCGCAAATCCGTGCACGAGCCGATGGCGACCGGTCTCAAGGCCGTCGACGCCATGATCCCGATCGGGCGTGGCCAGCGCGAACTGATCATCGGCGACCGTCAGACCGGCAAGACCGCCGTGGCGCTCGACGCGATCCTCAACCAGAAGAGCTACAACGACGCCGCCGGCGACGATGAGTCGAAGAAGCTCTACTGCATCTACGTCGCCGTCGGGCAGAAGCGGTCCACCGTGGCCCAGCTTGTGAAGCGGCTGGAGCAGACCGGCGCCATCGACTATTCCATCGTCGTGGCCGCCACCGCCTCGGACCCGGCGCCGATGCAGTTCCTCGCGCCCTACGCCGCGACCGCCATGGCGGAATATTTCCGCGACAACGGCCGTCACGCGCTGATCGTCTATGACGACCTGTCCAAGCAGGCCGTGGCCTACCGCCAGATGTCGCTGCTGCTGCGCCGTCCGCCCGGGCGCGAAGCCTATCCGGGCGACGTGTTCTACCTCCACTCGCGCCTGCTTGAGCGGTCGGCGAAGCTCAACGAGGATAACGGCGCCGGGTCGCTGACGGCGCTGCCGATCATCGAAACGCAGGGCGGCGACGTCTCCGCGTTCATTCCGACAAACGTGATCTCGATCACCGACGGCCAGATCTTCCTTGAGACGGAACTGTTCTACCAGGGCATCCGTCCCGCCGTGAACACCGGTCTGTCGGTGTCGCGGGTGGGATCTTCGGCGCAGACGAACGCGATGAAATCCGTCGCGGGTCCGGTGAAGCTGTCGCTTGCGCAGTACCGCGAGATGGCTGCCTTTGCGCAGTTCGGCTCCGACCTCGACGCGTCGACGCAGCGCCTTCTGAACCGCGGCGCGCGTCTGACCGAGCTGATGAAGCAGCCGCAATATTCGCCGCTGACCAACGCCGAGATCGTCTGCGTCATCTATGCCGGCACGAACGGCTATCTCGACAAGGTGGCCATCCGCGACGTCGGCCGCTGGGAAGAGGGTCTGCTCCGCCATCTGCGTGGCCCGGCGAAGGATGTGCTGGACTTCATCACCGAGAAAGATCCCAAGGTGAAGGGCGAAGCCGAGGAGAAGATCAAAGCGGCGATCGACGATTACGCCAAGAGCTTCGGCTGAGGGGGTCACATGCCGAACCTCAAGGATCTCAAGAACCGGATCGCGTCGGTCAAATCGACCCGCAAGATCACCAAGGCGATGCAGATGGTCGCCGCGGCCAAGTTGCGTCGGGCTCAGGACGCGGCCGAGGCCGCGCGCCCCTACACGGAGCGGTTCAACGCCGTGGTCGGTGCGCTGGCCGCGTCGGTCGAGGGGAGTGAAAGCGCGCCTCGCCTTCTGGCGGGGACGGGGGCGGACAAGACGCATCTGCTGGTCGTGATGACCGCGGAGCGCGGCCTCTGCGGCGGGTTCAACGCGAACATCGCCAAGCTCGCGAAGGCCCATGCGGATCGTCTGCGTGGAGACGGCAAGACGGTGAAGGTCATCACCGTCGGCAAGAAGGGCCGGGAGTCGATGAAGCGGAATTATTCCGATCTCTTCATCGATCATATCGACCTGTCGGGCGTGAAGCGTCTGGGCTATGGCGATGCGGCCGCGATCGCGGCCGACGTGCTGAAGCGGTTCGATGCGGGTGAGTTCGACGTGGCGACGATCTTCTTCGCCAAGTTCAACTCGGTCATCTCGCAGGACCCGACCGCACAGCAGATCGTGCCCGCCAAGTTCGACGCGCCGGAGGAAGGCGGGTCCACGCTCTATGACTATGAGCCGGGCGAGGAAGAGATCCTGGCCGACCTGCTGCCTCGGGGCGTGGCCACGCAGATCTTCGCGGCCCTGCTGGAGAACGCGGCCTCGGAACAGGGCGCGCGCATGTCGGCGATGGACAACGCTACGCGCAATGCGGGCGACATGATCGACAAGCTGACGATCGAGTACAACCGCTCCCGCCAGGCCGTCATCACGAACGAGCTGATCGAGATCATTTCGGGCGCCGAGGCGCTCTGACCAACGCGGGCGCCCGCGCGCCCTGAAACCGGAGAGACACGACATGGCCAATACCGGCAAAATCACACAGGTCATCGGCGCCGTCGTGGACGTGCGCTTCGAAGGCGACCTGCCCGAGATTCTCAACGCGCTCACGACCGACAATTCGGGCAACCGCCTTGTCCTCGAGGTGGCGCAGCATCTGGGCGAGAACACCGTCCGCACCATCGCCATGGATTCGACCGAAGGTCTCGTCCGCGGTCAGGAGGTGACCGATACCGGCAAGCCGATCTCGGTTCCCGTGGGCGATGCGACGCTCGGCCGGATCATGAACGTCGTCGGCGATCCGGTGGACGAGAAGGGTCCGATCAACGCCGAGGAATATCGCTCGATCCACAACGAAGCGCCCGATTTCGCGGCTCAGGCGACGACGTCCGAGATCCTCGTCACCGGGATCAAGGTCATCGACTTGCTGGCCCCCTACGCCAAGGGCGGCAAGATCGGCCTGTTCGGCGGTGCCGGCGTGGGCAAGACGGTTCTGATTCAGGAACTGATCAACAACATCGCCAAGGTGCACTCGGGCTACTCGGTCTTCGCCGGCGTGGGCGAGCGGACGCGCGAGGGCAACGACCTCTACTACGAATTCATCGAGTCCGGCGTCATCAACGCCGACGACCTGACGAAGTCCAAGGTGGCGCTGGTCTACGGCCAGATGAACGAGCCGCCGGGTGCGCGGATGCGCGTCGCGCTGTCGGGCCTGACCATGGCCGAGCAGTTCCGCGATGCGTCCGGTACCGACGTTCTGTTCTTCGTCGACAACATCTTCCGCTTCACGCAGGCGGGCTCCGAGGTTTCGGCGCTTCTGGGCCGCATCCCCTCGGCGGTTGGCTACCAGCCGACGCTGGCCACCGACATGGGCGCCATGCAGGAGCGGATCACGTCGACCACGCGCGGCTCGATCACCTCGGTGCAGGCGATCTATGTGCCCGCGGACGACCTGACCGACCCCGCGCCGGCCACGTCCTTCGCCCACCTCGACGCCACGACCGTTCTGTCGCGCGCGATCTCGGAGCTGGGCATCTATCCGGCGGTGGATCCGCTCGACTCGACGTCGCGTCTGCTCGACCCGGCCGTCATCGGCGAGGAGCATTACCAGGTCGCCCGTGACGTGCAGGGCGTGCTGCAGCGCTACAAGTCGCTGCAGGACATCATCGCGATCCTCGGGATGGACGAGCTTTCCGAAGAGGACAAGCTGACCGTCGCCCGGGCCCGCAAGATCCAGCGGTTCCTGTCGCAGCCCTTCGACGTGGCAGAGGTCTTCACCGGCTCGCCCGGCGTTCAGGTCTCGCTGGAGGACACGATCTCGTCGTTCAAGGCCGTCGTCGAGGGGGAATACGATCACCTGCCCGAAGGCGCGTTCTACATGGTCGGCGGGATCGACGACGTGAAGGCGAAAGCCGAGAAAATGGCGGCCGAGGCAGCCTGATGCGGTTCGAACTCGTCTCCCCCGAGCGGCGGCTTGCATCGGTTGACGATGCGCGGGCCGTCCGCATCCCCGGCGCGGACGGGGATCTCACCGCGATGGCCGACCACGCGCCGGCCGTCACCTCGCTTCGCCCCGGGATCCTCGTTGTCGAGACCGCCTTGGGCGAAGAGAGTTACGCCATCACGGGCGGCTTTGCCGAGATTGGTGCCGACGTCACCGTTCTGGCCGAGCGTGCGATCGCGACGTCGGAGATGACGCAGGAGGTTTTCGACGACTGGGTCGCCGAGGCGCATCTTGCCCATGAGGAGGCGCGCGGCCGGACAGGCGAAGAAGCCGACGGCGCACTCGATTCCGCAGCCAAGCTTCTCTCAGACATGGTAGCGATCGGCGGGCATATCGGCTTGGATCCGAAGCAGCCGAACCTCTGATCCATCTTGCACTGGCGAAGGAAGGTCCCGGAAATTTTCCGGGGCCTTCTTATTTTGTACGCCTTGCTCCTCAATCCTTTTGGAACGGACGGGCGGTCACAGGAGCACATGTGAAAAACCCTGTTTCCTGTTTGGCGTCCGGTAGGTCGGGCGCTTGGTGCCTACAGATGGGTCCGCGAAGAACGCTTAGCGCTTAGCCTTCGTCATGCGCAGAAGGGCGATCCCGAGCTTCAGTTGGAGTGGTTGCGCGACAGCTTCACCGAAAGGGTTGTGCGACATGACCAACGGGATTGGAGCGCGTCAGCGGGCGCGGATGGATTCCGCTGGAGGTCAATTCTCCTCGACAGGCGGGCGCGGGTGTTCGGTCGCCGTGAAAAGAAGAACAGAGGAGAGCTTCCCAAGATCACGAGTCTTATTTACGACTCGGCGATTGGCCAATCCGGCTAGGAGCGGTTGAAGACGAAAGCGAAGTGTTCACATCGCGAGGTTCGCTTCCATATGATCCAATGCCTAAACATAGCTTTTGCAGGAACGCGAAATTTCTGTTTCGAGCGCTTGAGAGGCTCGATTCCGCAGGCTTCAATGCTCTGCCGCTCCGGTGAGTTCAGGGGGACTTCGATTGTTGTTATTCCTGCGGCGATGAGGGCTTTGCAGGCGGGGAGGGCTTCGTTGGGGGGGATGCCGCGCAGGATGGCGATCAGGGGGCGGGGTGCGGGGGTCATGGCAGGTCCTTTGCGGTCTTGAGGCCGGCGAGTGTCATCTCGGCGGCGGAAAGGATGCGCGGGGCGAGGCCGACGGAGCGCAGTGCGGCGGCATAGGCCTGCGACAGGGCCGGGGCGCCAGTCACGATCACGTCGCGGCCCAGCCACCAGGGCTTCGTCGCCGCAAGCTCCGCCCCGATCAGAAGGCCCGACAGGCGGCTGCGCCCGATCGCCGGGTCCTGCTCCTCCAGAAGGTCGGCGGCCCGGATCTCGAAGAGCCGCGCGCTCAGCGCCTCGGGCCGGGCGAGCGCGTCGGAGACGGCCTCGAGGAAGGCGGCCTCCTGCCAGTCGTTGCCGCCCAGCGAATGGCGCAGGACCGAAGACCGCGACAGCAGACCGAAGATCTCGCCCGTCATCGCCGTGCGGAAGCTGACCACCTCGCCGGCGGAGACATGCGCCCATTTGGCATGCGTCCCCGGCAGGCAGGCCACGCCGTCGAATTCCGGCACCTCGCGCAGGATCCCGGCGATCTGCGTCTCCTCTCCGCGCATCACGTCGGGATGCGGCGCGCGCTGGCTGAGGCCCGGCACGATGCGGACCGACAGGCGCGGATCGGCGGACCGCGCCACCGTCAGCGGCGCCGCGACGGGCGGGCAGGGGACCGCGCGATACGGCGCCTCGGCCCAGCCCTGCCGCGCACCGGCCATGCCGCAGACGACGATTTCGGTCGGCCCGTCGATCCAGTCGCCCGCGAGGTCGAGGAGGCGCGGCTCGAACGCCTCCGGCGAAAGGCCGTTCATGCCGTCGCCGCTTTCGCGCGTCTCGCCCGCCCGCGCGCCGTCCATCCGCGTCGCGCGGAGCGTGGTGGTGCCCCAGTCGACCGCGATCCAGCCGCTCATCCCGTGACCACCACGCCGCCATCGACCACCACCGCCTGTCCGGTCATCATCCGCGACGCATCGGAGGCGAGGAACAGGGTGGGGCCGACCATGTCCTCGGGCTTGAGGTGGTCCTTGAGGCATTGCCGGTCGAGATGCGCGGCGAGGTCCTCGGGCGTGGCCCACATGTCGAGCTGCTTCTGCGTCAGCACCCAGCCCGGCGCGAGCGCGTTCACCCGGATGCCGTCGGGTCCGAACTCCCGCGCGAGCGACCGCGTCATCGCGGTGATCGCCCCGTTCGCGGCCGTGTAGATCGCGTAGCCCGCATTCCCCATCATGTAGGAGATCGAGGAGAAGTTGACGATATGGCCCCCGTCGGCCGCCTTCATGCCCCGGATCGCGTGTTGACAGGCAGGCTACACGACACAGCCGTTTTTTGGGGTGGCCGAGACCGGCAAGAGAGATTCTTCTGGTGGACTCGACCTCGCCAAAGGAACGGTCCCTTGAATATCCGTGCTCTCGCCGATCTCCAGAAAACGCTAACTCCGCATGTGCCGTTGGGCAAGTCACGGCTCGAGACGCTCTGCATGATCCTGCTTGGCATGATCAGCGCCCGAACGGTGAACCTGACGCATATCGCGAGCGAGCGGCCAAGTCGCGCCATGGTTGCATCGACCTATCGCCGTCTGCAACGCTTCTTCCAACACGTGTGCCTGCCCGAGGATTGGAGCGTGGGCATCGTGATCTCGCTGCTCGGCAACCCTCGCCCTTGGCATCTGTGTCTTGACCGCACCAACTGGAAGATCGGCAAGACCGACGTTAACGTCCTCGTGTTGGCCGTCATCACGGCCAGGTTCCGTGTCCCGTTGATGTGGACCATGCTCCCGCATTCCGGCAACAGCACGACCGCTCAGCGCATCGCGCTGATGAAGCGGTATCTCGCGTATTTCGACGCCTCAACCGTTCGGATGCTGCTGGCGGATCGCGAGTTCATCGGTCAGGAATGGTTCACTTTTCTCGTCGAGCAGGAGATCCCCTTCGCGATCCGCATGA
>NZ_CYPR01000064.1 GCF_001408515.1 Jannaschia seosinensis | reverse complement strand
CCTCCGCCCGCCACTTCGCAAGCGTCGCCACGCTGATCCCTTCCTCCTTGGCCAGCCGGCCCAAGGGCATGTTGTTCGGCGGCAGCATCTTCCCGATCACCGCAGCCTTCCGTTCAGGTGAGTAAGCCATTTCGTCGTCCTGTCCCGCCCGCCTCAGAATACACTTTCTGCATCAGAGCAGGCGACAACTTCCCTGACAGAGGGGGATGGCCGCCTTGTTCGGATTACACCGCAATGATTGAGGAGGACGCGCGGGCGGACTTCACGCGCGCCGCCCGCGCTCTATGATGGGCAGCATGAACGAAATTCTCACCGTCACCGCCAATCCGGCACTTGATCTGTCAACCGAGGCGCCCGCCGTCATCCCGGACCGCAAGCTGCGCTGCGCCGCCGCTCTGGTGCATCCCGGCGGGGGCGGCGTGAACATCTCTCGCGCCATCGCCAATCTCGGCGGGGCGAGCCGGGCACTCGTCGCTCACGGCGGGACGACCGGCGCAGAGTTGGTCCGCCTGATCCGTGCCGAAGGGCTCGCACCCGAGCCGCTGGGCGTGGAACACACCACGCGGCAGTCCATTTCGGTCCGCGACCAAGCGACGGGGCTGCAATATCGCTTCATGCTTCCTGGCCCGGATTGGACATCGGAGGATGCGGCGAAGGCTCGCGCCGCGATCCTAGCCGCCGTCACGCCCGGCGCCTTGGTCATTCCCTCGGGATCGCTGCCACCCGGCCTGTCGGTCGATTTCTTCCTCGACCTCGCGCCGGAGATCGCGGCCGACGGCGCGAGGATGATCATCGACACATCTGGCCCCGCGCTTAAACGTGCCGCCGCCGCCCACGCCGGTCTTTACGTCCTTCGGATGGACACGGCGGAAGCGGAGGAGCTGTCCGACCGCACCCTCACCGATCTTGGCGACCTTGCCGCACTGGCAACGTCGCTCCGCGACGCCGGCGCCGCCGAAATCGTAATGATCGCCGCAGGAGCCGAGGGGACCGTAATCGCCTGCGACACGTGGCGCGGCCTGACCCGTCCCCCCGTCGTCGTACCCCACTCGAAGATCGGCGCAGGCGACAGCTTTGTCGCTGCCTTCGCCATGTCCATCGCCCGCGGCGAGGATCCCGTAACCGCCGCCTGCTGGGGCACTGCAGCGGCCAGTTCCGCCGTACAGGAGGTTGGCACACGGCTTTGCCAGCGCGAAGATACGGAACGGTTCTTTCAGAAGGTGGAGCGCACGAAATTGTAGATCATCGATCCTTGCTGGAACGGCTTGACGATAGACTCGAGGATCGATCGCAGAAACATCTCAGACGACAGGAGACGAAAAAGATCATTTCCGCATCGACAGTCTGCACCCGAGAACGCGCCGCACCAGTGAGGATCAAGAATGAAAAAGGTTCCAATGAAGGGCGCCGCATTGGTTGCAGCTTTCTTCCTTCCGGCAAGTATGTCTCAAGCGAAAATCTGCGATTACAAGCCCAGCCGGCTAATCGGCGGCGCGACATCTGCAATTGTTGGCGGTGCCGTTAGCGCGACGGCAAGCGCGGGCGTCGTCACCAACGCGCTCGGGTATTACACTCTCGTTCATGCCACGTCCGGTCTAACGATGCTTGGATCGACGGCCGCAGGATCTTCGGCGGCCGGGACGGTTGGCATCATCGCGGGGACCGGCGGCGTTATCGGCTCGGCCTTAGCGTTTGTAACCGCCCCCGCAACCATCGTCGTCGGTGCGGTTACCGCCGTCGCCCTCGGCGGATATGAAGGCGCCTGCTACTTCAAGGTCGAGCGCGTCACCGACCGCAAAGCAATCGTCGCCATCGTCGAAAACATGGCGCAGCGCGCCGAACCCGACTATTTTCGCCTGATCTCGCCGCGCGGCCTCGACGAGCGGTTCCTAGTGGTTCGGGATGTGACAAACCCGGAGATCGTAAATCGCTATGACGTCGACAAGCTCTACATCGCAGACGGCGTTCTTAAGCACCGCGACTCGTTCATGAACACGACGATCGGCAAGGTTCTCTTCATAGACGAAGCTCCCCCGGAACAAGTCGAGACAGACATCGACTGAACGGAAAAAGCCCCGGCCGTTTCCGACCGAGGCGCCAAAACTAGTCCCATTCAACCCGCGAACAAAGAAGGCCTCAGCCCCGCTCCTCCACGATCTCGACGAGATGCGGAATCTTCGCAACCATCCCACGCACGGACGGGGTGTCTTCCAACTCACGCAACTTGTTCATCTTGTTCAGGCCAAGACCGACCAGCGTCGCGCGCTGATCCTTGGGGCGGCGGATCGGCGAACCGATCTGCTTGACGACAATCGTTTTAGCCATGGATCAAGCCTCCTCGGCGACTTGCGTCGACTGCGCCGGAGCCTCGTCACGCTTCGGCAGGATATCCGCAACTTTCTTGCCGCGGCGCTGCGCGACCGAACGTGGCGAAGATTCCTGCTGGAGACCGTCCAGCGTCGCACGAATCATGTTGTAAGGGTTTTGCGAGCCGATCGACTTCGACACAACGTCTTTGACGCCCAGCATCTCAAAGACCGCACGCATCGGACCACCGGCGATGATGCCGGTACCTTCCGGAGCGGTCCGCATGACGACGCGGCCCGCACCATGGCGACCATTCACATCGTGGTGCAACGTACGACCGTCGCGCAGCGGAACACGGATCATCTGGCGCTTGGCCTGTTCGGTCGCCTTGCGGATGGCCTCGGGAACCTCCTTGGCCTTGCCCTTGCCGAAGCCGACACGGCCCTTCTGGTCACCCACGACGACGAGGGCCGCGAAGCCAAAGCGCTTACCGCCCTTGACCGTCTTGGAGACGCGGTTGATCGCCACCAAGCGATCGGCGAATTCCGGGGTTTCATCACGGTCGCGGCCACGGCCACGCCCACCTCTGTTGTCACGTTCCGCCATACGGCATCTCCTTCATGCGGCCACTCGGCCAGTCATATCGATCCTTGGTGGGCCGCAGCCCCCGGATCATCGAGGGTGCCCTTCCGGGCACCCTGCATCTTCAGAACTTCAGACCGTTCTCACGGGCGGCATCGGCGAGCGCCTTAACCTTTCCATGAAATAGAAAGCCGCCACGGTCGAAGTAAACGTCTTCGACACCGGCCTTCTTGGCACGATCGGCCACCGCCGCGCCAACCGCCGCAGCCGCCGCGACGTTGTTCTTGCCGACCAAACCGAGGTCTTTCTCCAGCGTCGAGGCGGCTGCGAGCGTACGGCCCGCAACGTCGTCGATCACCTGAGCGAAGATGTTCTTGTTGGAGCGATGCACCGACAGGCGCGCGCGCCCGGCGTTCATCTTGCGAAGCTTGTTCCGGACGCGCAGACGGCGCTTGAGGAACAGATCGCGTTTGCTGTTTGCCATGTTCCCGGTCCTTACTTCTTCTTGCCTTCCTTGCGGAAGATATACTCGCCCTTATAGCGGATACCTTTGCCCTTATAGGGCTCGGGCGCACGCCATTCGCGGATGTTGGCCGCGACCTGACCGACGAGCTGTTGATCGGAACCCTCGACGACCACTTCGGTCTGCTTGGGCGCCGTCACCGTGACACCCTCGGGCACCGGAAAATCGACGTCGTGGCTATAGCCGAGCGCAAGCTTGAGCACGTTGCCCTGCATCTGCGCCCGGTAGCCCACGCCGGTGATCTCCAATTCCTTGCGGAAGCCGGTGCTGACGCCGGTAACGAGGTTCTGAACCATCGTGCGGCTCATACCCCATTGCTGACGTGCGCGCTTGGACTTGCCGCGCGGCTCTACCTTCACGGCATCGTCGGCAACCGTAAGCGTGACGTCGTCCGTTGCGGTGAATTCGCGCGAGCCCTTAGGGCCCTTGACCGAAATCGTCTGCCCGGAGACGGACGCTTCCACCCCCGAAGGCAACTCGACGGGTCTCTTGCCAATACGAGACATGATCCCCTCCTCAGAATACGGTGCAGAGCACTTCACCGCCAACATTGGCGTTACGTGCAGCTGCATCCGACATGACGCCGCGAGACGTCGATACAATGGAAACTCCGAGGCCCTGACGGACCGACGGGACGTCCTTGATTGCCATGTACACACGGCGGCCCGGCTTCGAGACCCGCTTGAGCTCGCGGATCACAGGAGTGCCCTCGTAGTATTTGAGCGCGATCTCCAGAGTGGGGTGCCCGTTGCGGTCCGAGCTCTGCTCATAGCCGCGAATGTACCCCTCATCCGCCATCACGTCGAGGACGCGGGCGCGCAGCTTGGAAGCCGGTGTTGAAACATTGGTCTTGCCGCGCATCTGCGCATTGCGAATGCGGGTCAGCATGTCGCCGATAGGATCGTTCATACCTTGTCCCTCCTCACCAGCTCGACTTGACCATGCCAGGGATTTTCCCCTCGCTGGCCAGATCGCGAAGCATGATGCGGCTCAGCTTGAGCTTGCGGTAGTAGGCGCGGGGCCGTCCCGTCAGCTGGCAGCGGTTGTTGAGGCGCGTCGCCGACGAGTTGCGCGGCAACTCGGCCAGCTTGAGAGTCGCCTTGAAGCGTTCCTCCATCGGCTTCGATTCGTCGCGGATGACCTCCTTGAGGGCCTCGCGCTTGCCCGCATATTTCTTCACCAGCCGCTCGCGCTTCTTCTGGCGTTCGATCATGGATTCTTTTGCCATGTCTTTATCCTTCAGCTCGTGAACGGGAAGTTGAAGTGCTTCAGCAGCGCCTTCGCTTCCCCGTCCGTCTTGGCGGTAGTGCAGATGATGATGTCCATGCCCCAGACCTCATCGACTTTGTCGAAGTTGATCTCGGGGAACACGATATGCTCCTTGAGGCCCATGGCGTAGTTGCCGCGTCCGTCGAAGCTCTTCCCGTTAAGTCCGCGGAAGTCACGAACCCGCGGCAAGGCAATCGTCACCAGCCGGTCGAGGAACTCATACATGCGAGCGCCGCGCAGCGTCACCTTGGCCCCGAGCGGCATGCCCTCGCGAACACGAAAGCCCGCGATGGACTTCTTTGCTTTGGTCACGACGGCACGCTGACCGGTGATCGTGGTGAGGTCGTCCTGCGCCGACTTCGCCTTCTTCGAGTCACGAACGGCTTCGGCACCCGCCCCGATGTTCAGGACGATCTTGTCCAGACGCGGGATCATCATGTCGTTCGAGTAGCCGAACTCTTCCTTCATCGCGGCCTTGATGTTCGCATCAAAAGCGGCGCGAAGGCGAGGAGTGTAGTTTTCCATGTCGAGCATCAGATCACGTCTCCCGTGGTCTTGGCGAAGCGAACCTTCTTGTCGCCATCCACGCGGAACCCGACCCGTGTCGGCTTACCGTTGGCGTCGATCACGGCGAGGTTCGAAAGGTCGATCGGCAGCGCCTTGGGGATGCGACCGCCCTGGCTCGTCTGGCTCTGGCGGGTGTGCCGGATGGCCATGTTGACCCCTTCCACCACGGCCTTGCCGGCCTTCGGATCCACGGACTGGATCTCACCCTCCATGCCCTTGTCGCGTCCCGAAAGGACGATGACGCGGTCACCTTTGCGGAGTTTTGCGGCCATTACAGCACCTCCGGCGCAAGCGAGATGATCTTCATGAAGTTCTTCGCGCGCAATTCGCGAACCACCGGCCCGAAGATACGGGTGCCGATCGGCTCGTTATTGTTGTTGAGGATGACAGCGGCGTTCCGATCGAATCGGATCGCGGTCCCATCATCGCGGCGGACCTCCTTGGCGGTCCGCACGACGACGGCCTTGCGCACGTCGCCCTTCTTGACGCGGCCACGCGGAATGGCCTCCTTCACCGACACCACGATGATGTCGCCGACAGAGGCATACTTCCGCTTGGACCCGCCCAAGACCTTGATGCACTGAACGCGGCGTGCGCCGCTGTTGTCAGCAACATCCAGGTTGGTCTGCATCTGGATCATTGGTTTCTCCCGACCTTTGGGGCGGCGATGCGTGCCGAACTCCCCAGGGTTTCGCTATTTCTGACGATCGCCCAAAGACGATCGCCGCAATCGCGCAATTATTCGGCGACGACTTCCCACCGCTTCGTCTTGGACTTCGGCGGGCATTCCTGAATCCGCACGACATCCCCGACCTTGAACTGGTTCGTTTCGTCGTGGGCCCGGTACTTCTTCGAACGCCGGACTGTCTTCTTGAGCAGCGGGTGCTTGAAGCGGCGCTCGATCGAGACGGTGACGGTCTGGGCGTTCTGGTCGGAGGTGACGACACCCCGAAGGATACGTTTGGGCATTACTTCGCCTCCGCCTCGGCGCCACGCGCCTTCTCGTTCAGAATGGTGTTGACGCGTGCAACGGAGCGGCGAACCTGGCGCATCCGCGCAGTGTTCTCAAGCTGGCTCGTCGCAGCTTGGAAGCGCAGATTGAACGCCTCCTTCTTGAGCTGGGTGAGCTGCGTGCGCAACTCGTCTGGGGTCTTGCCCCGCAATTCGGTGGCGTCCATCGCCTAGGTCCTTTCAACATCACCGGGCCGCCCCGTGGGGTAACGGCATCGTCCGGTGGAGATCATCTGTAGAGAGCGCCGCATAAACGAGGTGGGGCGAAGGCGCAAGGCGCTACTAGAGCTTGGCTCATATAATCTACTGGACAGGTGATGTCGCAAAAAGCCCACTCCTCCTGTCTTGAAAGAACGATCCGAAAATCAGCCCCAGCCATAATTAAAACTTACGGAAACCCGCTCAGCCTCAGCCATGTTCATCGGCACTTCATGACGAAGCCAGCTTTCCCACAGCAGCACATCGCCAACCCTCGGCGTCTCGTAGTGGAAGGTCCGCAAATCCGCCGGCGCATCCTTACGCCGCACAGGAGCCGCCATCATCATCGGAAGGCGCGGGTCTTCGAATCGAATGGCGCTCGTCCCTTCAGGCAGCGCAACATAGGTGGTCCCGGAGATTACCGAGTGCGGATGGAGATGCCCGGTATGTATGCCCCCCTCCGGCAAGACGTTGATCCAGAGATCCTCAAGCGCAAGCTTCTTGTCTCCCAACTCAAACGCCACCGCCTCCGCGAAAGCCATCACGTGAGCATCGAGCACCTCAACCAGACCCGCGAAGATAGGAAACCGCCAAGGCAAATCCGTCAGCGAAGCATAGCTGGTATAGCCGGGAAAGTCATTCTCCTCGCACCAGTCCTGGCCCGCCTCGTCATCCTCCGCAATGGATAGGCAGGACGCTTCAAGCTCCTGCGGATCGATGGCTGGCGAATGTTCCGCGAGGGAGCCACGGTAAAGTCGCGTGGCGAAGAGAGAAGATATGTCAGGCATCGGGCACCTCGAAACGCTGCTCCGGCCCTGTCTAAAACGGGAAAGTTGCCGGAGAAAACCCACCCTAAAATGTGAAAAAGCCCCCGGCACACCGGGGGCTTCCTCAACTGATCGGCACAGACTTACCAGTCCTCGCGAACCACCGTGCGCGTCTTGATCGGCAGCTTCATGGCGGCGAGCCGAAGCGCTTCGCGGGCAATGCCCTCGGAAACGCCGTCGATCTCGAACATCACGCGGCCGGGCTTCACCTTACAGGCCCAGTAATCGACCGATCCCTTACCCTTACCCATCCGCACCTCGGTGGGTTTGGAAGTAACTGGGACGTCCGGAAAGATCCGGATCCAGACCCGACCCTGACGCTTCATGTGACGCGTCAACGCGCGGCGAGCGGCCTCGATCTGACGCGCCGTAACACGCTCGGGTTGCGTCGCTTTCAGGCCGTAGGTGCCGAAGTTCAGGTCGGAACCGCCCTTCGCCTCACCCTTGATAGAGCCCTTGAACTGCTTGCGGAACTTCGTCCGTTTCGGTTGCAACATGACTAGTTCTCCTTACCGGCGACGATCGCCACGGGGGCGATCATCGCGGCGGCCGCCAGCGCCACGAGGAGCCGGACCATCCTGAAGTTCCTGGGCCTTGCGATCACGAGCCGAAGGATCGTGCTCCATGATCTCGCCTTTGAAAATCCAGACCTTGATGCCGATGATGCCATAGGGCGTCTTGGCTTCGATGTTTGCAAAGTCGATATCGGCGCGAAGCGTGTGCAACGGCACGCGCCCCTCACGATACCACTCCGTCCGCGCAATCTCTGCACCGCCGAGACGGCCGGCAAGATTGACACGGATACCGAGAGCACCCATCCGCATCGCATTCTGCACCGCACGCTTCATGGCGCGGCGGAACGAGACACGACGCTCCAACTGCTGAGCGATGCTCTCACCGACGAGCGCAGCGTCAAGCTCCGGCTTCCGAACCTCGACGATGTTGAGATGCAGCTCGCTGTCCGTCATCTTCGCCAGCTTCTTGCGCAGCGTCTCGATGTCCGCGCCCTTCTTGCCGATGATGACACCCGGACGGGCCGTATGGATCGTCACGCGGCACTTCCGGTGCGGACGCTCGATAATGACACGGCTGACGCCGGCCTGCTTGGCTTCCTCTTCGATGAACTGGCGGATCCGAAGATCCTCCAGCAGAAGATTGCCGTAATCCTTCGTGTCGGCATACCAGCGGCTGTCCCAGGTGCGATTGACCTGGAGCCGCATGCCGATCGGGTTGACCTTGTTACCCATCAGGCTTGCTCCTCGACTTGACGCACCTTGATCGTGAGTTCCGAAAACGGCTTGACGATACGCCCGAACCTGCCACGGGCACGCGGACGTCCTCGCTTCATGGTCAGGTTCTTGCCAACCCATGCCTCGGCCACGATCAGCTCGTCGGCGTCGAGGTTGTGATTGTTCTCGGCGTTGGCGACGGCCGACTGTAGGCACTTGCGAACATCGACAGCGATACGCTTCTTAGAGAAGGTGAGGTCGGAGACCGCCTTCTCTACCTTCTTGCCTCGGATCAGCGCAGCCACGAGGTTTAGCTTCTGCGGGCTGGTGCGCAGCATTCGCAGTTTGGCCATGGCCTCATTGTCGGCCACGCGGCGGGGATTCTTTTCCTTACCCATGGCTTACTTCCTCTTGGCTTTCTTGTCCGCCGCATGCCCATAATAGGTCCGCGTCGGAGCGTATTCGCCGAACTTCTGGCCGATCATGTCTTCGGAAACGTTCACCGGGATGTGCTTGTGCCCGTTATAGACGCCGAAGGTGAGGCCGACGAATTGCGGCAGGATGGTCGAACGGCGCGACCATATCTTGATCACTTCATTGCGCCCGCTGTCGCGGGACTTTTCGGCCTTCTTGAGGACGTAAGCGTCCACGAAGGGGCCTTTCCAGACGGAACGGCTCATGCTCAGCGTCCTTTCTTGCGTGCGTGGCGCGACCGTACGATCAGCTTCTGCGACGCCTTGTTCTTGTTACGGGTGCGCGCACCCTTGGTCGGCTTGCCCCACGGCGTGACCGGGTGACGACCACCCGACGTGCGGCCCTCACCGCCACCGTGCGGGTGGTCGATCGGGTTCATCACGACACCTCGAACGGACGGACGAATGCCCTTGTGGCGATTGCGGCCGGCCTTACCAATGTTCTGGTTCGAGTTGTCCGGGTTCGAAACCGCACCGACAGTCGCCATGCATTCCTGACGGACGAGACGAAGCTCGCCCGAGGACAAGCGGATCTGCGCGTAGCCGCCGTCGCGGCCCACGAACTGGGCATAGGTGCCCGCAGCGCGCGCGATCTGGCCGCCCTTGCCCGGTTTCAGTTCGATGTTGTGGACGATCGTTCCGATTGGCATGCCCTGAAACGGCATCGCGTTGCCCGGCTTGATGTCGGCCTTGGCCGCTGCGACCACGCGATCACCGACGGCGAGGCGCTGCGGCGCCAGAATATAGGCTGCTTCGCCGTCCGTGTAACGAATGAGCGCGATGAAGGCGGTGCGGTTCGGGTCGTACTCGATCCGTTCCACGTTCGCCTGAACGTCCATCTTGTTGCGCTTGAAATCGACGATCCGATAGAGCCGCTTGGCTCCGCCGCCCTTGCGGCGCATCGTGATCCGTCCGGTGTTGTTGCGTCCGCCGTTCTTCGTCAGTCCCTCGGTGAGGGCCTTGAAGGGGCGGCCTTTCCACAGCTCCGAACGGTCGATCAGAACCAGCCCGCGCTGGCCCGGCGTCGTCGGCTTATACGACTTGAGTGCCATGTTACCTGTCTTCCGTTTGCGTGGCGCGACGGGTCATTCCGCCGCGCAGTTGTAGGGCCCCGGAGGTCCCCCGCGAAAGACCCGCCCGTTACGAGCGGGTCGATACATTCATCAAAGGCCGGTCGTCACGTCGATCGTATTGCCCTCCTCGAGGGTCACGTAGGCCTTCTTGACGTCCTTGCGCCGCCCGCGAATGCCGCGGAACCGCTTGGCCTTTCCTTTGGTGATGGTCGTGTTGACGGCCTTCACCTTGACGCCGAACAATTCTTCCACCGCCGATTTGATCTGCGGCTTGTTGGAGTCGATCGCCACCTCGAATGCAACGGCCCCGGCCTCGCTGGCCAAGGTCGCCTTCTCGGTGATGATCGGCTTGCGGATCACATCATAGGTGTTCATGCCAGCCGCGCCTCCAGCGCTTCGACACCCGCCTTGGTGATCACGAGCGTGTCACGCTTGAGGATGTCATAGACGTTCGCGCCCATGGAGGGCAGGACGTCGAGGTTTTCAAGATTGCGAGCCGCTTGAGCGAATTCCTCGTTGACCGAAGAACCGTCGATGATCAGCGCACGCTTCCAGCCGAGATCCTTGATCTGCTTCGCCAGAACCCCAGTCTTTCCCGTCGCCGCCAGATCGTCGAGGACGACCAGCTTCCCGGCCTGCGCCTTCGACGACAGAGCGTGCATCAGGCCCAGCTTCCGAACCTTCTTGGTCAGCTCATGCGCATGGCTGCGCGGGGTCGGACCTTTGTACACGCCACCCTTGCGGAAGATCGGCGCCTTCCGGGAGCCGTGACGTGCGCCGCCCGAACCCTTCTGACGAACGATTTTCTTTGTGGAGTAGCTGACTTCGGAACGCGTCTTGACCTTGTGCGTACCCTGCTGCGCCTTGTTCCGCTGCCAACGGACCACGCGGAACAAGATATCGCGGCGCGGCTCAAGCCCGAACAGATCATCGTTCAGCTCGACCGATCCGGCACTGGAGCCATCCAGCTTGATGACGTCGAGTTTCATTCGTCACCTTCCTTCTTCTCGGGGGCTTCGGCGTCCGAGTTGTCCGTCGATGCGGTCTCCTCGGCGATGTCGGCCTCTGCCTCCTTGAGTGCAGCTTCCTGCTGCGCGGCTTCCTCGGCCAGACGCGCCTCTTCGGCCGCCTTGGCTTCGGCTTCGGCGGCGGCAGCGGCCTCCGCAGCAGCCTTTTCGGCTTCGCGACGGGCGGACATCAACGCCGCAGGCAGGATTGCATTCTCGGGGAACGGCTTCTTAACCGCATCCTTGATCGTGACCCAACCGCCACGGGAGCCGGGCACGGCGCCCCTGACCATGATAAGACCACGGTCGGTGTCGGTGCGGACAACCTGAAGGTTCTGAGTGGTCACACGGGCGGCGCCCATATGGCCGGCCATCTTCTTGCCCTTGAACACCTTGCCCGGGTCTTGGCACTGTCCGGTGGAGCCGTGCGAGCGGTGGCTAATCGATACACCATGCGAGGCACGTAGACCGCCGAAGTTGTGCCGCTTCATGGCACCGGCAAAGCCCTTACCGATCGACGTGCCGGACACGTCAACGAACTGACCTTCGAAATAGTGGTCGGCGATGATCTCCTCGCCAACCTCAATCAGGTTTTCGGCATCGACGCGAAACTCGACGATCTTGCGCTTCGGCTCCACGCCCGCCTGTTTGAAGACGCCGCGCATCGCTTGGCTCGTCCGCTTGACCTTCGCCGCGCCCGCACCGAGCTGAACCGCCGAATAACCGTTTTTCTCCGTGGTGCGCTGACCCACGACCTGCAGGCCGTCGAGTTGCAGCACCGTAACAGGCACCTGGCGCCCGTCCTCCTGGAAGATGCGCGTCATGCCCACCTTCTTCGCGATCACTCCGGAACGCATCATTGGGCTACCCTCCCTCAGACCTTGATCTCGACATCCACGCCAGCGGCGAGGTCGAGCTTCATCAGGGCGTCAACCGTCTGCGGCGTCGGATCGACGATATCGAGCATCCGCTTATGCGTCCGGATTTCCCACTGATCGCGCGACTTCTTGTCGACGTGGGGACCGCGCAGAACGGTAAACTTCTCGATCTTGTTGGGAAGCGGAATGGGTCCGCGAACCTGAGCACCCGTGCGCTTGGCGGTATTCACGATTTCCTGTGTGCTCGCATCGAGCACACGGTAATCGAACGCCTTGAGCCGGATACGAATGTTCTGGCTTTTCATGTCGTTCTTCCGACGTGAGCGAGCCGCCACCACCGCAAGGGCCAGGCGACCGCGTGCAAGTTGAGAGGAGGAGAGCGGACCACCCGAACGCCTCATCGAACCCGAACGGAACGCGGAACCGGAAGACGGTTCCATCCGTAGAGCCGCGCGTTTAGACCGCGCGCATCCCGCGCGCAACCCCGCTTCTCTTGGATTCTGCCCTCTGTCGGCGATGGTTTTCTCAGCCATGCATCGGCTGGTGGATTGGACGCTTAAGTTGAACCAAATCGGCGGAACCGCACGCGCCCCCCGAACGCAAGAAGGGCCCCCGCGGGGGCCCTTGTGCTGTCGGCGAAGTGCTCGCCGGTGCGGTCGGGAGCCCGCCCTTTTCGGGGCGGCGATCCTCACTCGGTGATCTTGGAGACCACGCCCGCGCCGACGGTGCGGCCGCCTTCGCGGATCGCGAAGCGCAGGCCCTGCTCCATCGCGATCGGCGCGATCAGCTCGACACCAAAGGACACGTTGTCGCCCGGCATCACCATCTCGGTGCCGGCGGCCAGCTCGACCGTTCCCGTCACGTCCGTCGTGCGGAAGTAGAATTGCGGACGGTAGTTCGCGAAGAACGGCGTGTGACGCCCGCCCTCTTCCTTCGTCAGGATGTAGGCTTCGGCCTCGAACTTCGTGTGCGGCTTCACCGAACCCGGCTTGCAGAGAACCTGCCCGCGCTCGACGCCTTCACGATCCACGCCGCGCAGCAGCGCGCCGATGTTGTCGCCCGCCTCGCCGCGGTCGAGCAGCTTGCGGAACATCTCGACACCCGTGCAGGTCGTCTTGCGCGTGTCGCGGATGCCGACGATCTCGATCTCGTCGCCCACGTTGATCACGCCACGCTCGACCCGGCCCGTCACGACGGTACCGCGGCCGGAGATCGAGAACACGTCCTCGATCGGCATCAGGAACGGCTGGTCCACGGCACGCTCGGGCGTCGGGATCCAGTCGTCGACGGCGGCCATCAGCTCACGAATGGAGTTCTCGCCGATCGTCTCGTCACGGCCTTCCATCGCCGCCAGGGCCGAGCCCTTGACGATCGGAATGTCGTCGCCCGGATAATCGTAGGACGACAGCAGCTCGCGGATCTCCATCTCGACGAGTTCCAGAAGCTCCTCGTCGTCGACCTGATCGACCTTGTTCATGTACACGACCATCGTCGGGATGCCG
>NZ_CYPR01000063.1 GCF_001408515.1 Jannaschia seosinensis | reverse complement strand
GGCGGCGTGTTCTGGGCGTTTCCGTGGCCCTGTCCGAGGCCGAGGTCCCCTGGCGGGGCTTCTTGGAGAGCCTGGTCGCCCGCGGCCTGCGCGGCGTCGAGTTCATCGTTTCGGATGACCACTCAGGGCTGCGTGCTGCCCGGCGGGCTGTTCTTGGCGGCGCCACGTGGCAGCGCTGCCAGTTCCATCTCGCGCGCAACGCCATTCATCACGCTCCGAACGTCGAGAGCCGCAAGCGCATCGGAGCTGAGCTGCGCACCGTGTGGAATGCCAGCACGCTCGCCAAGGCAGAAACGGCCTTGGCAGAGATCGTCGCCAGCTATCGCACCTCTGCGCCGAAGCTGGCCGCATGGCTGGAGGAAAACGCGCCCGAGGGGCTCGCGGTCTTCACGCTGCCCGAGCACCATCGCCGCCGGCTGCGCACTTCAAACCCGATGGAGCGATCCGTCCAGCAGGAGCTCAAGCGGCGCACCGTAAAGGTCAGGGTCTTTCCCAGCGACGACGCTCTGCTGCGACTGGTCAGCGCCGTCCTCGTAGAGATCGACGAGAAATGGGCCTCCGAGACCAAGGCCTACATCAAATGGGAATGCCAGGATGCACCACCCGCTCTCAGCAGAATTTCCAGACCGCAGGTTGCTCTATCGCCCGCGCCGAACATGCTGTGGGTCAGCGACTTTACTTATGTCGCCACCTGGAAGGGTTTCGTCTATGTCGCCTTCGTCATCGACGCCTATGCCCGGCGCATCGTCGGGTGGCGCGTCAGCACGACGCCTCATGCTGGCTTCGTTCTCGATGCCCTCGAACAGGCCGTCCACGAACGCCGCCCGGTCAAGGGTATGGGGCTCGTTCACCACAGCGACCGCGGCAGCCAATATCTGTCGATCAAATACACCGAACGGCTGGCCGAGGCAGGCATCGAACCTTCGGTGGGCAGTGTTGGCGACAGCTATGACAACGCGCTGGCCGAGACGATCAACGGCCTGTTCAAGGCCGAGGTCATCCACCGCCGCGGACCATGGCGAAATTTCGAGGCCGTCGAATACGCCACGCTGGAATGGGTCGACTGGTTCAACAACCGCCGCCTGCTGGAGCCCATCGGGAACATCCCGCCAGCCGAAGCCGAGGCCAACTTCTACGCCGCTCTGGAAACCGAACCTATGGCCGCGTAACTAAACGAAATCAGCCTCCGGCAAACCCGGCGCGGTTCAGCTCGCGCNCCAGCNTGAGGCATTCCACGACACGCGGCTGGGGGAGCGGGTCCAGTTGAGCTCCGACCCCGACTCGCTGCGGCAAGCGGTTCAGGTCGCGGACGGATACTTCATAGAAGGCAACATCGACTCGAAGAATAAATTCGAGAGGCTGAAACTGGCGCTTTCCGAGCTTGGTCTAGAGGATGAGCTCTTTGTGAAGTTCGCCTGACCGACGGTTTGCATGCATGGGTCTGGGTCTCGAAAATTCTATTCTCGAGCTACCACGGTGTCATACAATCCGTAGTGGGTCAGTCCTTTGTGGCTTTCGATGCCCGTGTACCGCAATGAGGCGTCCTCGTAGCGTCGGAAAGCGAAGACCGCTTGGTTCATCTGCTCGGTGTTGAACACTTTGAGGCGCACGAGCAGGTGGAAATCCTTCACCGTCAGTCCTGTGACCGTTAGAAACAGGTCCGGCTCGAGCTTGGTGATCACGTCCTGCAAAGTGTTTTCGCGGAAATCGGTCAGGTACATGAATGCCGGAATCCGTGTGGCGAACTTGATCAGCTTCTCCTGCACAAGCTTCCGCTTGGACTTGTATTCCTTTTCCTCGGCGGTGAGTTCCTTCTTTTCCTTTTCAGTGAGGCCGCTATTCTTGGCCTTGTTCTTGAGTTCCTTGACCTTCTCGCTCTTGTTGATGATCGTCTCGATGATGTTGTCACCTAGCGAGCGCCAACCCTCAATGCGTTCCACCGCTGCCATCGCTTCGGGGTTGTCGAGGACACGACGGAGGGTTTCGTTGTCCACATTCACCAGCATCGCGCTTTCCCATTTGCGCGCGAGCAGCGTCGCCGAGGTTCCGGCCATCGCGATGTCGAGGATGCCACCCGCGTCGATCTGCGTCATGTTCGCGCCGTCGTAGGCCAGCACGGGCAGAAACGACACGAGGTCCTTAACGGCGTTCTCGGGGTTTGGCTCATTCGGGGCCAGGCCGATCCCGTACTCGGACAGCTGGCGAAGCGCCCTCGTCGGCGCGAAGTCGAACACGAAGCAGATCGGCTTTAGGATCTCCTCCTCATTGGGATTGTCGCCATTCGGGTTCTTGATGGACCACGGAGACTGAACGCGAAACGCCGCCTGAAAGTAGGTCTCGGGCGATTTCAGGTTGCGGAGCATCATGATCGACGACCACTGCGGCACGGTCACGCCGGTCGTCAGCTTGCCGCAGGATAGCGTGATCGTCTTTGTGTCGAAGCCGCTCCCGATTGCATTGCGTACTGGCGGCAGCGCATCCAAACCGATCCCCGCAGACGCACCGGCAGAGACAACGACGGCGTAGTCGTGCCAGAAGGTGTTGTGCTTCTCGGCCAGCAGGTTGGCCATTGCGTGGCACGCCGCAACGTTGGGCAGAAACCAGAACGAGTGCTGTAGGTACGGCAGCAAGCGCACATCCGAGTACGGGAATGGCGGACGCGTGCCTGTCTTGAGGCTCTCGACAGCCCGTGGCCCATACTGGCCCCGAATGATGTCGAGCCACTTCTGCACGTCGCTCTTGTGCTTGAACCGGGCGCCCGGCCCGATGCCGGTCGCGGAGAAGAACTCGTTGAGATCAAATTCGTCAAACTCCCCGGCGCTCGCAATTGCCAGGAGCTCATCGGGCATCTGGTACGTCAGGAGCCGCATCTGTGGCAGCGCGCCGTAGGGATTCCACTTGTCAGGATGCTTGGCGGCGAATTCCGCCTTCGCGCGTTGCTCGTCAGTGTAGGTCCAGTTGAAGATCTGTTCCTCGATGAACTCGCCGGTCGCGAGCGCCTTGAACGGCGTTCCGGACAGGTAGACGTAGGCCCGTGTCGTGATCGGCAGGAACTCGGTCTCGTCGTTGGACAGGACGTTAAGGTCCTCGTTCACGCTATCTAGACCGGGGTCATATTCCAGCTTGGCCTCCTTCTTGGCGACCGCCTCTTCCTCGCCCTCGAACAGTTCTTTCGCGGTCTCCCGCCAAGCCCCGAAATGGTACTCGTCGAACACGACGAGGTCCCAGTTCACCTGGTGCAGCCACTCGTTCTTCGCCTTGATGTTCCCTGCGGCGTCTCGGCCCAGCAAGTCCTGGAACGAGCCGAAGTAGACGACGGGCTTGGAGCGGTCGATCTGGGTCGGGTCGCCGCCGGAGTTTTTCGACAGATACTGCCAGCCGTCGAAATCGACGTGGCTCTCCAGATCAGTCTGCCACGCATCCTCGACCGCTGGCTTAAAGGTAACCACCAGAACCCGCTTGGCGCCGAGTTTCTTCGCCAGCTGGTAGGTCGTGAAGGTCTTGCCCAAGCGCATCTTGGCGTTCCAGAGGAACCGCGGCACCGCATGCATATCCTCCGCCCAGCGGGACATGAAATAGCCGTGCGTCACGTCCACCGCCTCGGCCTGCTCCCGGCGCATCGGGAACGTCAGGTGATGGTTGCCGCTGAATTTCTTGCCTGTCCGCAGCTCGTTCAGGACAGTCTGCACGTCGCTCAGCCTGCACTGCATCCACTCCAGTTCGCTTTTGGCGAAACCCTTCTTGGCGAGGGCCGCGCGCACCTCATGGTCGGTGAAGACAGTGTCGTCGTCCCGCTCGGCGGGCTCGTCCAGTTCGATGCGGTAGTTCTTGATGGCGGCTGTCTTCAGCTGCTCGGCCACGCGCCGCTTCACGTCGCGCGTCGTCTGCCCGATCTTGAGAAGGCCTGCGTGCGCGTCGTCCGCGATGGAATAGGCGTAGATGCGGGGGCGGGCTTCGGGCTTCGGCGCGAGGATTTCGTCGATGGTCGGCTAATGCATCGTTGCCGTCGTCTACCGACACATCGCCCAAGAGATCGCTTGCGATCTCCATCGGACGAACAATCTTTTCCACGAAGGCAATCTCGTCTTCGGAAAGTCCGTAGCGGTCATACAGCGCTTTGTCGGTCCACGTCCGGGTCCAATCTTGGACGGGCACAAAAGAATAGACGTGACGGGTCACATGCTGAGAGGACTTGTGTAGCAGGATGAGAAAGCGCGTCAGGCGGCATGAAAGGTAGGAAAGTGCGCTTTCAGATTGTTCCTTACTGTCAAACGGACCAATGCAAAGGTAGGTTTCGGAAGAGATCGATCCTGGTTTCCCTATAAATGGCGTGCTGATGATCCGGTGCGGATAGGTGTCTCTATTTCCGGTTCCGGGTGCCGCATAGCCCACGAAGAGCTTCCACGCGTCAATTAGACCAAGACCTGTCGTAATTGCGCGTCGCGGCGTGTAGCCGATGCCGCCGTTCTGGTGGACCATTAAGTCATCGGCAGATCGCTTCTTACCGTTGCCTTTGAACTTTGTTTCGAGCCCAAATGGCTTTCGCGAACTGACGAGCCGACCAAAGCGCAGTGCTTCAGGAAGCGATAAGACATTTTCTTGCCCGGTTTCGCGCGAAAGAACCTTGCGGAGGATGGACACACCTTCATTATAGCGAATGAAGATGTCAGCACCCTCTTCAAGAAGCGGCCTCGTCGCTTCCGAAACCAGCCAGTCCTTGAAATGCGTGGCGACTCGGCAGGGGCCGCGATTTTCCTTGTCCCATAGGAAATAACAGACTCCCCCTTTCAGACCTACGCCAGGGAACACGTCCGCAGCGCTGAGGTAATCGTCAATCGAGCGCAGGCGGTCATCCGTGAGCATCGCCTCGCGAAAGTCGTCGAGTCCTTTTCCTCCAGAAAACCAGCGGGATGGGATGACCATGGTCAGGTAGCGTGGTTCGAGGTTCTTCGCCTGCTCGACGAACTTCTGGTAAATCGGGGCGGCGCTGGTTCCGTGCCCACCGTCGTCCAGCTGATACGGTGGATTTCCGATGATCACGTCGAAGTGCATGTCGCCTCCAAATAGCTCGGCAATCCGAGTCTTGATGTCGTCAATATGAATGAATGCGTATGCGTGAGTCTCGAGCCCCTCGCCACGGTCGAGTGACGCCTGACTGGCCCCGCAGAATTTGCACTTGCCGTCCGCCCAAGCGTGTTCGGTGCGCTCGAACCAGATATTGCCCGCGTCACTGTTGAAGCGCCTAGTCACGGCATGCGCGCCGTTGGCATGCTTCGAGCAATAGACGCTGCGTCGTGCAAGCATGGCGGTCAGTTGGGTAATGCCGATGCCGAACACCTGCTGCGACAGGATGTGATCAACGCGCTCCTGAAGGTCCGGGATCTCTTCGGACAGCCCCGCTGTGAGGCGGACGGTGATTTCGCGAAGGAATACGCCAGACTTGGTGAAGGGGTCCAGGAACTTCACATTCCGGTCGGCCCAGATGTTCGCCCCATCGTGTCCTGCTGCCCAGGCCTCCGCGAGAGTATCAAGCATCCGGTTCGCAAATTCTGGCGGCGTGAAGACCTCGTCGTTCGACAGGTTCGCGATGCACGTCAGCACATCGGGATTGCGCCCGCGAAGGGCAAAGCCAGCCTGTATGCTCATGCAGCCTCCATCGGCGTGCCACCGGAGCCAGCGGCGAGGTCGCGGACCGTCATCGGCGGGTAGGTCCTGATCGGGGTGAAGAGCTCATGCTTGCCGAGATGCGCGAACAGCGATCCTTCCGCGCTGAACCTCGATGAGCCAGTGAGGACGTCTAGGCGGAAGTCTCGCCGCTGGAACTTGCCCCTGCCGATATAACCCCATTCGGCGAATGTGATCGGCTCGCCATCATGCCTTCGCATCGTAACCGCGTCACCATGGAGGAGATTGCACGACAGCACGAACGATGCGGCGCGATACAGGTCGTCCGATTTGTCGAGACCGAGATAGTCCGAAAATATCTCGATCAGGTTCGCCCGGCACTCGGCGATGTTGTCTTCGAGCAGTTCAATGCCGTAAATGCACATAAGGCCGAGAAGGGAGTAATGCGCCTTCTCAAATTGGGATTTTCCAAACTTGGTTTCGACGGCAGCAAGTTTTCTCTGCAGAACGCGAACCAGAAAATTGCCACTCCCGCAGGCCGGTTCCAGAAAACGCGAGTCAATTCTGTCCGTCTCGTCTTTGACGAGGTCGAGCATGGCGTCGACCAGCCATGGCGGCGTGAACACTTCGCCATGGTCGGCAACTCGTTTCTTTGATCTTATCAGGCTCATGGTGCAATAGTGTCAGGTTGCCCCGGATCGGTAAATATGAGATCGGCACTGGAGGCGCAGGTATGGGCGTGGCCATGCTCCGTCTGAGGGGCTCAGCGACCCTGCTGCTTCGCCCGCCTCCAACCTTTAGCTGCGGCGGAGGTTCATCGGTTGTCCTCAGCCAACGACAGCTCGTCAAGCACGCTCTGTCATTGCTGACGCGTCAGGCATCCTTCGCCAACTTAGCCTAGACTGCGGCGCAGGCCTTCAGCGACGGTATCCGCTGCCATCCGCACCGGCTCGGCGGCGAGGTGGGCGTAGCGGGCCGTGGTCTGGACCTGCGTGTGGCCGAGCAACTTGCCGATCATGGGCAGGCCCTGACCCGAGGCGACGGCCGTGGACGCGAAGGTGTGGCGCAGGTCGTGGATGCGGACGTCCTTGACGCCGGCTCGGGCGCGGACGCGCTGCCAGAAGGGCTGGAGATCACTCAGGCGCTTGCCCGGCCGGGTGCCGAAGATGACCCACGGGTTGCCTTCGATGCGCTGGGCGTCGCGGAGCAGATCGACAGCAGGCTGGCCCAGATGGACGACCTTGGCGCCGGACTTGGAATCCGGCAGGCGCAGGACGCGCTCGGCCAGATCGACATATGCCCATTGCAGCGTCATGATCTCGTTCAGCCGACAGCCGGTCAGTATGAGCAGGCGGGCAGCGAGGATGGCCGAGGGCAGTTCGATCCCCTCTGCCTCCATCTCGCGCAGCACCTCACCGATCCGGCGCAGTTCCGCCGCGCTGAGGAACCGCTCGCGCTTCTCCTCGGGGTACTTCCGGATGTGCTTTCGCGGATTGGTGCCGTCCGGACGCAGACCCCACATCTCGGCGAGGCTGAACATCTTCGAGATCACTTCGAGGCAGCGGTTCGCCTGATAGGGGATGTGGCGAAGGTCGTGGTGGAACTTCGCCACGTCCGCCCGGGTGATGCCGGTGACCGTGAGCTGCCCGAGCGCGGGCAGGATGAAGCGTTCGAGGTTCCGGCGATACTCCTTGGCCGTGCTCGCCTTCACGCGGATCGCGATGTGTTCCTTGTCGAACCGCTCCGCCAGCTCCTTCATCGTGATCGCCTTGCGCCCCGCGTCCCGCTCGGCGGCGGGGTCCTCGCCATTCCGCGCGGCGGCGACAATGGAGATGGCGCGGTTGCGGGCCTGCTCGCAGGTCAGGACCGTGCTGGGCCCGAGGCTGATCCGCCGGGATCGGCGTCCGGCGCGATACTGGACCACGTAGCCCTTGCGCCCGCTCGGCAGCAAGCGCAGCCCGAAGCCGGGGATGTCGCTGTCCCAGACGAAGTATTCGGTGGGGCGGGGCTCGAGGGCGTCGACGAGGCGTTTGGTGATCTTGGGCATGGCACTCTTCGGTGGTTCTTTCGCCGTTCCACAGTGCTGAAGCGCGGGCGACAGTCAACGAACACATTGATATCGCGCAGGAAAAGGAAAAAGTGCGCGGATCTGCGTGGGCGGTGCTGCTGGGCAGGGATCGTTCCAGCGAATCAAAACGCAGGTTACGACCCTTTGAGGACGCTGCTACAACCGTCAAAAAGATCCGGGATTACGATATTACGATGGCTTCCAAGACCACCCTGAACGCAAAGAACCTAGAAGCGCTGGGCACCGAGCGCCTGGCGCAACTGCTGATCGAGGTCAGCAACGGGAATGCGGCGGCCAAGCGCAAGCTGCGCCTGGAACTGGCGGGTGCACAGAGCCCAAAAGAGGCGGGGCGGGCGATTGCCAAGCGGCTGACCAGCATCGCGAATGCCAAGAGCGCCATCACCTGGAAGAAGAGAAAAGCCTTCATCGACGAACTCCAGATCCAGCGTCTTGGCATTGTCGAACAGGTTGGATCAAGTGACCCGGAACAAGCCTTGATCCTGATGTGGAGATTCATTGGCCTCGCGAACCCCATTATCGAGCGCTGTCAAAGCGGTGATGATGAAGTGATCGAGGTCTTTCATGAAGCCTGCGTTGACCTCGGGCCGCTTGTGGCGGCGGCAAAGCCGAGCGCTGATGTGCTGATCGACACGGCATTCGACGCATTGTGTGAGAACATGTACGGCCAGTTCGACAAGCTCATTTCCACGCTGACCCCGGCCCTCGGGGCCAATGGCCTGGACCGTCTGCGTCAAAAGTTGGAGGCGTTTCTAGAAACGTCGAATGCAACCGATCTCTCGACAGATGTGATCTTGCGACAGAACACCGCCGAATACATGCAAAGCATAGCGGAGCGTCGAAAACAGCGAATAGCCAAAAGCGCTCTGCTCCAGTTGGCCGATGCGCAGGGGGATGTCGATGCGTTCATTGCGCAGTTCGAGCCGTGGACGCGCACGCTGCCAGAAAGTGCAATTCTCATTGCGCGTCGATTGGTAGATGCCGACCGAGCCACCGAGGCGCTGGACATTCTCGATGCCGCGGATGTCGATGAAGACGACTGGGACCGCATGGACTGGCAGGACGCGCGGATCGATGTTCTGGAGGCCATGGGCCGCAAAGAAGAGGCACAGGCGTTTCGCTGGGCCTGTTTCGAACGCGATCTGTGGGCGGACTACCTGCGCGCCTATCTCCGTAAGCTGCCTGACTTCGATGATATAGAGGCGGAAGAAAAGGCAGTCGCGATTGCCATGGCTGATCCCGAGCTGCTGGCGGCGCTGCAGTTCTTCCTTGATTGGCAGTCGCCTGACCGTGCCGCAGAGTTGCTGATCAACCGCCACAGTGAGATCGATGGTAACCGTTTTGAATATCTGACCCCGGCCGCGGATGCGCTGGCCGAAAGCCACCCACTGGCAGCGACGCTGGTACTGCGCGCGATGATCGATTTTGCGGTGAGCAAGGGACGCTCCAAGCGCTATCGTCACGCGGCACGCCACCTGGCGACCTGCGCCGAGTTGGCACCCCGGATCGAGGATTTCGGTGCGTTCGAGACGCACGAGACCTATGTCGCCCGGCTGAAGAGCCAACATGGCAGGAAGTCGGGTTTCTGGGCCAATGTGGGGTGATGGGGTAAAGAGATGCGAATCTGCGACACGCGTCATTCATCCGCGGGCGACAACTTGGTGGAGAGAATAGCATGAGCAAAAAGCCAAAGAACAAGGGCACCGGCGCCTCATCGGTAAAGGCGTTGCTCGTGCAGTATTCTTGTCCAATCCCCTACCACCAGGTCAGGGCCCGGTTCATGGGCAACATTGCGACGCCGGATATCGCCGCTTCCCCAATGCAGGAGATCCAACGCATCTGGAACAACGATCTGCCGACGTTCGAAAGCAAAGCTGAAGCAGACGAGTTCTTTGGGGTTCTGATCCAAGGCTTGTGGAACGGGCTGAGTTCACACCAGAAGCGCACTGACCCGTTCAAGCTTGGCCGGATCGCAACGGCTCCCGCGAGTTTGGAGTACCTGAACAAGTTTTCCCGGGTGAGACGGGAGGAACTCGAAGGGTTTGTTGACGGGCTTTTCGGGGACAAAGAGGAGCTGGATTTGCCCGAGAGCGCCCACAAGGCAGTCAGTATTCTCGGCGAGATGCGCTCGATTTTTGCCGGTACAGAGCAACTCGCTGACGACCAGGCGAGCCTGGATACCATGACCGAAACCATCCGGCATTTCCAGCAGATGACCCGCATCGCGGAGACGGAAATCAACGTCATAATCCAATCTTGTAAGAAGGCGCGCGCGCAAGCTTTGGAGACATTGCCAACGGACCGACCCGTCACGCTGCACTGATTTAGGGTATGCCTCCGCCGAGGGCCGTCTGACCGACCCACCCGGCTGCCTTTAAGAGCATGAAGCTATGACAGACCATAGCTTCATGTCCCAAGTAGAGGTTCTTTCGGTCACGGATACCGGCCGGCGGCGTCGGTGGACTGACGCCGAGAAGGTGCGGATCGTTGAGGAGAGCTATGCGGCGCCTCGGATGGCAGCAGCGACGGCACGACGCTACGAGATCTCTCGTTCGCTTCTCACACGGTGGCG
>NZ_CYPR01000062.1 GCF_001408515.1 Jannaschia seosinensis | reverse complement strand
AGGCGGCGGAGGTGGCGTAACCGTCTGAAACTCTGTATTTTTTGGTTATCGACGCCAAAGATTCCACACTACACGACACAGTGCTGGCTGAGGGCGGCTGGATGGATTCAACTGGACGACTCCGACCAAGGAAACGTCCGATGCTTCACCACGCCATCTCCGCCCTCACGAATATNCTGCGTCCAGATCTCGACTTGAGCAAGAGCCGTCTGGAGACGCTTTGCATGATCGTCATCGGCATGGTCAGCGCGCGCAGCGTGAACCTCGGCCATCTTGCCTGCGAACGACCGGGATCGGCCCTGACCTCGTCAACATACCGTCGGTTGCAACGCTTCTTCCAGCACGTCCATCTCGACGAGGACTGGTCGCTCCCGCTTCTGGTCCGGCTGTTGGGCCTGAACAAATCGTGGCTGCTCGCGCTCGACCGCACCAACTGGCAGATCGGCAAGACCGAGGTGAACTTTCTCGTGCTCGCAGTCGTCACCCGTCGTTTCCGCGTCCCCCTGGTCTGGAGCCTGATCGAAGGCCGCGGGTGTTCCGACACCGACATGCGCATCGCCCTGATGGAGCGATATCTCGCGAATTTTCCCGCGACGACCATCCGTCTGCTGCTTGCCGATCGCGAGTTTGTCGGCGCAGGATGGATGGAATTTCTTAGTAAAAACAATATCCCCTTTGCTATCCGCGTAAGGGAAAATCTTCGCATTACGACCGAGGACGGTCACGACCTTACCTTGCGCGCAAGGCTGCGCCTGGCCCGCCGTGGCCGGGCTTTTCGCGCCCGCCTCGGCACACGCGAGGACGCAGCCGCCAGCAATACGCCGCTCCTGAACGTCGCGGCCAAGCCGCTCAAGGGAGAGTGGTTGATCGTGGTTACCAACGTCGCGCCGCGCACCGCGCTCGAAACCTACCGCAAACGTTGGGCGATCGAATGTCTGTTCGGCGATGCCAAGACGCGTGGCCTCAACCTCGAGGACACACGTCTCACCGATCCACGCAAACTCGCTCTGCTCATGTCCCTTGTCGCGCTTGCCCTTGCCTGGGCCGGTCGCGCCGCCGCAGACCTTCTCGGCAAGCGCGCGCCGCCGCGCAAAAGCCACGGCCACTACGCCAGATCCTGGTTTCGAACCGGCTTCGACCACATCCGAAGCCGCCTCAGATCCGATCCCCTCGACGCCATCGCGTCGTGGCAGAGGATCAACCCAGAAGCACGAAAGCCCTGCGGAGTCGTGTAGTGTGATCGCACTGCCTCCAAATCCCTATAATTCAAGGGAATCAGAAGCCTTTGCCCCGATCAAGCCCGGAGATTTTCAACAGCATCAGCCCACTTCTATCAGTTCGTCGGGACGCAGCGAGCGTCAGTTCCTGCAGTTAGCCGCGAATGTGCCGAAGCCATTCAGGTTTCGCTCGGAGGTTCTGTTTGAACCAGTTTGCTGACGTGATGGAGCCTTGTGGGAAGGGGCAAAACGACCGTTTGAGAACACATGTACGGGGATGGAACCCTTAGACCAATGACGTCGCCCTGCTGATCCATGGGGGTCTTGCTTTCGAATAACTGGATGACATTGGCCGGGCTTCAGTGGTCGGCAGGGCGGCTTCACGGGCTGCATGGTAGCTGTTCCGTCCCGGATGATCACCTTTCCCCGCGACGATCCGCGCTCTTCATGGCAAGATCGGTTCTGAGGGACCTTCGAGACGGGGCACGACCATGCTGATACATCTTCACAAGCAGGCCACGACCACGCCGAAGGTGCGGGCGGCGATCCAGGCGAGCACGGAGCCTGCTCCGGTCCTGGCCGAGCGCTTCGGCATAACGGAGCAGACCGTTTACAAGTGGCGCAAGCGCGACAGCGTCGCGGATCGCAGCCACACGCCGCACAGGCTCCAGACGACGCTGACACCACCGCAGGAGGCCGTCGCGGTGGCCCTGCGAAAGGCGCTGCTGGTGTCGCTGGATGATCTGCTGGCGGTTGTGCGGGAGTTCCTGAACCCGAACGCCTCGCGCTCGGGGCTGGACCGCTGCCTGCGCCGGCATGGCGTGGGGAACCTGCGCGACCTGAAGACCAAGGCGGCCAAGCCGAAGCACAGCGCCTTCAAGGCCTACGAGCCGGGCTACCTCCACATCGACGTGAAATACCTGCCGCAAATGGCCGATGAGACCCGCCGCCGTTACCTCTTCGTGGCCATCGACCGGGCGACCCGATGGGTCTTCATCCGTGTCTTCCCGGCAAAGACCGCGGCCAACGCACGGCGCTTCCTGCGCGATCTGGAGCGCGCCTGCCCGATCCGCATCCGCACCATTCTCACCGACAATGGCAAGGAGTTCACCGACCGCCTTTTCGGCCTGCGCAAGCGGACTGCCACGGGAGAGCACGCGTTCGACGCGCTTTGCGCCGCCCTCGACATCGACCACCGCCTGACCCCGCCGAAGTCGCCGCAGACCAACGGAATGGTCGAGCGCTTCAACGGCCGGATCGAAGAGGTCCTGCAGAGCCACCATTTCCGATCAGGCGAGGACCTGGAGACCACGCTCCACCGATACGTCTGGCTCTACAACCAGCAGCTCCCGCAATCAGCGTTGGCCAGCAAGGCGCCCTTGCAGGCCATGAAGGACTGGCACAAAATCAAGCCAGAGCTGTTCAAGAAACAGCCATACTACCTTCCGGGATGTGACGCGGTGCAGATCCCGTTTCGTCGCTCGGGTGCGCCCCTGAATCTGCTGATCCCCTCTCGGGACATTGCTGCGCAATGCCCTGCCGGGCAGTGGACAGCACTGGGGTGAAGTTCCGTGGCGATGGCGAATGGCAGGCGCGCAAACATGGTCCATCCCGCCGGAGACAATGGCGAAAGGTCCATATCGCCATGGACACGCAGACCGGGAACATCCGGGCGGTCGAGTTCACCTCGAGCCGCCAGGACGACAGCCCCTTGCTGCCGGAGCTGCTGTCGCAAATTCCAGAGGATGACCAGAGGATGAAGAGATTGCCACGGTCACCGCGCATGGCGCCTATGACACGAGGCGGTGCCACGCAGCTGTCATCCGGCGGGACGCCGATGCGGTCATATCCATCCGCCGCAACGGGCGCGCCTGGAAGGAGGATTGTCCGGCAGCGATCGCCCGCAATGAGATCCTGCGCCCCACGCGTCATCTGGGCCGGGCGCTCTGGAAACGATGGGCGGGCTATCACGTCCGAAGCCGGGTCGAGGCTCGGATGAACTGCCTCAAGACCTTCGGCGAGCGGATCATGTCACGAGATCCCGACCGCCGGACCGCAGAAATCCATATCCGCATCGCCATCATGAACCGGTTAAACGCTCGGCACCGCCGAGACCGAGGCCGTTGCCTGAAGCCCTAAAGGTGAGAGGATCCTCCGCCCTCTACTGGATTAGCGCAACAACGCCCCATGAGGGCCCATGACGTCAAACCAGGAGGATAGCCGGGCGACGAGAGCGGGCCTAGCCCTTTCAAGCGGCGCGCGGGAGCTTCTGGGGCGCCATAGAGGGACACAGGCGAAGGGGCGCGAACTCGCCAGTACACCGGCACGGCATCAAAGGCGGCAGAACAGGCGGCGCGTATAGCGGCCGTGCTGACACGCTGGCGCAATCTGCAAGCCCGTGAGGTTGATCCCCGAGACATGGCCGACGCGATCACCTTGGCGCGCTTCTACCTTTCTGAGGCAATGCGCCTCGACAGTGCGGCGACGGTATCGGCGGAAACCAGTCAAGCTGAGGCCTTGCGCCGGTGGCTTGTCGAAGCTTGGCCGCATCCGGACGTGACAAACGCAGAGGTGAAAAACAGGGGACCGAACTCTCTGCGCGAGGCGGTAAAGGCGCATGCGGCGCTGTCATTTCTCGGAAAGCACGGATGGCTTGTTCCGCTGGCGAATGGAACGGTGGTGCGAGGGAAAGCACGCAACGCGGCTTGGACCGCAGTGCGGGGGACCGGCGACGTGACATGAAGCGCACCCCTCGTCGGCATGCGCCTGTGGCGCTCCGCGTCCCGGACTCGAAGCCTCTGACCTGCGGGAATCGCAGAGTTCGCGGGATTCGCAGTAGGCTGTGAGAACGGCGGTGCAAAAGTCTGCCACGGTAGCGGCGGGATGAGCCTGCTGCGGGCGGCGTAAAAGTCGTCCACCTTTACCCTCTCTGGCGGCAGGGAGGGCGGGAGGATTTTCACCGTGGACTTGTATCGTAAGGTGCGATTGGCCTGTGCGGAGGGCATGAGCCAGCGGGCGGCGGCGTATCACTTCGGGATTTCGCGCGACAGCGTTCAGAAGATGTTGGCGTTCTCGATTCCTCCAGGATACCGGCGAACGGCGCCCGTGAAGCGGCCGAAGCTGGACGGGTTCACCGGGATCATCGACGGCTGGCTGGATGGCGATCGCGAGGTCCATCGCAAGCAGCGGCACACGGCGAAGCGGTTGTTCGAACGGCTCCGCGATGAGCATGGTTTCGCCGGCGGCTATACGATCGTGAAGGACTACATGCGGGAGCGCGAGCGGCGCGGCCGAGAGATGTTCGTGCCGCTGGCGCATCCGCCCGGTCATGCCCAGGCCGACTTTGGCGAGGCGGTGGTCATCATCGACGGCGTCGAGCAGAAGGCGCATTTCTTCGTCATGGACCTGCCGCACAGCGATGCCTGCTTTGTGCGCGCTTATCCCGCGGCGACAGCGGAAGCCTGGATTGATGGCCACGTCCACGCCTTCGCGTTCTTTGGCAAGGTGCCCGCATCGGTCCTCTACGACAACGACCGCTGTCTGGTTGCGAAGATCCTGCCGGACGGGACGCGTCAGCGGGCCACGCTCTTCAGCGGGTTCCTGTCGCATTACCTGTTCCGCGACCGCTACGGGCGGCCCGGA
>NZ_CYPR01000061.1 GCF_001408515.1 Jannaschia seosinensis | reverse complement strand
CCTGGCAATCTGCCGGATCAACCGGCGGATATGGGCCGCGCTCTCGGCCCCATTGGGGCGGCGGGCCGGGCGCAGCAGTGTCCCCACGAGCCGGCCCTCACCGTCAAACACGACGATCGGCTGGAAGCCGAACTCGTCGTAGAACGCATTGAACAGGCGCAGCTGCTGGTGCCCATGCACCGCGTCAAAGGTATCGTCGATATCGAGCACGATCCGGCTTGGGGGGCGCGCAAAGGAGTGACAATAGAACCGGATCATCTCGCGGCCCATGCGGATAAGGGCGCGGGCGTCGGGCAGGTTTTCCATGCGCGAGATCGTCGGCTGCGAACACAAGGCCGGCCCTGTTTCCGGGCCACGCTCCAGTGCGATCCTGAAGCTGGGATCGTACCGCAGGGCTGCCGCGTCGTTGCCGTCTTCATATTCCGCCGCGATCATCATGATCCGGAACCGAATGATGTCGCACAGGCTATGCTGAACTTTCGCCGGGTCACGCGGATCGTGCAGGCAATCTGCGAGCCGCTGCGCCAGACCCGCCCTGCGCTCGATCTCGCGCAGCAGGGTCAGGCCGGCGTCGGAGCTCATGTCGGCGCCGTCAAACCCGAGTAGGACCGGCTTACCGTTAAGGCGTGACAGGCGGGGCGTGGAGCACGTAGACTGGGTCATGGCGGAGGTCGTCCTGCTGAAATCTGAATCTTTGGCGTCAATAACCAAAAAATACATAGTTTCAGACGGTTATGCCACCTCCGCCGCCTTCTCGTGAATTATCCGGGTTAGGTGTACAGGCGGAGCCTAACCCGCACCTAACTTGCCGCGGCGACCACACGCAGCGGTTTCTGCGGCACGGCAGTCCCCGGCCCGACAGGGCGCGTCGCGCCGTTCTCGACACCATCGCGCAGCGCCTCGATCAGCGCGCGCAGATCGTCGGACCGCTCGGTGAGCGAAGTGCTGGTCACCGTGGATGCCTTGGCCGTGGCCGCATTTTCCTGGATCACGTGATCCAGATCGCGGATGGCCCGGTTGATCTGCTCGGCGCCGACCTGTTGCTCGCGCGTGGCGGCCGAAATCTCCTCGACCAGTTCGGCGGTGCGGGCGATCTCGGGGACGAGGGCGGTAATCTCGCGCCCGGCCTCGTGCGACGCCTCATGCGTCTCGTGGGAGAGACGGCCGATCTCGGACGCCGCGACCTGGGCCCGCTCGGCAAGCTTGCGCACCTCGTCGGCCACGACAGCGAACCCTTTCCCGTGCACCCCCGCACTCGCCGCTTCTATCGTGGCGTTCAGCGCCAGAAGGTCGGTCTGGCGCGCAATCTCCTGCACCACGCGTATTTTCTCGGCGATGGCCGACATGGCGGCAACGGCGCGGGACACGGCATCGCCGGCGCGCTGGGCATCGACGGAACAGCTCTTGGCGATGGTCTCGGTGGTCGCGGCATTTTCCGCGCAATGCCGCATCGAAGCCGCGATCTCCTCCATGGCCGACGATGCCTCCTGCGCGGAGGATGCCTGACGGGCGGCGGCGTTGCTGATCTTGGTCGACAGGCCCGCGACCTCCTGGCAATCCGCGGCGACGAGATCGACACTCCCGCTCGCGCGGTCGAGCATGCGGTGGCGCGCCGCGATCTCCTTGGACATGTCCCGCACGAAGGCGGCGTAGCCCCACGATTTGCCGATGCGCATCTTTGATAGGGCGAGGCTCACGGGCACGATCTCTCCGTCGTGGCGATGAACGGTGACCTCGCGGCTGGTGCCCACGATCTTGTTATGGCCGGTGGTCCGGTTGGCGTCGATCAGGGCGTCGTGATTGTGCCGGTGCGCTTCGGGGACGAGCATCGAGACATTCCGCCCGAGAACCTCGTCCCGCGCATAGCCCCAGAGCCGTTCGGCCGCGTCGTTGAAATAGATGACCGCATTCGTGGCATCGATCAGCACCACCGCATCGATCGCCTGCTCCAAGGCACTGCTCAGCATCCATGCCGGGACACCGGCACCTCGGCGGCGTTGAAACAGCTTGCGCATGGACCCGAACCTCGTGCGACGCAGCTCATCACGGCTGCTTTGCGGCGGATACCGACCGGGAATGAACATAACGTTGAGATCCGGCGTCAGGAACATCGCCGCCGGGGCCGGCACCCTCCGACAAACAGGAAAGGGGCCCCGCAGGGCCCCTTCGCGAAGGTCATGCCGCTGGCGTCACTCCACCACGGAGAACTTCTTGAACTTCGGATCGTCCTCGGGGCTGACCTCGGTGCCGACCTGCTCGGTCATCCCCCAGTTGAGGACCTGGTGGTGCAGCGGGATATAGAGCCGCTCATCCTGCATCGTCTGCCAGATCTCGGCGATCGTGGCGTTGCGCGCCTCGAGGTCGGTCTCGGAGGCCAGGCTCACGATCTTCGCGTCCGTTTCCGCGTCGGAAAAGCCGGTCGGGTTCCATGAACCGCGATCGCCTTCCTTGGTGTGGGTCAGGAAGTTGAAGATGTATTCGCTGTCATAGGTCGGCACGCCCCAGCCCAGCATGTAGAAGTCGGTCTCGCCGTTCTGGATGAGCGGGAAGTGCAGCGCCTTGGTCTGCGCGTTGAGGTTCACGGTGATGCCGATCTGGCCCAGCATGCCCGCCACCGCCTGACAGATCGCCTCGTCGTTGACGTAGCGATCGTTCGGGCAGTCGAGTTGCAGCGAGAAGCCGTCGCCATAGCCGGCCTCCTCCATCAGCGCCTTGGCGGCGTCGATGTCCTGCGGCTCGACGGCGTCGAGCTCCTCGGTCCAGCCGTTGACGAAGGGCGGCGCGATCATGCCGGCGGGCAGCGACTGGCCCCGCATCACGACCTGCCGGATGGCGTCGCGATTGATGGCCATGTTCATCGCCCGGCGCACGCGCACGTCCGACAAGGGGTTGGCCCCCTCCACGTCGTCGCCCGCAATGTCGTCGGCGCCCATGTTCATGCCGAGGAAGATCACGCGGTTCTGCGGCGCGGTCTTGACCACGAGGTTCTCGGTCTCGCCCACGCGGCCGAGATCCTGCACCGGCACGTCCTGGATGAAGTCGACCTCGCCGGACAGGAGCGCCGCGACGCGCGTGGCCGCGTTCTGGATCGGCGTGTATTCGATCCGGTCGAAGTCGAGCGGGAACTGATCCACGCCCCAGTAATCGGGATTGGCCTCCAGCACGGTCCGCACGTCCGGCTCGCGGCTGACGAGGGTGTAGGGGCCGGTGCCGTTGACGTTGGTGGCGGCAAAGGTTGTCTCGCCCGACGCCATGTCCTGCACCTCGACGACGTCGTTGGCCTCGGCCCAGCCCGAATCCATGATGAACAGGTTGGTGAAGTTGGCCGGCAGGATCGGGTTCGGACCCTCGGTGACGAACTCGACCGTGTGGTCGTCCACCGCCCGGATCTCGGTGATCGAGGTCAGCAACTCCTTCATGGCGGAATTGTCGGACTTCGCGCGCTCGAAGCTGAAGACGACGTCCTCGGCGGTGAATTCGGACCCGTCGTGGAAGGTCACGCCCTCGCGCAGCTCGAAGGTCCAGACGGTCGGGTCGTCCTCGTTGACCGACCATTCGGTCGCCAGCGCCGGCTCGAATGCGCCGGTGACGTCGCGGATGATGAGAGGTTCGTAGATCTGGTGCGACAGCGTGTGCGTCGGCCCCTCGTTCTGGGCATGGGGGTCGAGCGTCAGGCTGTCGCCGGCGCGCGCCCAGCGCAGCGTCTCGGCATTCGCGACGCCGGCGGTCAGCGCCAGCGTCGTCAGGATGGCTGTGGTTCTCAGCATGGAAGGTCTCCCGTTGGATACGGCCCCTTGGCGGGGCTCATGCCTGCAAGGGACCACCGTTGGCGCACGGACGCAAGCGTCACGCGGCGGCGCAGGCGGCCCTAGCGCTGCGCATTCGCCCAGTCGGGGTGAATCCACGGCTGTGCGTTCTCACGCGGCAAACGCCGTCCCAGGATGTGATCGGCCGCCTTTTCGCCCACCATGATCGACGGGCCGTTCAGGTTGCCGTTGGTGATCCGGGGAAAGATCGAGCTGTCGGCCACGCGCAGCCCCTCCACGCCGATCACGCGGCATTCGGGATCGACCACCGCGCCGGGATCGTCGGCCGCGCCCATCCGGCAGGTGCCGCAGGGGTGATAGGCGCTTTCGGCATGTTCGCGGATCGCCGCGTCGAGTTCGTCATCCGTCTGCACCCCCTCGCCCGGCTGGATCTCGTGCTTGCGGTAGAGCGCGAAGGCGTCCTGCGCGAAGATCTCGCGCGTCAGGCGGATGCAGCGGCGGAAATCGACCCAGTCGTCGGGATGGCTCATGTAGTTGAACCGGATGCGCGGGGCGGATGCGGGATTGCCGTCGCGCAACGTGACGTCGCCGCGCGACTTCGAGCGCATCGGCCCGACATGCGCTTGAAAGCCGTGCCCCTCGGCCGCGACCTTGCCGTCGTAACGCACCGCAAGCGGCAGGAAGTGATACTGGATATCCGGATACCGTACCCCGGCACGCGACCGGATGAAGGCGGCGCTCTCGAAGTTGTTCGTCGCCCCCGGCCCCGTCCGCGAAAAAAGCCATTGCGCCCCGACCCAGGCCTTGCCCGGCAGGTTCCAGTAGCGAAACAGCGTGATCGGACGGCTCGCCGCCATCTGGACGTAGATTTCCAGGTGGTCCTGCAGGTTCGTGCCGACGCCCGGCCGGTCGGCCCGCACCTCGATCCCGTGGTCGCGCAGATGCCCGGCCGGGCCGATCCCCGACAGCATCAGAAGCTTGGGCGAGTTGATCGCCGAGGCCGCGATGATCACCTCCCCATGCGCCCGCACGACCCGCCCGCCCGCAAGTTCGACCCCGACGGCGCGGTTGCCGTCGAAGGCGATCCGTTCCGCAAGCCCGCGCACGATCCGCAGCCGCCCGCTCGCCTTTGCGGGGCGCAGGTAGGCGTTTGCGGCGGACCACCGGCGGCCTTTCCAGACCGTCTGCTCCATCGGGCCGAAGCCCTCCTGCTGGACGCCGTTGTAATCGTCGGTGACCTGATAGCCCGCCTCGCGCCCGGCCTCGACGAAGGCGCGGTAGAGGGGGTTCGCGCGCGTGCCCCGCGTGACGTGGAGCGGCCCGTTCGTGCCGCGCCACTCGGGATCTCCGCCATGGCCGTTATCGTGCCACGTCTCCATCCGCTTGAAATAGGGCAGCACGTCCGCGAAGGACCAGCCCGCCGCGCCCGCCTCGGCCCAGTGGTCGTAATCGCAGGCATGCCCGCGCACATAGACCATGCCGTTGATGCTGCTCGACCCGCCAAGGACCTTGCCGCGCGGCACCACGAGCTCCCGCCCGCCCAGGCCCGGCTCGGCCTCGCTGCGGAAGCCCCAGTCATAGCGCGGCATATTCATCGGGAACGACAGCGCCCCCGGCATCTGGATCAGCGGCCCGGCATCGGAGCCGCCATGTTCGATGATCGCGACCGTATGCCCCGCCTCCACCAGACGATAGGCGATCGCGCAGCCGGCGCTGCCGGCGCCGACGATGACGTAATCCGCTGAAATCCCGGGCATCAGAACGACGCCTCGACCGGGCCCATGCCGACATAGATGCTCTGGGCCTCGGTGAAATGGTCCATCGCCATCCGCGCGTTTTCGCGCCCGATGCCCGAGGCCTTGGAGCCGCCGAACGGCATCCCGGCAGGCGTCAGGTTGTATTGGTTGATCCAGATCGTCCCGGCCTCCAGCCGCGCCGCCACGCGGTGCGCCCGGGCGAGGTCGCGGGTGAAGAGCCCGGCCGAAAGGCCGTATTCGGTGGCATTGGCGCGCGCGACGCCCTCCTCCTCCGTGGAAAAGGTCAGGACCGACATGACGGGCCCGAAGATCTCCTCGCGCACGCAGGTCATGTCGTCGGTCAGATCCGTCAGCACGGTCGGCTCGATCCAGAAGCCGTCGCGCGCCATCCGCCCGCCGCCCGCGAAGATCGTCGCCCCCTCGGCCCGCGCGGTGTCGAGATGACGCAGCACGATCTCCATCTGCGCCTGCGTCGTCATCGGTCCGAAATTCGTCGCCTCGTCGAGCGGGTCGCCGGAGCGCACGCCGTCCAGCCGCACCCGCAGGCGGTCGAGGAACGCCTCGGCGACGTCCTCCTGCACGAAGACCCGCGTGCCGTTGGAGCAGACCTGTCCGGAGGAATAGAAATTGCCGTTGATCGCGCCCGACACGGCATCCTCGATATCGGCATCCTCGAAGACGAGGATCGGGGATTTCCCGCCGAGTTCCATCGTCACGTGCTTCATGCCGCCCGCTGCGGCCGCCGCCACCTTGCGCCCCGTCGGCACCGATCCCGTGAGCGAGACCTTGGCGACGCGCGGATCGGTGGTGAGGCGGCCGCCCACCTCGCCCGCGCCCTGGATCACGTTGAAGAGCCCCGCGGGCAGACCCGCCTCCACGAGGATCTCGGCCACCTTGAGCGCGCAGAGCGGCGTCGTCTCGGACGGCTTGAACACCATCGCGTTGCCGGTGGCGAGCGCGGGCGCGGCCTTCCAGCAGGCGATTTGGGTCGGGTAATTCCACGCGCCGATCCCGGCGCAGACCCCCAGCGGGCGGCGGATCGTATAGGCCCAGTCGTCGCCGAAGCGCATCGTCGTGCCGGTCACGTCGACGGCCAGACCGCCGAAATATTCCAGCGCGTCGGCGCCCGACGCCGCATCGGCCACCAGCGTCTCCTGCAGGGGCTTGCCGGTATCGAGCGTCTCGAGCACCGACAATTCGCGGTTGCGCGCCCGAAGCAGGTCGGCCGCACGGCGCAGGACGCGCCCCCGCTCCGCCGGGTCGGTGCGGGCCCATTCGGTCTGTGCGCGGGTCGCGGAGTCGAGCGCGCGGTCGATGATCTCGGGCGTCGCGGCATGGACCGTCGCGACCGTTTCGCCGGTGGCGGAATAGATGACGGGAATGGCGTCGCCGGACGTGTCCTCGACATAGGCGCCATCGACAAAGTGGCTGGCGGCGGGCTGCGCATCGGGTCTGGTCATTTTTTACCTCAATCGGATCAGCAGGTTGCGGCGATTACCCATGGGTAATCGCGTTCAGTCCTTGGGGGCGCGCTGCGCCTCTTCCAGGATGTTCAGGTCCATGTGGTTGCGCATGTACCGCTCGCTCGCCACGCGCATCGGCTGCCAGTCCCATGGATAGTGGCCGCCCTGACGCAGGGCGTCGTAGACGATGTGGCGGCGGGCCTGGCTCTCGCGGACCTCCGCGTCGAAGCGGGCGAGATCCCAGCGGGCATCGGCCTCGGCGCGCAGGGCGGTCAGCGTGCCGGCATGCGCGGGATCATCCGTGAGGTTGGTCAGCTCGTGCGGATCGGCCTCAAGGTCGAAAAGCTGCTCGGGGTCGAGGGAGCATTTGGTGTATTTCCACCGCCCCTGCCGCAGGGCGACCAGCGGGGCGCAGGACCCTTCGGCCGCGTATTCCATGGCCACCGGCGTCACGCGCGTCCCGCCCTGCCCCAGCGGCACGAGGGATTCGCCCGTGACCCACGGGGCGACCTCGCTCATGTCGACGCCGGCCAGATCGCAGAGCGTCGGGCAGACATCGACGTTGGAGACGGGCGTGAGGTCGAGCCCCGGCGCAACCTCCGGCGCGGCAATCATCATCGGCACGCGGGCGGAGCCTTCGAGAAAGCTCATCTTGTACCAGAGCCCCCGCTCGCCCAGCATGTCGCCGTGGTCGGAGACGAAGAGGATGACGGCCTCCTGCCGCGTATCCTCCAGAACCTGCAGCACCTCGCCCACCTTCTTGTCGAGATAGGAGATATTGGCGAAATAGGCCTGCCGGGCGCGGCGTATGTCCTCGGGCGAGACGTCGAAATTGCCGCGGTCGTTGGCGTCGAGGAGGCGGCGCGAATGGGGATCGTGCGCCTCGTAGGGCATCTCGGGCACGGGCGGCAGCAGGTGGTCGCAATCCGCGTAGAGATCCCAGAACCGCTTGCGCGCCACGTAGGGATCGTGCGGATGCGTGAAGCTGACGGTCAGGCACCACGGCCGTTCGTCGTGACCCCGCGCGGCGTCGTAGAGCCATTGCTTCGCGAAATGCGCGACCTCGTCGTCGTATTCCATCTGGTTGGTGATCTCGGCCACGCCCGCGCCGGTGACGGAGCCCATGTTGTGGTACCACCAGTCGATCCGCTCGCCCGGCTTGCGGTAATCGGGCGTCCAGCCGAAATCGGCGGGATAGATGTCGGTGGTCAGCCGCTCCTCCATCCCGTGAAGCTGATCGGGGCCGACGAAATGCATCTTGCCCGACAGACACGTCCGGTAGCCCGCGCGGCGCAGGTGATGGGCGTAGGTCGGGATATCCGAGGCGAATTCGGCGGCGTTGTCGTAGACCCGCGTGCGCGACGGCAGCAGGCCCGACATGAACGATGCCCGCCCGGGCGCACAGAGCGGCGAGGCGGTATAGCCGTTGCGGAACCGGCGCGACCTTGCGGCGAGGCGCTTGAGGTTCGGCGCGTGCAGCCATTCGGCGGGCCCGTCGGGAAAGAGCGTCCCGTTGAGCTGATCGACCATCAGGATCAGGATGTTGGGCTTGGTCACGCCAGCCCCCGCTCGATGTAATCCAGCACGAGTCGGGCGCAATCCGCCCCGTCCGGCGCGTCCCGGCGCAGCGCCTGACGGACGTAGAGGCCATCGATCATCGCGCCGACCCCCTCGGCCAGGGTCTCGGGCGCATCCGACAGGGGGCGCAGGGCATGGAGCAGGTTCGACCGCAGCCGCGCGTGATAGACCTGCAGAAGGCGCCGCGCGCCCGCGTCACGATGGGCACGGACGTAGAAGTTCAGCCAGGCGGCCACGACCTCGTCGCGGAAGTTCGACGGCGTGAAGGAGGCGCGCACGATCGCCTCGAGCCGGGCATGCGGCCCGTCCGCCATGGCGAGTGCGCCGCGCGCCTCGGCGCCGTAGACCGACAGGACGTGACGCATCGCGGCGAGCAGCATCCGGTCCTTGGACCCGAAATAATGATGCGCCAGCGCCGGCGACATGCCGGCACGCCTGGCGATCCGGGCGACGGTGATGTCGGTCGCGCCGGTCTCGGCGATCTCGGCGATGGTCGCACGGACCAGCGCGTCGCGGCGCAGGGGTTCCATTCCGATGCGGGGCATTCCACTCTCTCGACACGATTTGCTTCTCGACGGCTGTTGTCTTAATTGATCAGTCAATCAATAAAAAGCCCCGCCGCAAGGTCGGGGCGTTCCGATCTGCAAACAAGGGAGACGATCCATGATTCGCACGACCCTCACCGCCGCCACGCTGGTGCTGTCCGCCGGCGCCGCGCTGGCCGAAACGCATTCCGAATGCCGCGAAGTGACCTTTGCCGATGTCGGCTGGACCGACATCACCGCGACGACGGCGGCCACGACCTACCTGCTCGACGCGCTCGGCTATGAGACGGATGTGAAGGTCCTGTCGGTGCCGATCACCTATACCTCCATGGCCGAGGGCGACATTGACGTGTTCCTTGGCAACTGGATGCCCACGATGCAGGCCGACATCGCGCCCTACAAGGATGCCGGAACGGTCGACACGGTGCGCGCGAACCTCGAAGGCGCGAAATACACGCTGGCCGCCAACGAAGTGGCCGCGGAGATGGGCATCGATTCCTTCGACGACATCGCGGCGCATGCCGATGCGCTGGACGAGCGGATCTACGGGATCGAGCCGGGCAATGACGGCAACCGCCTGATCCAGCTGATGATCGACGAGGATGCCTTTGGCCTGTCGGAGTTCGACGTGCGGGAATCGTCCGAGCAGGGCATGCTCGCGCAGGTGGAACGCCTGACCCGCCGCGGCGAGCCGATCGTGTTCCTCGCCTGGGAGCCGCATCCGATGAACGCCAACTTCGATCTGACCTATCTGGAGGGCGGAGACGACTATTTCGGCGCCGATCTGGGCGGCGCGACGGTCTACACCAACACGCGCGCAGGCTTCGTCGAGGAATGCGAGAATGTGGGTCAGCTTCTGCAGAACCTCGAATTCACGCTTGAGATGGAGAACGAGATCATGGGCGCGATTCTTGATGAGGGTGCCGATCCGCGCGAGGCCGCCGAAGAATGGCTGTCGGCGAATACCGGCGTGCTGGAGCAGTGGCTCGACGGCGTGACCACCTTCGACGGTGGCGATGCGATGGCGGCCGTCGAGGCGGCGCTGGATTGATCCGATCTGCGGCGCGGGCCCGGATGGCCCGCGCCCTGACCCACGCGAGGATGGACGTCTTACATGGAATGGCTGATCGACAACAAGCTGCCGGTGGGCGACGCGGCGGCGGAGGCCTTCACGTGGCTTCAGAATGTGGGCCAGCCGTTTTTCGACGGGCTCGCGGCGGTGATGGAAGCGGTGATCGAGGCGATCCTGTGGGTGATGCAGACCCCGCATCCCCTGTTCGTCATCGCCGTCTTCGTCATCTTCACCTGGTACATGCAGCGCTCCTGGCGCATCGCCCTCTTCGTGGCGGTCGGGTTTCTGTTCGTGCTCAACCAGGATTACTGGGAGGAGACGACCCAGAGCCTGACGCTGGTGCTGTCGGCCTGTCTGGTGTGCATGCTGATCGGGGTGCCGATCGGGATCGCGGCGGCGCACCGACCGCGGCTCTATGCCTTCATGCGGCCCGTTCTCGACCTGATGCAGACGCTGCCGACCTTCGTCTATCTCATCCCCGCCATCGTGTTTTTCGGCATCGGCATGGTGCCGGGCCTGATCGCGACGGTGATCTTCGTGCTGCCCGCGCCGATCCGCCTGACGCATCTGGGCATCGCCTCCACGCCGCCGGCCCTGCGCGAGGCGGCCGAGGCGTTCGGCGCCACGCCGCGCCAGACCCTGTGGAAGGTGGAGCTGCCCTATGCCCTGCCGCAGATCATGACCGGCCTGAACCAGACGATCATGCTGTCGCTGTCGATGGTGGTGATCGCCGCGCTGGTCGGGGCGGACGGGCTGGGCGTGCCGGTTGTGCGCGCGCTCAACCAGGTGAACACGTCGCTCGGCTTCGAGAGCGGGTTCGTCATCGTGGTCGTGGCCATCATGCTCGACCGGATGCTGCGGATGGAGCGGCGGTGATGCAAGACGCGATGCGCGGCATCTACACCGATCATTGCCGCCGCTCGAACCCCGACGCGATCGGCGCCAACCTCGCCTGCCTTGACGCAGAGACACCGTTTCTGCCGCAGGTGATCGTGAACGACGGGATCCATCATCCCTACGACGGGCCTTCGGGACGTGCGGGCCTGCTGCATTTCGTATCGGAGGAAAATCCATGACCCGCCCCGCCGTCGCCTTCGACAACGTCTCCATCGTCTTCGGGGACCGGCCGCGCAGTGCGCTGGAGCTGATGGACGAGGGCCGCGACCGCGCCGAGATCCAGGAGGCGACAGGTCAGGTCCTGGGCGTCCACGATTGCTCGCTCGAGGTGGGCGAGGGCGAGATCCTCGTGCTGATGGGCCTGTCGGGATCGGGCAAGTCGACGCTTTTGCGCGCGGTCAACGGGCTCAACCCCGTGGTGCGCGGCGAAGTTCGGATCGACGACGGCGACGGCATGGTGTCGGTCACGCGCGCCAAGGGGCGCAAGCTGCGGCGTCTGCGCCAGGAACGCGTGGCGATGGTATTCCAGCAATTCGGCCTGCTGCCATGGCGGCGGGTGCGGGAGAATGTCGGGCTGGGCCTCGAATTGTCTGGCATGAAGGCCCGCGAGCGCAACGAGATGGTCGAGCGGCAACTCGCGCTGGTTGGCCTCACGGAGTGGGCCGATCACAAGGTGAGCGAGCTTTCCGGCGGGATGCAGCAGCGCGTCGGGCTGGCCCGCGCCTTCGCCACCGAGGCGCCGATCCTGCTGATGGACGAGCCGTTCAGCGCGCTCGACCCGCTGATCCGGACGCGGCTGCAGGACGAGCTTCTGGAGCTTCAGGCGCGGCTCAAACGGACGATCGTCTTCGTGAGCCACGATCTCGACGAGGCGTTCAAGCTGGGCGGGCGGATCGCGATCATGGATGGCGGCCGGATCGTGCAATGCGGCACCCCGGCCGAGATCTTCACCGATCCGGCCAGCGATTATGTCGCCGATTTCGTCGCCCATATGAACCCGCTCGGCGTGCTGACGGCGGGCGACATCGCCGAGGCGGGCGAGGCGTCGGGCGAGGCGGTTCCGGCGGCGATGCCGGTCCGCGATCTCATGCGGCTCTGCGCGATGCGGGACGGCCCGATCCCGGTGCAGCGGGGCGGCCAGACCATCGGACGCGTCGACAGCGCCGCCGTCCTGTCGCGGCTGGCGCGTCCCTCAGCCGCCCGTCAATCCGAGTAGATAGCGGCCGTAGCGGTTCTTGGCATAAAGCTCCGCCTGCGCGACCAGGACATCGCGATCGATCCATCCCGCCCGGAAGGCGATCTCCTCCAGGCAACCGGTCTGCAGGCCCTGCCGCCGCTCCAGCGTACGCACGAAATTGCCGGCATCGAGCAGGCTTTCGTGGGTGCCGGTATCGAGCCAGGCATAGCCCCGCCCCATCCGGGCCACGTCGAGCGTTCCCTCGTCGAGATACATCTGCAGAAGCGACGTGATCTCCAGCTCGCCACGTTCGGAGGGCCGCACCTCCCGCGCGCGGCGCGGCGCGTCGCCATCGAGAAAGTAGACCCCCGTGACGGCGTAGTTCGACGGCGGCACCTCAGGCTTCTCGACAATCTCGACCGCGCGGCCCTCCGCATCGAAAGATACCACGCCGTACCGTTCGGGATCGGCAACCTGATAGCCGAAGACGGTGCCGCCGGTGCGGCGCGCATCGGCGTCGCGCAGCATTTCGGGCAGGCCGTGGCCGAAAAAGATGTTGTCGCCCAGAACCAGCGTCGAAGGCGCACCGGCGAGGAAATCCTCGGCCAGAAGATAGGCCTGGGCCAGCCCGTCCGGCGAAGGCTGCGCGATATAGGTCAGAGACAGGCCCCATTGACTGCCGTCGCCCAGCATGCGGCGGAACTGCTCGGCATCCTGCGGGGTGGTGATGATCGCGATCTCGCGGATGCCGGTGAGCATCAGCACCGAAAGCGGGTAGTAGATCATCGGCTTGTCGTAGACCGGCAGGAGTTGCTTGGAGATCCCCACCGTGACCGGATAGAGCCGCGTCCCCGAGCCTCCGGCGAGAATGATGCCCTTGCGGTCGGTCATGATGGCGCTCCTTCGCTTACGCGGCGAAGGAGTAGCGGCGGCGCCGGCGCGTCGCAAGGTCGCGGCTTGGCAGGCGCGGCGCGGGCGGGCAGGATCGTGCGCGGGAGGACGGCCATGCGGATCGATGTGCATCAGCATTTCTGGCGGATCGAGCGGGGCGATTACGGCTGGATGGGCGACGATGTCGCGCCGATCCGGCGAGACGTGCTGCCGGGCGAACTTGCGCCGATCCTTGCGCGGCATGGCATCGTCGGGACGGTTCTGGTGCAGGCCGCCGCCACGGAGGCGGAGACGCGGTTCCTGCTGTCGCTTTCCGCCGGGACGGATTTTGTGCGCGGCGTCGTCGGATGGTTGGATCTCGCCGGGCCGGACGTGGTGGCGCGGCTGGCGGATCTGGCGCGCGATCCGAAGCTGGTCGGTATCCGGCCGATGCTGCAGGACATCTCCGAGACCGGCTGGATCGCACGCCCCGAGGCGATGCGCGGTCTGCGCGCGCTGGCGGAGAGGGGTCTGTGCTTCGACGCCCTCGTGCAACCCCCCGCTTGCGCGGGTCGTCCGCGCTCTGCCGGACTTGTCCGTCATCATCGACCACTGCGCCAAGCCGCACATCGCCGGCGGCACCGATCCGGGGCCGGATTGGCGCGCGGGCATGGCCCGGCTGGCGGATCTGCCGAACGTGAGTTGCAAGCTTTCCGGTCTGGTCACCGAGGCCGGGCAAGCTTGGGTGCGGCGGCGCGCGATGCGGTTCTGGGCGGTAATGCGGTGCGGGTCTACGGGTTGGAAGCGGCCGCAGCCGGTCCGACGGCGGCTCTGCGAGGCGGCGCGCCGAGATGATCCGGCGGCAGTGGTCCCTTTTCCCGCATCCACGTGCCGTCAAGAATAGGTTCGACACCGGAACGCCGCGCCTAATCCTTGCGAATGCGCGCCTTGGCGCCGGAGTGACGTTCGAGAACCCGCAGCATCGCGTCGCCGTATTGGCGTGACGGCTCGAGCATCGCCTTCTCGGCCCATTCGTTCCAGGCATTCACGATGATTTCGCCGCGATAGGACTGATCCAGCCGCTCCGCGCAGAGCCGCTCCAGCCAGCGCTCGAAGGTCATCGGGTTGGCGCCCCAGGCGATATGGGCGGATGGGCCGCGGCGGGCGGTGTTGTCCCAGGACGGCATGA
>NZ_CYPR01000060.1 GCF_001408515.1 Jannaschia seosinensis | reverse complement strand
CTTCTCAACGAGCAGCTTGCCCGGCGCGAGGGGCTCTGGGCCGGAACGCAGGCCGATCTGGGCCGGGCGGGGACGCAGCCGGTTCTGGGGGTCTATTCCGATTACGGCAATCCGCGCGGTCAGGCGATCCTTGGCCTCGACGCGTTCCGTGCGGTGTTTCCCGAGGCGGAGGTCGGGCAACTGGCCCTGCGCGTGTCGCCGGAGGAGGTGTCGGCGCTGGCCGAGGCGCTGACCCGCCGATTCGACCTCGCCCCCGGACAGGTCGTCGACCAGGCCGCGATCAAGGCCTTCTCGCTGCAGATCTTCGAGCAGACCTTCGCGGTGACGGCGGCGCTGAACGTCCTGACGCTGGGCGTGGCGGCCTTCGCGCTCTGGGCCTCGCTGACGACGCTGGGCACGATGCGCGTGCCGCAGGTCGCGCCGGTCTGGGCGCTGGGCCTGAGCCGGGCGCGGCTGGCGGTGATGGATCTGGTGCGGGCGCTGATCCTCGCGGCGTTCACGGCGGCGCTGGCCGTGCCGGTGGGGATCGCGTTGGCCTGGGTTCTGTTGTCGGTCGTCAACGTGCAGGCCTTTGGCTGGCGGCTGCCGCTGCTGCCCGATCCGTGGGGGTGGCTGGCGCTGACGGGCTGGGCGCTGGTGGCGGCGGCGCTGGCGGCGGCACTGCCGTCGTGGCGGCTGTGGCGGATGCCGCCCGCGCAGATGGTGAAGGTGTTCGCGCATGAACGTTAGGGTGCTGCTGATCGCGCTGTGGTTTGCGCTGCCTGCCGGGGCGCAGGGATTTGCCGGGCTGGGCCAGGGCGGCGCGGGCTTTGCCCTGCCGCAGGAGGGGCGGATTTTCGACTTTCCGGAGGATCACGGGCCCCATCCCGATTACCGGATCGAATGGTGGTATCTCACGGCGTTCCTGCAGGGCGCGGACGGGCGCGATTACGGCATTCAATGGACGCTGTTCCGCACCGCCCTCGCGCCCGGCGGGCCTCAGGTCTGGATGGGGCATTTCGGCCTGACCTCGCCGGAGCGCCATTTCACCGGCGAGCGTCTCGCCCGTGGCGGGATCGGTCAGGCCGGGGTCGAGGTGGCACCCTTCGCCGCCTGGATCGACGACTGGCGGCTTGCGGGGCCAGACTTCTCGGACCTTTCGCTGTCGGCGCGGACGGAGGAGGCGGGCTACGACCTCGCGCTTTCGGCGACCGGGCCGCTGGTGCTGCACGGGGCGGATGGATTCTCGGTGAAGTCCGAATCGGGTCAGGCCAGCTACTACTATTCTCAGCCCTTCTACGAGGTGTCGGGCAGGCTCGACCTGCCGTCGGGCCCGGTCGCGGTGACGGGGCAGGGGTGGCTCGACCGGGAATGGTCGTCGCAGCCGCTCGAGGGCGACCAAGAAGGGTGGGACTGGTTCTCGCTGCATCTGGGCGACGGGCACAAGCTGATGGCGTTCGCGCTGCGCGGGGGGCTTGGGTTCCGGTATGCGTCGTGGATCGCGCCCGACGGGACGGTGACGCCCTTTTACGGAGACGCGCTGGTCCTCGAGCCGCTGGCGCGGGCGGAGGTCGCGGGGCGCGAGGTGCCTGTGCGCTGGTCCCTGGCGCTGCCGGCGGAGGGGGTGGCGCTGGAGGTTGCGGCGGTGAACCCGGACAGCTGGCAAGCGACGCTATTTCCCTATTGGGAGGGGCCGGTTCGTGCGACGGGCAGCCATGCCGCGACCGGATATCTGGAGATGACGGGCTATGAGTGATCCTTTCGACGACCTGACCGCATTGGAGGATCATGTCTGGGGCCGGCTCGACCGGGGCGCGGCCGTGTCGGACGATCCGTTTCGCTATGTCACACTGGCGACGATGGGGGCGGCCGGTCCCGAGGCGCGGGTCGTGGCAATCCGCCGGGCGGTTCGGGAGGCGGGCGAGGTCGAGATCCATTCCGACCGGCGCACCGCGAAGATCCGTGCGATTGAGGTGGAGCCTCGTGCGGCCCTTCTGTTCTGGGATAGCGAAACGCAGATGCAGCTGCGTCTTTCGGTGACGATGCGGCTTCTGGAGGCCGAGCCGGAGCGGTGGTCGCGCATTCCCGACTTCGCGCGGAGGAATTACGGAACCGACCCCGCCCCGGGCACCCCCGTCGGCGCGCCGGAAGACGTCACGCGAAGCCCGGAGATCGCACGATTCGCCGCGCTGGTCGGCCGCGTGCGGGCGATCGATGCGCTGTCGCTGGCGCATGAATCGCATCGCCGTGCGCGTTTCGACGCGAACGGTGCGGTTTGGGTGGCGCCGTAGACAGTTTCTTTACGCCGTTTGCCTAGGTCTCGGGGTCGGAGGCCCGAGATGAACGCGAAGAACGAAAAGCCGCGCCCGATCATCATCAAGCGCAAGAAGATCATCGCCGGCGGCCATCACGGCGGTGCCTGGAAGGTGGCCTATGCCGATTTCGTCACCGCGATGATGGCCTTCTTCATGCTGATGTGGCTGCTCAATGCCACCACCGAAAAGCAGCGAAGTGGCCTGGCCGATTACTTCAGTCCGACCACCGCGATCATCAGGGCCTCCGGCGGCGGGGACGGGGCGCTGGGCGGCCGCTCGATGACCGCGGATGCGAGCCAGATCGAGATGGGCCGCGGTGGCGTGACGGACACGAATGCCAACGGAAGCGCCGCCGAGGATGGTGAACTGAAGGCTCTGGAGGCCGCAATTCTCGGCAAGGGCGGCGAAAGTCTCCTCGACGAGGAGGAGCTGCGGCATGTCGCGGTGCGGCTGACGGATGAGGGGCTGGTGATCGAGTTCTTCGACTTGCCGGGATCGCCGCTCTTCGAGGGCGACGTGCCAACGGAACTCCTTGAACGGCTGTTTGCGTCGATGGGGCCCGAACTGCGCCGCGTGCCGAATGCGCTGGCGGTCGAATCGTTCGTCGCCGCGGTTCCGGTGGTTCGGCGTGAGCCGCAGCTTTGGGAGCGATCTTCGGCGCGGGCCCATGGTGCGCGGTCGATCCTGCCGGATGTCGGCGTCAGCGATGCGCGCGTCGTGCGCGTGACCGGCCATGCCGATCGCCGCCCCGCCGCCACCGACCCCCTCTCCGACCGCAACAATCGCCTCGAAATCATCGTCCTGAGGGATCGCGTCGCACCGCGTTAATCGTGCCGCAGAAAAGAACCCAACGTTGACGGCCCCTTAACCTCCGACCGCCATGGTCACCACCATACCGCCGCGATCATGTGCCGCGTCGGACCCGAGAACCGAAGAAGGACCACCGATGACGATCTCATCCTCTCTCAATGCGGGCGTGACCGGCCTGAACGTCAACGCCAGCAAGCTGGCCACGATCTCCGATAACATCGCCAACTCGGCGACCTTCGGTTTCAAGCGGTCGGTGGCGGATTTCCATTCGCTCGTCCTCGACCAGAGCCGGGGGGCCTATTCCGCGGGCGGTGTCCGCGTCACGACCGGCCGCGCGATCGATCAGCGCGGCACCCTCATCACGACGAACAACCCGACCGATATCTCGATCGGTGGCCGGGGCATGCTGCCGGTCACGCCGATCACCGCGCTGGACGGCAATGGAAACTACCCCCTGCGCATGACCTCGACCGGGTCCTTCCGTGCGGATGCGAACGGTATCCTGCGCACCTCGAGCGGTCAGGTCCTGCTCGGCTGGGCCGCGAACCAGGATGGCAAGATACCGCCCAACCCGCGCGACACGGTCGGCGGCCTGACCCCCGTCCGCGTCGATTCCAACCAGTTCGAGGGCGATGCGACCACGCGCATCTCGCTGGGGGTGAACCTGCCCGCCACAGCGACGCGGGCCGATGCGTCTGGCGACACGATCGATCTGCCGCTCGAATATTTCGGCAATCTCGGGCAGGCGCAGAACCTCAACATCAGCTTTGAGCCGACAGTGCCCGCGGCGGGTGACGCAGCGACGAACACCTGGACGATGACAATTCAGGATGAGGAGCAGAACAACGCAACCATTGGAAAATTCACGATCGAGTTCGACGATTCGGGCGACCACGGCGGAACGATCAAGAGTGTTAACGCGGAGACGGTAACGCCAGCTCCGACCACGCCCCACAATTGGGATGCAAATACCGGACTGCTGACCATCGCGGCCCAGAGTGGTCCTCTGGAATTGGATATCGGCAAGCCTAAGGAGGCACGGGGGCTGTCGCAGCTTTCGGACGTGTTCGCGCCGCTGACGATCACGAAGAACGGCTCGCCGGTCGGCAACCTCGCTTCGATCGAGGTCGACGCGAACGGGATCATGACGGCCATCTACGACAGCGGGTTCACCAAGGCGATCTACCAGATTCCGGTCGTCAACGTGCCCAATCCGAACGGACTGAAGCCGCTGGCGAACCAGACCTATCAAGTCTCCTCCGAAAGCGGCGCATTCTACCTGTGGGATGCGGGGGACGGGCCGGTTGGCGACGTCGTCGGCTTCGCGCGGGAGGAGAGCGCGACCGACGTGGCGTCCGAACTCACCCAGCTGATCCAGACGCAACGGGCCTACAGCTCGAACGCGAAGGTCATCCAGACCGTGGACGAGATGCTGCAGGAAACGACGAACATCAAACGCTGAACCTGACCCCAGAAGGAGCCCGTCATGAGCCTTTCAGCATCCTTGAACATCGCCACGGCGGGTCTCGGTCTCAGTTCCAGGCGCGCCGAGATCGTCGCCTCGAATGTGGCGAACGCCGATCGCCCCGGTTATGCCCGCAGGAGCGCGGGCGCCGTTGGCGCCGGAACGGGGCTTCCGGGTTCCGGTCTCAGCGTGACGCGCGAGACGGAACCCCGCCTCGTCCAGTTGCGCCGCGATGCACAATCAGCCCTGTCGGACGCGAACGTGGCGCAACGCTTCGCTGCGGAATTCGACGCGGCAATCGGCGACCCCGATGCGGCTGGCAGTCTTCAGGACCGCGTTGCGCGCCTCGATGCCGCTTTCGTCTCGGCTGCGTCCGAGCCGAGTTCCGCCATCCGGTTGAGCGAGATATCGCAGGCGGCGTCCGATCTGGCGGACCATCTCAACCGGCTCGAAGATGTCGTGCAGTCTTCCCGCCAGCGCGCAGACGATAAGATCGGCTCCACGGTCGAGCAGATCAACACCGACCTCAAGGATATTGCGCGGCTGAACGTCGACATCCGGCGCCTGAGTTCCGGAGGGCATGACACGGCGACTCTGATGGACGAGCGGACCGTCCTGATCGACCGGGTCTCGACGCAGATCCCTCTGCGCGAACTTCCGCGGGAGCACGGGGCGGTCGCGCTCGTCTCCAAGGCCGGGGCGATCCTGCTCGACGGAAGTGCCAAGGAACTGGGCTTCACGCCGCACGCGATGACAATCAACGCTGGGAAATCAGCGTCGACACATCTGTCGGGACTGACGATCAACGGTCGTGATGTGCGGACGGATGAAGGTCCGGGCGGAGTCGGTGGTGCAGCGCTCTCTGCGCTGTTCACCCTGCGCGACGAGACGGGACCGGAGGCGTCGCGTCGTTTGGATGCCGTGGCTGCAGATCTGATGGAGCGGTTTGAAAAGGCCGACGTTGCGCCGGGGCTGCTGACGGATGAGGGGAGTCCATTCAGTTCCAGCGCAGCGCCCGGTCTTGCGGGGCGGATCGAGATCAATTCGAAGGTCGCGCCGGACAAGCCAGATCAGCATTGGCGTTTGCGCGATGGTCTCGGAGCGACGGCCCCCGGTGGCGCGGATGCGACCCTGCTTTTGAGCTACGGCAAAGAGATGGCGCGGCGTGTCGCACCGCCCCTCGTGGGCCTGACGGACCGCGCATCCGATGCCAAAGGCCATATCGCAACGCTCAAGTCGCTCAGTTCGGCGGATCGGGTCCGGGCCGACGACCGTTCCGATCTGTGGCAGCGGGAAGCGACCGGCCTGTCTGAGCGTCGTGATGGCGGTGCGGTCGATGTCGATGCGGAAATGCGCCGTCTCATCGAGATCGAGCAAGCATATGCCGCGAATGCCCGCGTCATCCAGGTCGTCGGCGACATGATGCAACGTCTCACGGAGATTTGAAATGACGACAAACATCATCCCGCCATTCGTCGGGCCGAAGGATCACTCGGTCGAGACGCGGACCCGGATCGCAACGCTAACCGCCGAGATGTCAAGTGGCCGGAAGGCCGATCTGGGCCGCGCCGTCGCAAGCGACTTTTCGGAGTTTTCGCGCATCGCACACGATGTTCGTACCAACGAGGCACGACGTCACGCGCTTGCCGCCGCCTCGAGCTATACGGCGACGGCGCAGACCGCTCTTGAGGCGGTCGGGAAGGTTTCGGAGAAACTGACCTCGCAGGTACTGACCAGCGCGTCGGTGGGAGGCTTTTCGGATCCGCGTCTCGTCGCCGATATGGGGCGCAACGCGCTTACCGATATCGTATCGGCACTTTCGACGCGGTCCGGCGACAGGGCGATCTTTGCAAACGGTGACGTCTCAGACACGCCGCCGATCAACTTGACTGCGCTTCTGACCGAAACGGCGGCCATCGCAGCCGGTGCAGCGAATGCCACCGATATGCTCGACGCATTCGATCTGTACTTCGCGCCCGGTGGCGGCATCGAAACAACCGCACTCTCCGCGTTCCCGGCTTCCGAGGTGGTGTTTCCGACCGGCGACGGCAACGCGATCGGAATGCCGACCTCGCTTTCGGATCCGGGCCTGCGGGAAGTTCTCAAGCAGGCTGCCTTGGCGGCTTCTCTGGACGATGTCGGGTTCGCGATGGACCAGTCGGCGAGCAGCGTCCTTGGCCAGAGGCTCAGCACTCAGGCGATTGGCGCCGCCGACGGTCTGGTGTCCGTTCAGGCGCGGATCGGAGGGGTTGAGGAGCGAATGGCCCGGGTGGCGAGCGGAATCGCCGACGAAGGGGTGAGGCTCCAGATGCGTCACAACGATCTCGTGACGGCTGACCCGTTCGAGACCGCGACGCGGCTTGAAAATGAGATGACGCGGCTGGAGACGATCTTTGCGATCACGGCTCGCCGATCCGGTCTTCGACTGACGAACTTTCTTCGCTGAGGATCCTGTATGACGCGTCTCTTTCGGTTTCCAGGATCCGCTCGCTGGATCGTCCTGCTTACGCTTGTTGCCATTCTCGTCGGCTCCATTGCGCAGGCACAGTCCATCAGGCTCAAGGATCTTGTGGAATTCGACGGCGTTCGCGGAAACGATCTGGTGGGCTACGGTCTCGTGGTCGGTCTGAACGGGACGGGAGACGGGCTCCGTAACGCTCCGTTTACCGAAGAGATCATGGCGAGCATTCTCGAACGGCTCGGCGTTAACGTGACCGGCGAGCAGTTCCGGCCGAGAAACGTCGCCGCGGTCATTGTGACAGCCACTCTTCCTCCGTTCGCCAGAAGCGGGGGGCGGATCGATGCGACCGTTTCCGCGATCGGGGACGCCAGTAGTCTGCTTGGCGGGACGCTCGTGATGACGCCGCTTACGGCTGCGGATGGCGAGACCTACGCGGTTGCTCAAGGGACGATCATCGCCGGCGGGGTTTCGGCAAAGGGTGACGCGGCGACCGTCATCGAAGGCGTGCCGACGGCCGGGGTCCTCCCGGCCGGTGCGCGCGTCGAGCGGGAGGTCGATTTTGACTTTACTGCCCTGACGCAAATTCGGCTTGCCCTGCGCAATCCCGATTTCACCACGGCATCCCGTGTCGAGGTGGCAATCAATCGGGAGATCGGGCGTGGCGTTGCACGGATGCTGGACGCCGGCACGGTTCTGCTGGACGTCTCGCGGACGGGCCGGACTTCGCCCGCGCATGCCCTGAGCGCGATCGAAAACATCACGATCACGCCCGAGCAGAAGGCCAGAGTGGTCGTGGATCAGGCATCGGGAACGATCGTAATGGGCAGCGATGTCAGGATCTCCGAAGTGGCCGTCTCGCAGAACAACCTCACGCTGCGGATCGAAGAGGCCCCGGAAGTCGTGCAGCCGAGTCCGTTCGCAGCCGGGCAGACCGTTGTGGTGCCGCGAACGGGCGTCGCGCTGCAGGAGCAACCCGGGCCGGGACTTGCTCTGGTGCAGGGCGGGACGACCCTGTCGGACGTGATTGCCGGATTGAACGCACTCGGCGTCTCTGCCCGGGACATGATCGACATCCTCAAGAGCATAAAGGCGGCCGGCGCACTGCATGCGGAGTTCGTTGTCAGGTAGTACAGACTGATACGACGCCACGCGCGGCCGGGGTTGACGCCGAGCGGATCCCGGCCGCACCGGATTGGTGGCGTCCATCCGCAGCGAGCGTTTGTTTCGGTGCATGATTTCCGCGCGAGGCGCCAACGAAAGCCTCTTCGCATTCTCTCGTAGTTTCGGCCGATCAAATAGGTTTGGGCGGGCTGCTTGTTCCGGCGAAGGCGGCGCTCTACATCGGCTCTCATGCTCAATCGTATTTCCAAGCTCGCCGGACGCCGACCGCATGTCGCGGTCGTTCGTCTCCAAGGGATGATCTCGGCGAACGGCTCCCGCGGGGTGCTGTCCGCCGCCGGCGTTGCTCCCATGTTGAACCAGGCATTTAAGCGTGGGCGCCCCGTTGCGGTCGCGCTGGCAATCAACTCGCCGGGCGGCTCACCCGTGCAGTCGTCGCTTATCGGAGCGCAGATCCGGCGGCTGGCCGAGGAAAAGCGCGTTCCGGTCCATGCTTTCGTCGAGGATGTTGCTGCCTCCGGAGGCTACTGGCTGGCCGCGTCGGCCGATGACATCTGGGTGGACTCCTCGTCGATCACGGGCAGCATCGGCGTCATTTCTGCCGGCTTCGGCTTTCCCGAGCTTCTGGCGCGCTACGGCATCGAGCGGCGCGTCCATACGGCGGGCGAGGACAAGTCGATCCTCGATCCCTTTCGACCCGAGCGCGCCGAAGACATTGAGCGGCTGAAGTCAATACAGGCGCGCGTGCATTCGAGCTTCATCGATCATGTTCGTGCCCGCCGCGGGCATAAGCTTGCCACGGACCGGGACCTGTTCACGGGTGAGATATTCGTCGGGGAGGAGGCCGTGTCGGCCGGGCTAGTCGACGGGATCGATCATCTGGTGCCGCGCATGAAGGCGCTTTACGGCGATAAGATCGTCTTCCGCCCCTTCCGCCAGCGCAGGCCGCTGTTCCAGCGTCTCGTGCCCAATGTCCTGGAGGCTGGGCTGCAGGGCGTGGAGGAGCGGGTCGCCTGGGCGCGCTTCGGTCTTTGAATGATCGTCAAGATCGTCACCCTCTTCCTGATCGGCATGGCCGTTCTCGCGATGTTCGGACGGCTGCGGTTTCCCGGGCAGGCGCGCCTCGTGCGCGGCAAATGTCGGCATTGCGGCGCCCCACGCGCCGGACGGGGACCATGTCCCTGCGGAAAGGGATGAGCGTTTGATCTACGAGTTTTTGAGCGTGGCCGTCGGCCTCGTGATCCTTGTCTTTGCGGGCGACGCGTTGGTGAAGGGCGCGGTCAATCTGGCGTTGCGGCTGGGCATCCCGGCGCTCGTCGTCAGTTTGACCATCGTGGCTTTCGGAACGTCGGCGCCGGAGCTTCTGGTCAGCGTTCAGGCGATCATCGACGGCGCGCCGGGTTTGGCGCTGGGCAATGTCGTGGGGTCGAACACGGCGAACGTGCTGCTGGTGCTGGGGGTGCCTGCACTGATCGCCGTGCTGCGGACCTCGGCCCACGACACGCGGCGCGACTTTCTGTACATGATCGGGGCGACCGTTCTTTTCCTGGCGCTGTGCCTGACGGGACGTCTCGTCTGGTGGCACGGGATCGTCCTGCTGGCCGCCTTGGCCGCCGTTCTGACGGCCACCTTCATGAGCAGCCGCGAGGCCGATGTCGAGGTCGAGGGGGCGGAGCCGGGCCTGCCGGGGTGGAAGGTCGCGGTCTTCCTGATCCTCGGCCTGATCGGCCTGCCCGTCGGGGCGAGCCTGCTGGTCGACGGGGCGACGGCGATCGCGCGGACCTATGGCGTCAGCGAAGCGGTGATCGGCTTGACGCTGGTCGCGATCGGAACCTCCCTGCCGGAGCTTGCGACGACGGTCATGGCCGCGATCCGGCGGCATGCGGATGTGGCACTCGGCAACGTGATCGGATCGAACCTCTTCAACCTTCTGGCGATCATGGGGGTCGCGGTCCTGGTCGGGCCGGTGCCGGTGGACGATGCGTTTCTGCAAAAGGATCTCTGGGTTATGGGCGCAGCCTCTCTCCTGCTCGTTCCGTTCGTCTTCATGGGCCGCGACATCACGCGGATCTGGGGCGTGGCCCTGTGCACCTTGTACGTGGGGTATCTCGGCTGGGCGCTGGCATGACGGCGCTGGTGACGGGCGCGGGGGCGCGGTTGGGCGCGGCGATGGCGGTGGAACTCGCGCGGTTCGGTCATGACGTCGCGGTGCATTACGCCACGTCCAGCGAGGGAGCCGAGGAGACGGCCGAGGCGGTTCGGGCCGAGGGGCGCCGGGCGGTCACGCTGCGGGCGGACCTGACGGACCTCGACGCGGCCGAGGCCTTGGTGCCGCGTGCGGCCGAGGCGCTGGGGAGCGCGCTGACGGTTCTGGTCAACAACGCCTCGATCTTCGAGCACGACACGATCGCCACCGCCACGCGGGAGGGGTGGGACCGGCACATGCGTTCGAACTTGCAGGCACCGTTCCTGCTGACCCAGGCCTTTGCCGCGCAGGTGCCGGAGGCGGGTTCGGACGGGGAGCCGCTGGCCCGCGGGAACATCGTCAACATGATCGATCAGAGGGTGCGAAAGCTGACGCCGGAATTCATGACCTACACGCTGGCGAAATCGGCGCTCTGGACGTTGACGCGGACGGCGGCGCAGGCGCTCGCCCCCAAGGTGCGCGTCAACGCGATCGGGCCGGGGCCGACGCTGCGCGGGGCGCGCCAATCGGAGGCGCATTTCGCGGCGCAGCGGGCGGCGACGATCCTGGAGCGCGGGGCGGATCCGGACGACATCGTGGCCGCGCTTCGCTACATTCTATCGGCGAAAGCATTGACCGGGCAGCTCATCTGCGTTGATGGCGGACAGCATCTTGTCTGGCGCACCGAGGATGTCCTGGGCGTCGAATAGCCGCTGCTGACAAATTTTTCTCCACTTTGTGCAGGTGCGGCGGGAACCCGGCCGGTGAATCGGAAATCTGCCTCTGGTCATCCCGCATGTGTTGAAAATATCTATTTACTTACAAGGTCTTGAATAATTTCCGGGTCGGGGGTCCACTGTATCAGAAATGTGACGAAAGCATTGATCCCTAAGGGCGAGGAAAATCGGCTCCCAGCTTTATCCACAGCCTTAATAACTTATCTATCGTCCGGGCGTGTCTTGATCCCCACCGATCGATGGGGCAGCGGCCGGGGAATCGGGAGGCGGACATGACCGAGACGACGAAGGCGACGGGACCGGACGTCATCAAGCGCTTCCTGCGCTCGCTCGACGGCTCGCCGGGCGTGTACCGGATGCTCGATGAGCAGAACCGCGTTCTCTATGTCGGCAAGGCGCGCAGCCTGAAGAACCGGGTGGCGAATTACACGCGCCTGCAGGGACATTCGCCGCGGATCGCGCGCATGATCTCCGAGACCGCGTCGATGATGGTGCTGACGACGCAGACGGAGCTTGAGGCGCTGCTGCTGGAGCAGAACCTCATCAAGCAGCTCAAGCCGCGCTACAACGTGCTCCTGCGCGATGACAAATCGTTCCCCAATATCGAGGTGACGACGGCGCATGGTTTCCCGCAGATCCGCAAGCATCGCGGCCACAAGGGCAAGAACCTCTATTTCGGCCCCTTCGCCAGCGCCGGCGCCGTCAACCGCGTGCTCAATCAGCTTCAGCGGGTGTTCCTGCTGCGCAACTGCTCGGACAGCGATTTCGAGGGTCGCACGCGCCCGTGCCTGAATTACCAGATCAAGCGCTGCAGCGCGCCCTGCGTGGGCTATGTGAGCGCGAGCGATTACGCCCAGTCGGTCCGCGATGCGGAGCGGTTCCTGCGCGGCGAGACGACCGAGATCCAGGAGCGGCTGGCCGACGAGATGAACCGCGCCTCCGCCGGGATGGAGTTCGAACGTGCCGCCGCCCTGCGCGACCGCATCAAGGCGATGACGAACGTGCAATCGGTGCAGGGCGTCAACCCGCAGGGTGTGCCCGAAGCCGATGTGATCGGATTGCACATGGAGGGCGGGCAGGCCTGCATTCAGGTCTTCTTCATTCGCGCCAACCAGAACTGGGGCAACAGCGACTTCTATCCCAAGGTGGCCGAGGATATGAGCCCCACCGAGGTGATGGAGGCGTTTCTCGGCCAGTTCTACGACGGTAAGGAGCCGCCGCGCATGGTGATCCTGTCGCACGGGGTCGAGGACGGCGCGTTGATGGCGGAGGCGCTGTCGGACCGGGCGGGACGGCGCGTGCAGATCGTCGTGCCGCAGCGGGGCGAGAAGCACGAGCTGGTGCAAGGTGCGGTGCGCAACGCGCGCGAGAGCCTCGGCCGCAAGATGTCGGAGAGCGCGACGCAGACCCGGCTGCTCGACGGGATGGCAGAGGCGTTCGACCTGCCCGCGCCGCCGCGGCGGATCGAGGTCTACGACAACTCCCACATCCAGGGGAGCCATGCCGTCGGCGCGATGATCGTCAGCGGGCCCGACGGGTTGGAGAAGAGCCAGTACCGCAAGTTCAACATCAAGGACGACACGCTGACGCCGGGCGACGATTTCGGGATGATGAAGGAAGTGCTGACGCGGCGGTTCAAGCGCCTGCTCAAGGAGGATCCCGAGCGCAAATCGGAGATGTGGCCCGATCTTCTGCTGATCGACGGCGGTGCGGGGCAGGTGAGCGCGGTGGACCAGATCCTGCGCGAGCTGGGGGTCGAGGACATCGCCATGGTCGGCGTCGCCAAGGGTGTGGACCGCGACCACGGCAAGGAGGAGTTCCACCGCAAGGGCACCCGTCCATTCGCGCTGCGCCGCAACGATCCGGTCCTCTATTTCGTGCAGCGCCTGCGCGACGAGGCGCACCGGTTCGCCATCGGCACGCACCGCGCCAAGCGGGCGAAGGCGCTGGTCGCCAACCCGCTCGACGAGGTGCAGGGCGTGGGGGCGGCGCGCAAGCGGGCGCTGCTTCAGCATTTCGGATCGGCCAAGGCGGTCAGCCGCGCGGGCCTCGCCGACCTAAAGGCGGTGGAGGGCGTGTCGGACGCGCTGGCGGAAACCATTCATCGCCACTTTCACGAACGCGGCTAGCCGGCCCCGCGGGGGCGCGCTAGAACGCCTGTAATGACATGGACGATCCCAAACCTGCTCACCGTTCTCCGGCTCCTTGCGGCGCCGGGGGTTGCAATCATGTTCCTCTTCTTCGCGCGCCCCTGGGCGGACTGGTTCGCACTGATCCTGTTCATCACGGCGGCGGTGACGGATTGGTTCGACGGCTATCTCGCCCGCGAATGGCAGCAGGAGACGCGCTTCGGCGCCATGCTCGACCCGATCGCGGACAAGGCGATGGTGGTGATCGCGCTTCTGGTGATCACCGGGTTCTCGGGGATGAACCCGTGGATCCTGCTGCCGGCGACGGTGATCCTGTTCCGCGAGGTCTTCGTCAGCGGCCTGCGGGAGTTTCTGGGAAATACGGCCAGCCTGCTCAAGGTCACCAACCTCGCCAAGTGGAAGACGACGGCGCAGATGGTTTCCATCGCCGTCCTGTTCGCCACCGGCGTCTTCGAACACGCTTTTGCGGAGCGGGTGCAGGGCATGGATCCGGCGACGATCGACGCGATCATGACCGGGGCCATGCCCGACGAGATCGGCATCGTGCGCCTTGAGCAGGGCGAGCAGGTGACCTTTGCGATCGGCGTGCTCCTTTTGTGGATCGCGGCGGCGCTGACCGCCTGGACCGGGTGGGATTACTTCTCCAAGGCCATGCCGCATCTTCGGGACCGCACGTCATGAAGGTCCGGGTTCTGTATTTCGCCTGGCTGCGGGAGCGGATCGGGTTGGGGCGTGAGGAAGTGGAAACATCGGCAGAGACCGTCGCCGATCTGGTGGAGGAGTTGCGCGCGCGCGAGGAGCGGTATGCCGCCGCCTTCGCCGATATGGGCGCGGTGCGCTGTGCGCTGGATCAGGAGCTGGTGCCGCTCGAAACCTCGCTGGGCGATGCGCGCGAGGTGGCGTTCTTTCCGCCGATGACGGGGGGCTGACATGTCGAACCCATCGCCATCACCCGCGCCGCAGGTGAGCCCGCGCATCGTGGTGACGGAGGCGGATTTCGACCTTGGAGCGGAGGCGGCCCGGCTCGAGGCGGGCAGCGATACCGGCGCGGTTGTCACCTTTACCGGCCGTGTGCGCGACGTGTCCGGTGGGCTGCGGCGCATGACGATCGAGCATTATCCCGGCATGACCGAGAAGGCGTTGCGCACGATTGCGGAGGAGGCGGCGGAGCGCTGGCCGCTGAGCGGGGTCACGATCGTGCACCGGCATGGCGCGCTATCACCCGGTGACCGGATCATGATGGTGGGCACCGCCTCGCGCCATCGGGACGCGGCTTTCGCGGCGGCGTCGTTCCTCATGGATTACCTCAAGTCCCGCGCCCCCTTCTGGAAGAAGGAGGAGACGGCGGACGGGATGGGCTGGGTCGCCGCGCGTGAGGCGGACGAGGCTGCGCTGGACCGTTGGCGGGACCGCGACGCGGATTAACGCGCGAGCCGCCGCAGCAAACCGCCCGGCGCGATCCTGTCGAGGTCGGATACCGTCGGCTCCACCCCCTGATGCGGCACCTGCCGGCGGCCCGCCATATACGAGACGAGGTCGCGCGCCAGATCCTCGCCGAGGCCTGCCATTACGTCGGGCGAGACCAGAAGGCTCTCGGCGGGGATGCATTCGACGTAGATGATCTCGTGCGCATCGAAGAGCAGGTGGAAGTAGTCGATGTGCCCGCCTTCGCCGCGCCAGACATTCTCCCCGTCCACGAGGTGTCGCGCCCGGACCAGAAGCTCCGCCCGCCCGCCGATGCGGGTATCCGCGCGGGAATTCCGGCGTTGGTAGATAAAGAGGCGGTGATCGGGCGACAGGACCAGATCCTCGGCATTGTTGAGCGCGCCCCGGGCGATCACGACGGGCGCATCGGCTCCCTCGGCGCGAACCGTCTGGCGGCCGGTCCAGCGAATCGGCTGGGGACCGTGGTCGCGGGTCAGGACGCGGTCGCCGGCCGACAGGGTCTCGACCGGATGCTGGTATCCGTCGGCCATGGTGATGCGGGTGCCGCGGGCGAAGCTGACCTGCGCCACGCCGGCGAGTTCTCCGGCGGCCGGGCTCGACGAGATCAGGGTGTAGTCCTCGCCCGGGGTCAGAGGTCCGAGCGGCAGGGCAAGCCGCTCCGCAGGTAAATCGACCACCAGGATCTCCACCACCGCGCCGCGTTCCGACATGAGCTGGTGGCGGGCGAGCGGGCGGATCGGCTGGCCGGGCTGCCCGATCCCGGACCCTTCGGCCACGGCCATTCCGCCATGCGCCCGCGTCAGGAGAAGTTCGCGCGGCGCGGCCGCCCGGGTCAGCACGAAGATATCCCCCGCCACGACCTCCTCGACGCCGCCGATCGGGTCGCCCATCAGCGCGCCCGTCTCGACCGTGAAGGCCTCGGCGGGATAGGCGGCGCAGCGGCTGAGCGCGGTCAGGGGGGGATTGAGCGAATTCATGCCGAACATTGTTTCAACGACTGCGAATAAAAGCAGGGCGACGCCTTGTCGCGGTGTTGCAGTCCGGTTCGGCTTTTGCACTTCCTCGGGTGAACGCTCCGGAAGCAAGTGCTAGGACGGGGCGGCAACGTCAGGAGATGCCGATGGATCTGGGGATCAAGGGAAAGCGCGCGCTCGTCTGCGCATCGTCGAAGGGACTTGGGCTGGGCTGCGCTGCCGCGCTGGCCGAGGCGGGCTGCGACCTGGTAATGAACGCGAGAGGGAGCGAGGCGCTCGAAGCCGCCGCGGCCGATCTGCGCGCGAGATTCGGCGTGACGGTGCAGGCGGTCGCCACCGACGTCACGACCGAGGAGGGTCGGGCTCAGCTTCTGGAGGTCGCGGCATCGCCCGATATCCTCGTGACCAATGCGGGCGGCCCGCCGCCGGGGATGTGGTCGGATTGGGACCGCGACGATTTCATCGCGGCGCTCGACGCCAACATGCTGACGCCGATCGCGCTGATGACGGCCTGCCTGCCCGCGATGATGGAGCGGGGCTGGGGCCGGGTGGTCAACATCACCTCCCAGAGCGTCAAGGCCCCCGTGGCCGTGCTGGGCCTGTCGAACGCGGCGCGGACCGGCCTGACCGGCTATGTCGCGGGCACCGCGCGGCAGGTCGCCCCGTCGGGCGTGACGATCAACAACCTGCTGCCCGGCATCCATGCGACGGCGCGGGCCGAAAGCCTCGACCGCGGGGTGAGCGAGCAACAGGGCATCTCGATGGACGAGGCCCGCACGCAGCGCGAGGCGACGATCCCCGCGCGCCGTTACGGCACCCCCGAGGAGTTCGGCGCCGCCTGCGCATTCCTGTGCTCGCAGCATGCGGGCTTCATGGTCGGGCAGAACGTCCTGCTCGACGGCGGGGCGACGAACGCGACCATCTGAGCGCGGCCTGACGGCTTTGCTGTCTTCCCCGCAGGGCAGGGGGCGTGCCGGCGGCGCGGGTCCTGCCCGGTAAGAAAACGAAAGCGAGGTTCGAGATGCGTATCTTCTTCACCGGCGGCGCGGGCAAGGCGGGGCGGCATGTCGTTCCCTATCTCGTGCAGAAGGGCCACGAGGTGCTCAATGCCGATCTCGTGGCGCTGGAGCATGAGGGTGTCGAGAACCTGAAGGTGGATGTCGCCGCGCCGGGTCAGGTCTTCGATGCGCTGACCATGCATCGCAGCCTGGGCGAACTGGAGGACGGCACGGGGCCGCGCGGCTACGACGCCGTCGTCCACTTCGCCGCGCTGCCGCGCATCCTGCTGCAACCCGACGGCGAGACGTTCCGCATCAACACGATGGGCACCTACCGGGTCGTTGAGGCGGCGGCGAAGCTGGGTATCCGCAAGATCGTCATCGCATCGTCGGAGACGACCTATGGCGTCTGCTTCTCCGAGGGGCGAACCGATCCGCATTACCTGCCCGTGGATGAGGAGTACGACGTCGATCCGATGGATTCCTATGCCATGTCGAAGGTCTGCAACGAGGTGACGGCGCGGTCCTTCGCACGCCGCACCGGGGCGGACATCTACGCGCTGCGGATCGGCAACGTGATCGAGCCGCACGAATATGGCGCCTTCGCGACCTTCCGTGAGGATCCGGAGAGCCGGCGGCGCAACCTCTTCAACTATGTCGATGCGCGCGATCTGGGTCAGATCGTGGATCGTTGCCTGCGGACCGATGGGCTGGGCTTTCAGGTCTTCAATGCGGCCAACAGCCATAATGCGCCCGACATTCCGGCGCCCGAGCTTTGCGCGCGGTTCTTCCCGGACGTGCCGATCAAGGGGGAGATGGCGGAGGATACGCCGCTCTATTCCAACGCCAAGGCGCGCGAGATGCTGGGCTTTCGCGACCGATACGATTGGCGCGAGGAACTGGCGAAGGCTGAGGAGCGGAAGGGGCAGTAAGCGGCGTTGAGGCCGGTTCGGAGCCGACGGGAGCGGATTGGCGGACGTGCAGGCGACCGCGAGGGGCCCGGCGCAGGGATCAAAGCCACATGCTCAGCGCCTCCACCACGGCACCGCCTGCGAGGATGATCGCCCCCGTGAGCAGGACGCTTCCGATGAGTGCGAGGAGGATGAAGAGCCCGTCGCGCTGGATCAGGCCCCAAGCCAGCAGGATGAGCAGGGTTGCCGGTGGCACGTTGAGGAACGGAATCGGCAGCCAGAGAACGAGCGACCAGACCGCACCCACCGCGCCGACCATCCGTTCCCGTCGGACCAGCGGCGCGAGGCGCGGAGCGGTGACACGCTCCGCACGGCGAAGGACGGGCGCGCCGTACCGCGCCGCGACCGCCAGAAGCCGCGGCGGAACGCGCAGCCGGGCCGCCCGGCGGGGCAGGTGACTGCCTTCGCCGAACGCGGCCAGGTGGAGCGAGATGAGCAGGAGCGGCACACCGAGGATGCCCGACAGGCCCGGCACCGGCGCGGGGATCGTCTCCGGCAGGGCGAGGATGAGGATCGCCATGCCATGCCCACGGCTGCCGATCCGTGCGGCGACGCTGCCCAGCCGGACCTCCCGGCCCGCGTCGCTGCGGGCCGCAAGCTCGGTCAGGATCGCCGAGATCGGGCGCGCCCGTCTGTCATCCTGTGGCATGGCGCAGCCCGCATGGGTTCAGATCCGCAGCACGACGCGCCCCTCGATGGCGCCCGCGCGCATACGATCGAAGATATCGTTGATGTTGTCGAGGTCGTCCCACGCGAAATGCGTCTGGACCTTTCCCTCGGCGGCGATCGCCAGCGCCTCGGCCAGATCGAGGCGCGTGCCCACGATCGAGCCGCGAACCGTCAGCCGCCGCAGCACCACGTCGAAGATCGGCAGCGGGAAGTCCCCCGGCGGCAGGCCCACGAGCGACAGTGTTCCGTGCTTGCGCAGCATGCCGACCGCCTGCGCGAAGGCGGGCCGCGACGGCGCGGTGACCAGCACGCCGTGCACGCCGCCCAGCTGCGACATGACTTCCTTGGCGGGATCGGTCTTGCTGGCGTCGATGGTCTCGTCCGCGCCGAGGTCGCGGGCGAGCGCCAGCTTGTCGGCCGCCACGTCCACGGCCACGACATGCATGCCCATGGCCTTGGCATATTGGACCGCCATATGGCCGAGGCCCCCGATCCCGCTGATGGCGACCCATTGTCCGGGCTGCACCTCGGTCTCCTTGAGGCCCTTGTAGACGGTGACGCCGGCGCACAGGACGGGCGAGGCCGGGCCCCAGTCGAGCGGGCCGGGAATGACACCGACATAATCGGCATCCGCCGCGACGTAATCGGCATAGGCGCCGTTCACGGTGTAGCCGGTCATCTGCTGATGGTCGCACAGCGTCTCCCATCCGCCGACGCAATGCTCGCAGCGACCGCAGGCGGTATGCAGCCACGGGACGCCCACGCGGTCGCCCTCCTTGAGATGCGTCACGCCGGCGCCGACGCGCGCGACCTCGCCCACGCCCTCATGGCCGGGGATGAACGGGGCGGAGGGCTTGACGGGCCAGTCCCCTTCGGCGGCGTGGAGGTCGGTGTGACAGACGCCGGAGGCGCGCACCCGGACCAGCACCTCGGCCGGGCCGATATCGGGAACGGGAACCTCTCGGATGTCGAGCGGGCGGCCGAGTTCCGTCACGACGGCGGCCTTCATCGTCTTTTCCATAATGCACCTCCGGATGCGTTGCCGCCCCCCTCATAGCGCAACTCCGGACAGGCGAATTGATGCCGGTCAATCGGCGAGCGCGGATCCTGCAGGCCTCCGGCGTCGTTTGCCGGGGGGCGACACGAATCCTTCACGTGATTTGTGGCGCGGGAGCCTTAACACTGGCGACCGGGCCGTCATGGCGTCATAAGCTCGCCAAATCGTAGGGAAAGACTGGAACTCGGGAGATCGTGACATGAAAATTGCAGTTCTCGGCGGCGACGGGTTCGTCGGTTGGCCCACAAGCCTGCACCTGTCGGACCAGGGCCACGAGGTTCACGTGATCGACAATCTGTCGCGCCGCTGGATCGATGCGGAACTGGGGGTCCAGTCCCTGACGCCGATGGATTCGATCCAGGAACGCTGCCGGATCTGGCACGACGTCACCGGGCGCAGGCTCCATTTTCACCTGCTCGATCTTGCGAAGGAATACGAGCGGCTGAAGGCGTGGCTGGACGAGCACAAGCCTGATGTCGTCATTCATTTTGCCGAACAGCGCGCCGCCCCCTATTCGATGAAGACCGATCGCCACAAGGTCTATACCGTCACCAACAACATGAACGCGACGCACAACCTGTTGGCCGCGCTGGTGGAAACGGACATCGACGCCCATGTGATCCATCTGGGCACGATGGGCGTGTATGGCTATTCCAGCGTCGGCGCGGCGATCCCCGAAGGCTATCTCGACGTCACCGTCGAAACGCTCGATGGCGGTACCGCGAAACAGGAAATCCTGTACCCGACCAAGCCCGGTTCGGTCTATCACATGACCAAGAGCATGGATCAGATCCTGTTCCAGTTCTACGCGCAGAACGACGGCCTGCGGATCACCGACCTGCATCAGGGCATCGTCTGGGGCACCCATACCGAGCAGACCCGCAGGCACGATCAGCTGATCAACCGGTTCGATTACGACGGCGATTACGGCACCGTGCTGAACCGCTTCCTGATCCAGGCGGCGATCGGCTATCCGCTGACGGTGCATGGGACGGGCGGCCAGACGCGCGCCTTCATCCACATTCAGGACAGCGTCCGCTGCATCGAGCTTGCGATGGGCGATGCGCCCAAGGCGGGCGACCGGGTCCGGATCTTCAATCAGATGACCGAGACGCACCGCATTCGCGATCTGGCCGCGCTGATCGCGAAGCTGACGGAGGCGGAGGTGCTGAACCTGCCGAACCCGCGCAAGGAGGCCGCCGAGAACGATCTGGTCGTCGACAACGCGCAGTTTCTGTCGCTGGGCCTGAACCCGACGACCCTCGCCGAGGGCCTGATGGAGGAGGTCGTGGACGTCGCGCGCAAGTTCGCGCATCGCATCGACCGCAGCCGCGTTCCGGCGGTTTCGGCCTGGACCCGCGATCTTGCGGAAACGGTTGAGCGCGACCCGGAAGGCCGGAAGATCCGCCTTGTCTCATGAGCGCCGGAGCGGACCGCGCCTATGTGACCCTCGTAACCAATGCGGATTTCGCGCGGGGGGCCGCGGCGCTGATCCGGTCCTTGTCTTTGAGCGGCACCTCCGCCGATCTGGTCGTGATGCATACCGGTGGCGTGACGGCTTCCGATCTGGCCCCGCTGGAGGCGCGGGGCGCGCGGCTGGTTTCCGTCGATCTGCTCGACACGTCGGCCGCGTTCAATGCGGCGCATGACCGGACGCGCCTGCACCGCGACGCGCCGTTCACGAAGGGCAGCAAGCCGGGATTTCACACCCCGCTCGACAATTTCGCCAAGCTGCGCCTGTGGCAGCTCGATTACGACCGCGTGATCTATCTGGATGCCGACACGCTCGTCCTGCGCAACTGCGACCGGTTGTTCGATTATCCGGAATTCTGCGCCGCGCCGAACGTCTACGAGACGCTGGGCGACTTTCACCGGATGAATTCCGGCGTCTTCACCGCCCGGCCCGATACCGCGACCTTTGCGGACATGATGGCGCGGCTGGACGTGCCGGACGCGTTCTGGCCCCGCACGGACCAGAGCTTTCTACAGGCGTTCTTTCCCGATTGGCATGGGCTGCCGGTCATCTACAACATGTTGCAATATGTGTGGTTCAACATGCCCGCCTTGTGGAAGTGGGCGGATATCCACGTCCTGCACTACCAGTACGAAAAGCCGTGGCAGGCGGACCATCCGCGCAGGGCGCAGCTGGAGCCGCTGATTGCTCTCTGGCAAACCTATGCCGCGGCCGACGGCCCCGTCCCGGCCCTTTCGGACCTGTTGTCCCCGCCGGGATGAGGGTTGCGTTGACAGGGGCGACGGGGCTGGTCGGCTACCGGATCGCCCGGCATCTCGCCCGGCGGGGGCATGCCGTTTTGGCTCTGGGGCGTCGGCCGGTGGATCTTCCAGGCGTTGCGCATCGCCGCTTCGAGCTTGCCGGGGCGCTGCCCGATCTCGGGGAAGTCGATGCGCTGGTCCACGCGGCGCTGTCCCATCTGCCCGGCCGCTATCGCGGGGGCGAGGGCGAGGATTCGGCAGGTTTCAGGCGCGACAATCTCGACGGTACGCTGCGTCTCTTCGCCCATGCGCGCGCCTGCGGAGTGGGCCGCATCGTGTTCCTGTCGTCGCGGGCCGTCTATGACGGCTATCCGCCGGGCACTGCGCTGGAAGATGGCCTGCCGGCGCGTCCGGCAGGTCTTTACGGGTCCGTCAAGGCAGAGGGCGAGGCGGCCTTGGCCGATATGGTCGGGGACGGTGCCGCTGTCGCAAGCCTGCGGGCGACCGGGATCTACGGAGCGTCCGCACCCGGTCATCCGCACAAATGGGCCGATCTCTTCGCGGCCTTCGACGCTGGCGAGGCGGTTGCCCCGCGGGTCGGGACGGAGCTTCACGGCGACGATCTCGCTTCTGCGGTGGACCTGCTGCTGCGCGCCGAGGCGGCCGCGCTTCGGCCGCTGACGTTCAACGCCTCCGACATCGTTCTCGATCGTCGCGACCTGCTCGCGACCTATGCCGAACTTGCCGGAGGGGCAGGCCGCCTTCCGCCGCGCGGCGATCCCGCCCGCGTCAGTGTCATGCGGTGCGACCGCTTGCGGCAACTGGGCTGGACGCCGCGCGGAATGGCAGGGTTCCGGCAATCCCTTCGCGACATGCTGGCCCGTGAGGCCGGCTCCGCAGTGCCGGAGGGGGGCGAGACGCGCCAGAGCGCGAAGGAACCGTGACGGCCCTGAAGGCTTTGATCGGTCATGTCCGATGCCCTGAAACCCGCCGAGATTTTCGAACGATCAGCCGAGGAAGGTGAGCGGCGACTGAACCAGAGCATGCTGGAGCTGCTTTCGACCGGCTTCATCGCCGGATTCACGATCGTCTTCGGGATCATCGCGCTCGGTATCGTGGAGGCCCTTGCGGAACCGGCGCTCGGGGAGCTTGCCGGGCTTCTCGGGGCCCTTGCCTTCGGCATCGGGGTGCCGTTTCTGATCCTCGGGCGCGCGGAGTTGTTCAGCGAGAATTTCTTCGATCCGATTGCGGCCGCCTTCAAGTTGAAGCTCAAGGGCGTGACGCGGAAGATCCTCCGTCTCTGGGTCTTCACGCTGGTTCTGAACCTCGTCGGGGGCGGTGTCCTGGTCCTGGTCCTTTCGGTGGAGGGCGCGCTTCCCGCGGGCGCTCACGAAGTTTTGGATCGAGCGGCGGAGGAAATCGCCCATCGAAGATCCCTCGCCACGTTCATGCGGGGGATCGTCGGCGGCGCGCTCGTGGCGCTTCTGTCCTTCCTGGTGATCGCCAGCCGGGACTCGACCGGGCGGATCATCCTTGCCTACATCACCGGCGTCCTACTTGCTCTCGGCCCGTTCGAGCATGGCGTCGTCACCATGCTCCACCTTGCCTTCGGGTTCATGTTCGATGCGTCGGTGACGACGGCCGACATCGCGCGTGTCTCGGGGATTTCGATCCTTGGCAATCTGCTCGGTGGTGTCGGCCTTGTGACGATGTCGCATGCCGCGCAGGCGAGGGGCGCAGATTGAGGGCGGGTTCCCGTCGTGAGCCTCGGGTCCGGCGTGCCCGGTGGGTAACGCGTCTGCCCCGTCATGGCTCCTTGCAGAAGATATCGTAGAGCGCCGTCATCAGCGCCTCCGTCTCGGGATCGCCCAGACGGTAGTAGATCGTCTGCGCCACACGTCGTGTCGCAACCATGTCCGCCTCGCGCAGGCGGGCGAGGTGCTGGCTCAGGGCCGATTGGCTGAGATCGACCGCCGCCTGAAGAGCGCCGACCGACCGCTCGCCCTTCGCCAGCTCGCACAGGATCAAGAGGCGCTTGGCATTGGCCAGGAGGGAAAGGCGCGCAGCGACGGAATCCGCACGCTCCTGCAGGGCGGCGATCGGAAGAGCGGCCGTGTCTGTCATTACATTAGCCTTGACTGATACAGTAACGACTAATACATAGGCCGTCGACGCACCGGGCACAAGCGCACCGGGCACGAACGAATGGAGGACATATGGGTCCGCTCACGCCAACAGAATTCACGCCGTGGATGTCCCTCGGGGGCGGCATCCTGATCGGCATCAGCACGGTCATGGTGATGGCGCTGTTCGGGCGCATCGCCGGGATCGCCGGCATCACCAATGGCGTGCTGGGCGCCGTGGTGCCGATGGGGGGCGCGCCGCGCGACCGCGACTGGCGGATTGCCTTCATCCTCGGGCTGATCGCGGCGCCGCTCGCATTCGCCCTTGCCGGCGGAACGGTGCAGCAGACCGTGCCGGGGAACCTGCTGGGCATGGCGATTGCCGGATTGCTGGTGGGAGTGGGCACCGGGCTCGGGTCGGGCTGTACCTCGGGGCACGGGGTCTGTGGCATGGCCCGGTTGTCGCGGCGCTCCTTCGCCGCGGTCGCGGCCTTCATGGCGGCGGCGTTCGTTACCGTCTTCGTCCTGCGGCATGTCATGGGGGGCTTCTGATGCGCACGTTTCTCGGTTTTCTGTCCGGTCTCGTCTTCGGCCTCGGGCTGGTGATCTCGGGGATGGCCAATCCGGCAAAGGTGCTGAACTTCCTCGACCTTGCCGGAACCTGGGACCCGAGCCTCGCCTTCGTGATGGCGGGGGCAACGGTGACCGCGTTTCTCGGCTACCGTCTGGTCTGGCGGCGGTCGGCACCGGCGCTGGGCGGGGCGTTCGACCTGCCGACGGCGACGCGGATCGACCGGCCCCTGATCGTCGGCGCCATCCTTTTCGGCGTGGGCTGGGGGATCGGCGGCTTCTGCCCCGGGCCGGCCTGGACCGCGCTGCCGTTGCTTGCGCCGGGAACCCTTGTCTTCATTCCGATGCTGCTCGTGGGCCTGTGGTTGGGCGCGCACAGCAAATCCCTCTCCATCCTCAATCCAGACGGAGCTTTTCGATGAACAAACTTGACGAACGTGTCGTCCGCCACTCGCCCTCGCGCGGCGCCGGAAGCCCCGATGTCTGGGGCATCTACGAGCCCGATACCGGCTCGATCCAGTATGTCTGTGCCGATCCGGCGACGAAGCAGGCGGCACTGATCGATGTCGTCTGGAACTTCGATCCGAAGCATTACCGCTTCTCGACCGGCAGCATGGATCAGGTCCTCGACCTCGTGGCGGAGAACGGGCTGACCGTGGCCTGGGTTCTCGACACCCATCCGCATGCCGATCACGTGATGGCTTCGGCGCAACTCCGGGAGCACACGGGGGCGCCCAATGCGATCGGCGAGAAGGTGCCTGACATCGCCGCGATCTGGGCCGAGATCTACCACATGCCGGACGCCTTCAATGCGGAGCGGGACTTCGACAGGCTTCTGGCCGAGGGTGAGACGCTCCGGCTCGGGGATCTGGAGATGCGGGTGATGCTTTCACCCGGGCACACGCTCGGTTCGATCACCTATGTCTGCGGCGATGCGGCCTTCACCCACGACACGCTGATGCAGCCCGATGCGGGTACGTCGCGCGCCGATTTCCCGGGCGGCGATGCGGCGGAGCTTTGGGATTCCATTCAGCAAATCCTGGCCCTGCCGGACGAGACGCGGCTTTTCGTCGGGCACGATTACGGCACTAAGGACCGGAAGGAGCCCGAATGGGAGGCCACCGTGGCCGAGCACAAGGCGCGCAACATCCATGTCAAGGACGGCACCAGGCGCGAGGACTGGATCGAGCGGCGTGAAACCCGCGACGGGACGCTGGCGCTGCCCGATCGCATCCTTGCCGCGCTTCAGATCAATCTCCGGGGCGGACGGCTGCCCGAGGCCGAGAGCGACGGACGCCATTACCTGAAGCTTCCGGTCGACCGGTTCTGAGCCCTGCCGCGGCGCGCCTGACCCGCGCGCCGCCATCGCCCCCACGGGCACGAGGCATTCCATGTCAATTTCCCGCTACCTCCCCATCCTCGATTGGGGTCGCCGCTACGACCGGCAGGCGCTGACCGCCGACGGTCTGGCCGCGGCGATCGTCACGATCATGCTGATCCCGCAATCGCTGGCCTATGCGATGCTTGCGGGGCTGCCGCCGGTGGTGGGGCTTTACGCCTCGATCCTGCCGCTGATCGCCTATGCGATTTTCGGCACCAGCCGCACGCTCGCCGTCGGGCCCGTCGCGGTCGTCTCGCTCCTGACGGCGAGCGCGGTCGGCGCCGTGGCCGCACCCGGCAGCGCGGACTACATCGCCGCGGCGCTGGCGCTGGCATTTTTGTCGGGATTGATGCTGCTGGCCATGGGCATTTTCCGGCTGGGCTTCGTGGCGAACCTGCTGTCGCATCCGGTCATCTCGGGTTTCATCACGGCCGCGGGTCTCATCATCGCGACCAGTCAGCTTCAGCACATCCTCGGCGTGCGCGCCGGCGGCCACGACATGGTGGAACTGGTGCGGTCGCTTCTGTCCGCGCTGCCGCAGGTGAACGTGCCGACGCTGATCATCGGGGTGGCGACGACGGCCTTTCTTTTCTGGTCTCGCACGCATCTTCGTCCCGCGCTGGTGCGGCTTGGTCTCGCACCGGGCGCGGCGGCGCTTCTTGCCCGCACCGGACCGGTGGCTGCCGTGGCGGTTTCGATCATCGCCGTGGTCACGCTCGATCTGACCGCCGTCGGCGTCTCTGTCGTGGGCGAGGTGCCGCAGGGGCTGCCGCCCTTCACCATGCCGGTCGTGGATCCGGGTCTCTGGCTGGCCCTGCTACCCGCGGCGTTCATGATTTCCGTCATCGGCTTCGTGGAATCGGTCTCGGTGGCGCAGACGCTGGCGGCCAAGCGGCGTCAGTCGATCACCCCCGATCAGGAGCTGATCGGCCTCGGGGCCGCCAACCTCGCCGCCGCCTTCTCCGGCGGATATCCCGTCACCGGGGGCTTCGCCCGGTCGGTGGTGAATTACGACGCCGGCGCACAGACGCCGGCCGCCGGCGCGTTCACCGCCATCGGGATCGCGCTTGCCTCGCTGTTCCTGACGCCGCTGCTGCATTTCCTGCCGCATGCGGTTCTGGCCGCCACGATCATCGTCGCCGTGCTCAGCCTCGTCGATCTGGGTGCCTTGGGCCGCACCTGGCGCTATTCGCGGCACGACTTCGCGGCCCTTCTCGGAACGATCGCCGTCACCCTCGGTGCCGGGGTCGAGGCGGGCATCCTGACAGGCATCGCGATCTCCGTCCTCTTGCTCCTCTGGCGCACGTCGCGGCCGCATGTCGCCGTGCTGGGGCAGGTGCCGGGGACTGCGCATTTCCGCAACATCCGGCGCCACGACGTGGTTTGCGCCCCCGAGGTTCTTAGCCTCCGGATCGACGAAAGCCTCTATTTCGGCAATGCCCGCGCGATCGAAAGCGTCGTCCAGGAAGCGGTCGCTAGCCATGCGCAGGTGCGGCACGTGGTGCTGAACTGCGCCGCGGTGAACGGCATCGACGCCAGTGCGCTGGAGAGTCTGGAGCTCATCATGCACCGCCTCTCGGACCAGCAGATCGCGCTGCATCTCTCCGAGGTGAAGGGCCCGGTCATGGACCGGCTGGCCCGGACCGAGTTCCTGTCGCATCTCACCGGGCAGGTCTTCCTGTCGCATCACGAGGCGCTCGCCGCGCTTGCCCCCGAAGCCACCCGGACGGCGGATGCCGCGAGGCGCCCGCCGATTGACGCCGCGCGGCCCTTTCCCGAGCATTGAACTGCCCGCGAGGCCCGCACGTGCCGGGACCCTTCTGCCACCGCGATGCGTTGCATTGCCAAGGTCACACCCAATCGAACTCAAGGAGCCACCATGCAGGATATCGTGCAGGTCAACGACAGCATCCAGATCGCCAAGTTCGCGCCGGACGCGGACGCGCTTCGGCGGATGTCGCAGGAGGGCGTCAAATCCGTGGTCAACCTGCGGACCGAGGGTGAAAAGCAGGAGATCGGACCGGAGGAGGAGCGTAGGCTCGCCGAAGATGCGGGGCTCGCCTACGTGCATCATCCTGTGGCGGGCGACCGGATAAGCGAGGAGGTCGTGGATACATTCCGCGAGAAGCTCAAGGATCTTCCGACGCCGATCATGGTGCATTGCGCTTCGGGCAAGAGGGCCGGCGCCCTGACGATGATGCATATCGGAGCGGAGCAGAATCTCAGCGGCGACCAGACGATGGATCAGGCCCGGTCGCTCGGTCTCGAACCGGGGTCGCCGGAGCTTGAGGCGTTTCTGCGATCCTATGTCGAGGGCCACCGCTGATCCGCCCGTAATACGGCGGGAGCGGGACCTTAGCCCATGTTGAAAAGCCCGCCGACGAAATAGGCGATCGCCGCCGCCGTCCCCCCGATGGCAAGGGTCTCGCCCGCCGAAAGCCACCACGGTGACAGCGACCATCGGCTCTTGATCGCGCCGATGGCGAGGAACGTCAGGGACGTCATTGCGACCGACCACGCGAAAGGGTCCGCCACCGGCAGCACGAAGGGGACGAGCGGAACGAGGCCGGCGCAGAGAAACGCCCCGAATGTCACGGATGCCGCCCGAACCGGGGCGGGTTCGATCGGTCCGAGGCCGTATTCCTCGACGAGCATCGTCTCGATCCAGGCATTCCGATCCGCCGCGATGGCCTCGATGGCCGCTTCCAGCCCCGCGCCCGAGAGACCCTTGGCGGCGAAGATCTGGCGCAGCTCCTCGCGCTCGCCTTCAGGGTAGCGATCGATGTGCCGACCCTCGCGCGCGCGCAGGCGCGTCCGGTCGTCACGATCCGCCTTGGTGCCCGAATAATTGCTCGCGGCCATCGAGAACCCGTCGGCCAGCACGTTCGCCAGGCCGAGCGCGAGGATGACCCCCACTGGAAGCCCCGCCCCGGCGACGCCCGCGACAATCGCGAATGTCGTCACCGCGCCGTCGATCCCGCCATAGATCGCATCGCGCAGATGACCGCTGCCGCCCCGCGCGGCCAGCCGGGCGGCGACCTCCTCGGGGCTGTGTCCGTGTTCGGGCATTGGCGGGGTTCCTTCCTCATCCGATGTCTGGATAGAGGGCATGGTATGGCGCGGATTTGACAGGGATCAAAGCGCGCCCGCCGCTCATGCTCCAGAACACCAATAGTCGCATCCGCATCGACGGAGGGGGAGCAAGCCGATGGCCGATACGAAAACGAAGACGCAGGACAAACCGGCCGCAGCGGCCGGGATGGGCCTTGCGGCCGTGCCTTGGACCGTTGGTGGCGGCCTTGCGGCGACATGGCTTGAGAGCGTGACGCGGATGAACGGCGAATGGGCCGGATTCATCGCAGGCCGCCTGAAATCGGATGCCGAGGCGCAGCACCAGATTTTCGCCTGCGGTTCGCCCTTGGAGGCCCAGATGCTCAGCGTGCGCTTCATGCAGCGCGCAGTCGACGATTACCTGACCGAGGCGGCCCGTATCGCGGCCGTCGGGATGCGCGTCGCCCAAGACGCGGAAACACGGGCGTGAGAGGAGGGCGCAATGATACGCAACGTCGGAAATGCGGATGGGGTGATCCGGAGCGTTCTGGGCCTTGTGCTGATCGTGATGCCCTTGCTGTTCGTGCCGGTCATCGAATGGCAGGGCCTGTGGTTCTATAAATCGCTGGTCGTCGGCTTCATCCTCATTGAAACCGGCTTTGTGCAATTCTGTCCGCTGTACCGCATGCTCGGGGTGGATACCTGCCGCGCCTGATGGCAGCTTGCTCCCGATGAGCGAGACCTCGAATGCGATAGATGTGCCGTCCGCGCAGGTCGCGGGCGACACGCTGACGCTATCCGGCGATCTGACGATCGACGTGATTGCCAGTGTCCCGACGGATGCGGCGCGCGATGTTGCGCGGATCGTGCTCGACGGCGTCACACGGTTCGATACGGCCGGCGCGTGGCTCGTCGTGCAGATGTCCCGCCGCGAGGGCGAGGATGCGATCGAGGTGTCGGGCGCCACGCCCGCGCAGGCCAAGCTGATCGAGACCGTCCGCGATATTGATGCGCCGCCACAGGCCGCGCCCGAGAGGCGGCTTCTACGCGACGGCATCGTCGCCTTCGGTCACGCCATCTGGGACGCGGTGCGCGACCTCCTTGAGTTGACGGCGTTCTTCGGGCGCATCCTCGTGGAATTGGGCCGCCTCCTGCGCCATCCCGGCCGCGCCCGCCTGACGCCTCTGGTTTACCACATGCAGGCCGCGGGCCTCAACGCCGCGCCGATCGTCACGTTGATGTCGCTCCTCATCGGCGTGGTCGTGGCGTTCCAGGGCTCGGCGCAGCTCGAGCGGTTCGGTGCCGAGATCTTCGTGGTCGACCTGATCGCCATCTCGATCCTGCGCGAACTGGGGATCCTGCTGACGGCGATCATCGTGGCGGGCCGCTCGGCCTCGGCTTTCACCGCCGCCATCGGATCGATGAAGATGCGTGAGGAGGTCGATGCGCTGCGTATTCTCGGGCTCGACCCGGTCACGGTGCTGGTTCTGCCGCGCATTCTCGCGCTGGTCCTGACGTTGCCGATCCTCGCGATCCTGGCGGATGTGGCGGGGCTGGCCGGGGGCGCGGCGATGGCGTGGATCGATCTCGGGATCACGCCGCGCGCCTTCGTGGTCCGGATCGCCGACGGGACCAGCCCGTGGCACCTGGCCGTGGGTCTCATCAAGGCGCCGGTCTTCGCGCTGATCATCGGCCTCGTGGGCTGCCGCAACGGACTTGAGGTGGGCGGGGACGCCGACAGTCTCGGGCGCCTCACCTCGTCCTCGGTCGTCACCTCGATCTTTCTGGTGATCGCCGCCGATGCGGTGTTTTCGATCTTCTTCGCGCTGTTAGGGGTCTGAGCGTGGATCCCGCCATCCGCGTGCGTGGCCTCGTGACCCGCTTCGGCGACCATGTGGTGCATGAGGACCTCGACCTCGATGTGCGGCGGGGCGAAATCCTGGGCGTGGTCGGCGGGTCCGGCACCGGCAAATCGGTGTTGCTGCGCCAGATTACCGGTTTGCTCGAACCCGATGCGGGCCGGATCGAAGTTCTGGGCGAGACCGTCCGCGACACCTCGCCCGAGGCGTTCCGCCGTCTGCGACGCCGATGGGGCGTGATGTTTCAAGGCGGCGCGCTCTTCTCCGCGCTCACGGTGCGCGAGAATGTCGAGGCGCCCATGCGCGAGCAGCTCGACCTGCCGGATGATCTGCGTGCGCGGCTGGCCGCCGTGAAGGTCCGCATGGTCGGCCTGCCTGCGGATGCGATGGAGAAGCGTCCGTCCGAGCTTTCGGGCGGGATGCGCAAGCGCGCGGGCTTCGCGCGGGCCATCGCGCTCGACCCCGAAATCGTGTTTCTCGATGAGCCGACGGCCGGTCTCGACCCGATCGGCGCGGCGGCTCTTGACGCGCTGGTGGCGCAGCTGCGCGACGTGCTGGGCCTGACGGTGTTTCTTGTCACGCACGACCTCGACACGCTGCACGCCATCTGCGACCGGGTTGCCGTTCTGGCGGAGCGGCGAGTTTTGGCCGTGGGATCGATTGACGAGCTGCGCGCGCTGCCGCATCCGTGGATCGCGGAATATTTCGGCGGCCCGCGCGGCCGGGCCGCGGCGGGAGAGCGCTGATGGAAATCAAGGCCAACTTCCTGCTGATCGGAGCTTTCGCGCTTGTCGGGCTGGCGGCGATTCTGGGCGCGTTCGTGTGGCTCGGCGCGCTGCGGATCGACCGCGACGTGGCGCGGTATGGAATTCTGTTCGGGGATGTGTCGGGCCTGCCGCCCTCGGGGGAAGTGGTTTTCAACGGCTTGCCCGTCGGCCGGGTGGTGGATCGGCGCCTTCACGAAGCGGATCCATCGCTGATCTACACCGAGATCGAGGTCAATTCCGCGACCCCGGTGCGCGCCGACACCATTGCGCAGCTTACCGTACAGGGTGTGACGGGCGTGGCATATATCGCGCTGGTCGGAGGGACGACGGATGCGCCGCCGCTGCCGACCGATCCGGACGATCCGTCTCTGATCCCGTCGCGGCGCGCGGGACTTCAGACGCTGATGAACGAGGTGCCCGATCTGATCGAGGAATCTACCGCGCTCATCTCGGAGCTTCGTACCTTCGTCGGCCCGGAGACGCAGGCGCGCGTGTCGAGCATCCTCGCCAATGTCGATACCGCCTCAGGCAAGCTCGACAGCGCGCTCGACGGGGTTGCGGACCTGACCGAAGGACTGTCGGCGACCGCGGCGCAGATCGGGGCATTTGGCGATACGATCGCGACACTGGAGGGCGATGTGCGGGCGGTTCTGTCGGGCGCCGACGATGCGCTGGCCGCCGCGACGGATGCGTTCGCCGCGGCCACGCCCGCCATCGACGAGGCGCGCGAGGCGGTGGCGCTGACCCGGGGGCTTCTGGCCGAGGAGGCGGGCGCCACGCTCTCCGCCTGGCGCGACAGCGGTGTGGCGCTGGAGGAGACTATCGCCCGCGCCGCCGGGGCTCTCGAGACGTTCGACACCGCCTCGGCCGAGGTGGCCGCACTGGCCTCCGGCGACGCCGCGGCAATCTTGGCGCAGGCGCGTGACGCCGTCGATGCTGTCGCGCCCGCCCTGCGCGACGACCTGCCGGCGGCGTTGGCGGATCTGCGGGTGGCTTCCGCCGAGGCCCGCAGCGCCTTGCGCCAGATCGGCGAAGACCTTACGCAAGCCACCGCCGAACTCGACCCGCTGGCCACTGAGGCCCGTGCCGCTTTGGCCGGTGCGTCCGACCTGATCGAACGGGCGGGGCCAGCGCTCGACACGCTCGACCGCACGCTCGGATCCGCCGACGCCGCTTTCGGTGCTGCGACGAGCGTGATCGAGACGGATATCGGACCCGCGATGGGCGATCTGCGCGTCGCCGCCTCCGCCATCACTCAAGACCTGCCCGCCATTACCGCCGAGGCCCGCGCCACCCTGTCGCGTCTGAGCGGCGCGGTCGACGCGCTGTCCCCCGGCCTGCGTGCCTTCGGCGAGACGACCTTGCCCGAAGTAAGCCGTCTGGTAAGCGATGCGCGCGGCTTCCTTCGCAACCTGTCCGACCTTGTCCGGCGGATCGAGCGCGACCCTGCCCGGTTCATTCAGGGCGGCCAGGTCCCGGAATATCGGAGATGACAACATGACGCCTCTTCCTCGCCGTGCCCTGCTTCTGGGGCTCATCGCCACGACCTCGGGCTGCGCGACGCTCAGTGCGCTTGACGACGCGGCGCGCGTGCTGCCGACGTTCGAGCTGGCCCCCCCCGCCGGCCGCACGGGCGCGCGACAGGCCGTTGCGCTCGTGGTGCCGCCGCCCGCCGCGCCGGCCTCGGTTTCGACGGACCGTATCCTCGTGAAGCCCGACCCCCTGTCGGTGACGTATCTTCCCGAGGCTCGCTGGTCGCAGGAGGCGCCGCTGCTGCTGCAATCTCTGGTCGTCCGGTCGATTGCCGGAACCGATCGGATCGCGCATGTCGGCACACCGGAGAGCGGGCCGGTTCCGGATTACGCGCTGCTCGTGCGGATCGACGCGTTCCAGGCGGAGCCTGTGCCCGACCGGCCGAACATTCCGGTGCGCGTGGCGCTTGGGGCGACGCTGGTGCGCGACAGCGATCAGCGAATTGTCGCGACGGAGGGTTTCGCGCGGACAGCGCTCGCCGCATCCGACCGGCCCGCCGCCATTGTCGCGGCCTTTCAGGAGGCGGTCGCATCGCTTCTGCCGGCGCTTGCGGATTGGGCGGCCGACCGCGTCTGACCGGGGCAGGCCATTCGATTTTCACGGCCGGCCCGCTATCCTTTGGACAGGCGCCGGGGCTTTTGTCCGGACCTTCACGCCATCCCGGCCAATTGCAAGAAAAGGAGCGTCCATGCGGATCGCCGTCTTCAGCGCCAAACCCTACGACGAATCTACCTTTCGTGCGGCCAACGACCAACTCGACAAGCCGCACGACCTGCAGTTTCTCGCAACACCTCTCGATGCCGGCACGGCGGTTCTGGCGCAGGATTTCGACGCCGTCTGCGCCTTCGTGAATGACGATATCGGTGCCGAGACCGTTGCGGCGCTCGACGATCTGGGTGTCGGCCTCGTGCTGATGCGATGCGCGGGGTTCAACAATGTCGATGTGGGGGCGGCCACGCAGGCGGGCCTGTCGATCGGCCGGGTGCCCGCCTATTCGCCGCACGCCGTCGCCGAGCACACGATCGGCCTTTTGCTGGCGCTGAACCGTCGCCTGCACCGGGCCTATAACCGGGTGCGGGAGGGGAACTTCGCGCTGGACGGGCTGATGGGGTTCGACATTCACGGCAAGACGGTCGGCGTCGTCGGCACGGGCCGGATCGGAATCTGCGTCGCCCGGATCCTTGGGGGCTTCGGCTGTCGCGTGCTCGCTCACGATCCCCAACCCGCGCAGGAGGCGCGGGATGCGGGCGCGCATTATGTTCCGCTCGAGGAGCTTCTGGCCGAGTGCGACATTGTCACGCTGCACTGCCCGCTGACGCCGAAGACGCATCACCTGATCGATGCGGATGCGCTTTCCAGCATGCGCGACGGCGCCTTCCTCGTGAACACCAGCCGTGGCGGCCTCGTGGATACGCGTGCGGTGATTGGGGCGCTGAAAAGCGGCCGCCTCGGTGGCCTGGCGATCGATGTCTACGAGGAGGAGGACGATCTGTTTTTCGAGAACCTGTCGGGGCAGGTGCTGCAGGACGATGTCTTTGCCCGGCTTCTGACCTTTCCGAACGTGTTCGTAACGGGTCACCAGGCGTTCTTCACGGCCGAGGCGCTCGATGCCATCGCGCGCACGACCTTGGCCAACGCCACCGCCCATGAGGCTCACGGCGCGCCCGAACATCCGGTCACGGAGGAAATGGTCGCGTGAGACGGGAGCCGCCCCCGATGTCATGCTGAGTGCGCTCGCCGCAGCGCCAATTGCGGCCGTCCTCGTCCTGATGCTGCTCGGCGGCTGGTCGGCTGCCGGGGCGGGCAGCGTGGGCGCGGGCCTTGCGATCGTGCTGGCGCTCGCGGCATTCGATCCGGCGCCGGGCGCGGCGCGGATGCTCATGGGGGCGGCGGCCGAAGCGGGGTTCACGACGGCGACGATCCTTTGGATCATCTGGCCCGCCTTGTGCATCCATGCGCTCCAGACGGGCACGGGCCGGATCGCCATGTTGCAGGCCGCGCTGGAGCGGTTGTCAGGCGATAATGTCGCGCGCACGCTTCTGATCGGTTGGTTTTTCGCCCTGTTCATGGAGGGTGCGGCCGGTTTCGGCGCGCCGGTCGCTCTTGCCGCGCCGCTTCTGGTGTCTCTGGGCCTGCCGCCGGTCCGGGCGCTGACGATTGCGCTGATCGGTCATGCGGCGGGCGTGTCTTTTGGCGCCGTCGGTACGCCGATCCTGCCGCAGATCGCGGCGACGGATCTGTCGGGCAGGGCGCTTGCGGTGGTGCCGGCGCTTTTGCACGGGGCGCTTGGATGGGTGCTCATGCTCGCCCTTCTGCGCGAGATGGGTGCGTGGCGGTGGCGGCTGGGCCTCGTCGCGGCCTTGGCTTTCTTCGTGCCTTACGTCGCGCTCGCTTTGTTGTTCGGGCCGGAGCTTCCGACGCTCGGTGGGGCGCTGATTGGCGGAGTGGGGTTCGCGCTTTTCCTGCGCATCCGTGGAGGCGCCGCTTCGAGTGGAGGTGGTGCGACCTCTCCCGGCGACCTCGCTATGGCTTTCGCGCCTTATCTCACGCTCGTCGTTCTGATCGTGGTTGCCCGTCTCCCCGGCCTGCGTGAGGTGTTGGCGAATGCCGATTTGTCCTGGGGCTTGTGGGAGCGCTTCTCGGGCACCTTCGCGCCGCTCTACCATCCGGGCACCCTGCTGGCCGTGTCGTTTCTGGGGGGCTGGGCCCTTCAGCGCCCCGCTTTCGCCGAGGTCCGGGGCGCGATCGGGCGGGGGACGCGGCAAGTGCTGCCGGTCGTGCCAGCCCTTCTGGTGATGCTCGTGCTGGCCCGCATTCTCGTCCACGCCGGCATGATCGACCAACTCGCGCGTGATGCCGCGAAAGCGTTCAGCGGGATCTGGCCTCCGATCGCTCCTCTTGTCGGGATGCTCGGTACCTTCGTGACGGGCTCTGCCACAACGTCCAACATCCTGTTTACCGAACTACAGGCCCGCATTGCGTCCGAGTTGAATCTGTCTCTGCTGCTCGTCCTCGGGGCGCAGACCTTCGGCGCGGCGGTCGGCAATATCGTCTGTCCGCACAACGTCGTGGCCGGCTGCGCGACCATCGGCCTGGTGGGGCGCGAGGGGGAGATCCTGCGGCGGACTCTCCCGGTCGGGCTGCTCTACGGTCTGCTGGGGGGCGGGCTTGTCTGGCTCCTCTCGGTGGTGGGGCTGTTTTGAGTTGCCGGTTAGGGTGCGCGCTAGAGCGACGGCCGGGCTGAGACGTTGGAGTCCGCGCGCGTCCGCCATGCTGTCCAAGGGCATCCTGTCTAACAGAATGCGCTGCGCCTGACAGCAGGGCGATGTGTGGATCGCTCTCATCATGGCGTCCGGAGATGGGACGCGGAACCTGTCATCGCGCCGCATGGGGAAGAAGTTCAAATTCCTGATTTCGCTTTCAACTCCGGCTCCGCCTGTGCAACCATCAAACCGGTCGGATTGTGAAGGTCCAGGCCAGAGCCAAGTCAGATAGAAATTGAGGCCGCCGCCGTGGGACTGATCGAGAGCTTTTTCGGCACGATATCGTCATTGACCTGGGGATGGTCGCTGATCCCCTTCCTGGTCGTGCTCGGCATCTTTTTCACGCTGATCTCGAATTTCGTTCAGTTCCGATATTTCACCACGATGTTCAATGTCCTGCGATCCGACCCGGAGGCCGGAAAGCGCGGTCATGTCAGTTCGCGCGAGGCGCTGCTTGTCTCCGTCGGCGGGCGCGTCGGGGGTGGCAATATCGCGGGCGTCGCGGTGGCGATTACTTTGGGTGGACCGGGCGCGGTATTCTGGATGTGGGCGATCGCCATCGTCGGCATGGCTACCAGCCTTTTCGAATGCCTGCTCGCCCAGGCTTTCAAGGAGGACCAAGGCGACGGCACCTATCGCGGCGGCCCCGCGCGCTACATCACCGAAGGGCTTGGCCGTGAATATCGCTGGCTCGCGATCATCTATGCAGTCTGCCTGATTGCCGCATTCGGATTGGGCTTCAACGCGTTTCAAGGCAATACCGTCGCGGGCGCCGCGCAGGAAAGTCTCGGCATTGACCGTGTCTGGACCGGTGCGGGCCTCGCCGTTTTGACCGGTCTCATCGTCTATGGCGGCATCAAGCGTATTGCCAAGGTGGCCGATGTGATCATCCCGATCATGGCTTTCGGCTATATCGCCATGGCGCTTCTGGTCATTGCGATCAATATCGTGGAGTTGCCGGGCGTCATTTGGGAAATCGTCTCGAACGCCTTCGGCCTTCAGGAAGCCGTCGGAGGCGGCATGGGTGCGGCAATTGCGCAGGGTCTTCGGCGCGGACTTTTCTCAAACGAGGCCGGGCTCGGGTCGGCTCCGAATGTCGCCGCCGCAGCCTATGTGCCCCATCCTGTCAATCAGGGCATCGTGCAGGCGTTCTCGGTGTTCATCGATACGATCATCATCTGTAGCTGCACCGCATTCGTGATTCTTCTTGGGGACGTCTACCAACCCGGCGTCGATATCGATGGGGTCGTATTGACCCAGCAGTCGCTCGTTTTTCACGTCGGGGATTGGGCGAGCTATTTCCTGACCTTCGCGATCCTCTTGTTCGCTTTCAGTTCCATCATCTACAATTACTACCTTGGTGAGAACGCGCTGACTTTTCTGACCAATAACAAGCCGATGGCGCTCCATGTGCTGCGCCTCACTATCGTGGCGGTCGTCTTCATCGGTGCGACCGCACCCGGTGCGACGGCCATCTTCTTCTTCTCCGATCCTCTGATGGGGGTGCTGGCTCTGGTCAATTTGCTGGCGCTGGCCATGCTGTTCCCGACGGCGCTCAGAATCCTCAACGATTTTCGTGCGCAGCAGAGGGCAGGCAAGAAACCCGTCTTTAATCCTGCGGATTTCCCGGACCTGAAGATCGATGCCAGAGCCTGGAGTGACGCCGCGGAAGACGCTTCGGCCCCCTCGGCGAGATCTGCCTGACCGCCGCAGGTGGGGGACCGAACCGTTTCGTTCTTCAGCGCGGCCATGAACGCGCAGCCAAGGGGTCAACAGGATGGCCTTGCTGCACGTTTCTGGCTTTGAACTGGATCAGTTGAATTCATGCGGCGATGACCGCCGCATGAAGAGGAGATTATCTGTGAGCGTTTGCTCTCTTGGCGGCTCCAGCTGCGCATTTTCGTGTCCGGCGCCAAATAGAGCCTCGGTGGTCAAGCCGCCGAAATTTAGGGCACCGCCGCCGCTGTGACTCAGACCAATTCGGCAAGGGCCGCGGCATCGAAATCTCGCAGACCTTCGCGATCGTTGGCTGCGATTTTGGCTACCCAATCCGGATCGCTCAGGAGGGCGCGGCCGACGGCTATCAAGTCGAATTCGTCGCGTTCCATCCGCTCGACAAGGCGGTCCAGACCCGCCGCTTTGGATCCTTGGCCACCAAAAGCGCCGATGAAATCACCGCTCAGGCCTACCGAACCCACACTGATCGTTGCCGCACCGGTCAGCTTCTTTGCCCAGCCCGCAAAATTCATACCGGTCTCGCCGTCAATCTCGGGGAACTCAGGCTCCCAGAACCGACGCTGCGAGCAATGCAGGATATCAATACCTGCTTCGACAAGCGGCAGAAGCCAATCCGTCATCTCGTCCGGGGTATCGGCAAGGCGGGCCGTGAAATCCTGCTGCTTCCACTGACTTACCCGAAGAACGATAGGGAAGTCCGGCCCGACCGAAGCGCGGACCGCCGTGACGATTTCGGCCGCAAAGCGAGACCGTTCGCGGATTGTGGCGCCGCCGTACTTGTCGTCGCGTGTGTTGGTTCCACCCCAAAAAAATTGATCGATCAGGTAGCCATGTGCGCCGTGAATTTCGACGGTATCGAAGCCGAGGCGCTTTGCCTCTGCGGCGGCTCGGGCGAAGGCGGCAATCGAATCCGCGATATCTTCGTCAGTCATGATCTTGCCCCGCGGTGTGTCGGGATCGAGCAAGCCAGACGGGCTTTCGACCGGAACTCCGGGCTCCCACTCCCCACCCCGTGTCGATCCCGTGTGCCAGATCTGCGGTCCCATTTTGCCGCCTGCGGAATGAACGGCGTCGATGACGTTTTTCCAGCCTTCAAGTGCTTTCTCGCCGTAGAAGAACGGAATGGCTGGCAGATTACGTGAGGCGGGCCGGTCGATGACCGTGCCTTCCGACAGGATCAGACCAACTTGTCCGGCAGCGCGGCGGCGGTAATATTCCGTGTTGACCGCACCGGGCACACCTTCGGGTGCAAAGTTTCGGGTCATTGGTGCCATTACAATCCGGTTGGGCAGTTCAAGGGACTTAAGCTTGAATGGGCGAAAGAGCGGCTCTGCTGATGCCATTTCGGGTCTCCTTTTGCATTTGCCGGCGGGTACGTATGCATCAGAGGATTCTGCGCAAGAGCGCACAACAATCCGGCCGCGAGGCTCTGCTGCGCAAATCGCGTGAGGGTTTCATCTCGTGAATCCACGGCAGTAGCTGGCTGGCATGGGCAGACGCACGCACGCGGCCTGCAGGACCAGGAACTGGCCGGCTCCTGGCGAGGCGCTCGAGCGCCATGTCCGCTGACGATCTGGTTCGGCCTCGAGATGAGCTGGGAGTCCGCGCCGGCAGCTCGGCCTGGCCGCCAGCGGACCTCCGGCGACGCTGCCAAGCAGGTCTGTCTGACGGTGAAGGTGCTAACCCGCATAATTCATGAAGCTGCGGACTTGTGCTCCGTGGGATGGTTTCCCCGGTCTCGGTTTTCTTGCGCGCACCCGGTGTTTGCGTCCGGTTGGTATGCCGGCCGGTGACTTGGGTCTTGGGCGATACGGGTTGATGTTTCTGGGTTTGTCGGGGCGCTTGCGTCAGGCTGTTTTCGGTGGGGCGAGGGCGTCGAAGAGAAGGAGGAGAAGTCCCTTTCGGGGACACGATGCCGGCAGGGTCACGATGATCCGGGTCTTCTTTTCGACGATGGTGGCGGCCAGCCTGACGAGATGCAGCCGCAGCGTGTCGAACTGGGCGCGGCGCCATGGTGAACGTTTTGGGCAAGCCGCGCGAAGCTTCCACCAGACCCAGTAGGCGCAGCCGTGCAGCATCAGACGCATCTGATTGGCGTTGGCTTTCGAGCACGACGTCCGGTCTGATGCGAGATGGGTTTTCCACGCCTTGATGTGGTTCTCGGCCTGGCCGCGAGCGGAATAGATCTTCTCGTAAAGGTGCTTACCGCGGCCGCCCTCGAGGTTGGTGACGACGTAGCGGGTGTCCCGACCCATGGGGCCAACCTCGACGCGGGCGATGACGCGGCGGGGTTTCGACCACGAGCGGGCTGCGTAGGAGAAGGTTTTGAACCGGCGCAGCTTCTGGCCCGGCGTGCGGGCGTAGCGCGCCGCAGTCGACGCTTCCAGAGCCGAGATGTTCCGCGCCAGACGGCCGTTCTTTGACAGACCGAAGACATAGCGCAGCCCGAGCCTGTCACACAGGTCCAGAACCTGCGGGGTGCAGTAGTGGCTGTCGGCTCGCAGCAGGATTTCTGTCTCGGGCCAATGCCTGGCGATCTGCCGGATCAACCGGCGGATGTGGGCCGCGCTCTCAGCCCCATTGGGGCGGCGGGCCGGGCGCAACAGTGTCCCGACGAGCCGGCCTTCGCCGTCAAACACGACGATCGGCTGGAAGCCGAACTCGTCGTAGAACGCATTGAACAGGCGCAGCTGCTGGTGGCCATGCACCGCGTCAAAGGTATCATCGATATCGAGCACGATTCGGCTTGGAGGGCGCGCAAACGAGTGGCAGTAGAACCGGATCATCTCGCGGCCCATGCGGATAAGGGCGCGGGTGTCGGGCAGGTTTTCCATGCGCGAGATCGTCGGCTGCGAACACAAGGCCGGCCCTGTTT
>NZ_CYPR01000059.1 GCF_001408515.1 Jannaschia seosinensis | reverse complement strand
GACCCCGGGTCAGCAATGACAATCCGTTCTCCGAGGCCCTGTTCCGGACCTGCAAATATACGCCCGGTTGGCCAACCCGCGGCTTCGCGACGATCGAGGAGGCGCAGATCTGGGTCCAGACCTTCGTCACCTGGTACAACACCGAGCATCGGCACAGCGCCATCCGCTTCGTGACACCCGACCAGCGCCATCGTGGCGAGGAAAAGGCGCTGCTGGCAGAGCGCCACCGCGTCTACCAGATGGCCCGCGCCGTACACCCGGAACGCTGGTCAGGCCAGACCCGCGACTGGCAGCCCATCGGCTCGGTCTGGCTTAACCCCGAGCGACCCGATGCCGGGCGCAGAGGCCATGGGGCTGCCGACGCGCTCCCCCATGAAGCTGGCGGCGGCGGCCCCATGGCCGGCCCAGCCGAGAACGCAGCGTGAAAACGAGTGCAGGCGACAACTACCTTGACGAACACCGTTCTCTGGCACCACCAGATTTTAGGTCTCATGCCGGGCCAACGATTCCGGCGGCGTTCGAAGGCAAGAAATTGATCATGAGGCGGCAGTTGGCGGACGGAAGCCGATCGGCTGCCTGAGCGGCCCCTCCTTTTCCAAGCGATGCCTGGATTTCGGCGTATTCGCGCTCCATCTCGGGCGTGACAGACGCGCGGCTTTCGGCAAGCGCCGCCTCGAACGCGTCGCCATCGACCATCTCGAAGTCACGGCGAAGAGTGACTAGGCCGGCCCGACGGACCACGTCCTGCAAATCGGCGCCGGTGTAGCGATCGGTCCGCGCCGCGATATCATCCAGATCAACACCGCTGCCGAGGGGCATCTCGCCGGTTTGAATCGAGAGGATGTGGCGGCGCGAATCCTGATCGGAGACGGGCACGTAGATCAGTTCGTCGAAGCGACCGGGGCGCAGAAGCGCCGGATCGATGAGATTGGGCCGGTTCGTCTCGCCAATCACGATGACACTCTGCACCTCCTCAAGGCCGACCATCTCGGAGAGGATGGTGTTGATCACACGCTCGGTCACCGCCTGCTCCCCCAGACCGCCGCCACGCGCCGGCACGAGACTGTCAATCTCGTCGATGAAGATGACCGTCGGCGCCACTTGGCGGGCGCGACGGGAAAGCCGCGCAACTTGCTGCTCGGATTCGCCGTACCATTGCGACAAGAGATCCGAAGACTTCGTTGCGACGAAGTTTGCTTCGGCTTCATGCGCGACGGCCTTGGCCAAGAGCGTTTTGCCTGTTCCCGGCGGACCGTAGAGCAGGAAACCCTTGGACGGGCGGATCCCCAGCCGCCGGAACGCGTCCGGCTGCTTAGAGCGTGTTGCGACTTTCCCGATTCAGGATTCCCTGTTGGCTTGATCTGTGATTCCCTGCCTGCAGACAGGTGGGAGGGATGAGAATGGGCAGACCACATCCTACGGCACTCCGAGAGCGCGTTGTGGCGTTTGTGGAGGAAGGGAACTCGCACCGCGCAACCGCCGCGCGGTTCCGAGTTTCGGTGAAGTTCGTCAACGACATGGTGATCCTGAAGCGCGAGACGGGCGGGTTGGCCCCGCGCGCCCAAGGCAATGGTGGGGGTCATGGCAAACTGGTTGGCGTGCAGGACTGGATTACCGCGCGGATGGACGCGAAGCCCGATCTGACACTGAACGACCTGGTCGGGGAACTGGCAGATCACCACGGGATCGCCATTCACCGCGTCTCGGTCTGGAGGTTTCTGCGCAGTCTTGGGCTGACACACAAAAAAAGACCTGCAAGCCGTCGAGAAAAAGCGGCCTGAGATCCGGCAGGCGCGCCATATCTGGATCACACGGCGCCAACCGTTC
>NZ_CYPR01000058.1 GCF_001408515.1 Jannaschia seosinensis | reverse complement strand
AGATGTTCGTGAAGATCAACGGCGAGCAGCACTACCTCTGGCGGGCGGTCGACCATGAGGGCGAAGTGCTGGAAAGCTTCGTCACGAAGACGCGGGACAAGAAGGCTGCGCTGAAATTCCTCAGAAAAGCAATGAAGAAGCACGGCCGAGCAGATGTCCTCGTGACGGACAAGCTTCGCTCCTACGGCGCGGTCCTGAAGGACCTCGGCATGGCGGACCGGCAGGAGACCGGTCGGTGGCTGAACAACCGCGCGGAGAATTCGCACCTGCCGTTCCGACGACGCGAGAGGACCATGCAGCGCTTCCGGCGGATGCGAAGTCTGCAGAAGTTCGCCGCCGTCCACGCCTCCATCTCGAACCACTTCAACCAGGAACGCAGCCTCTCCAGCCGAGACATCTTCAAGACCAACCGCACCGCCGCTCTCGCCGAGTGGCGCGGTCTTTGCGCAGGATAATGGTCAGGCCCCCCTGCCCTTCCTGAGACTGGTTCGATTTAATCTGCCAGCACCCACGCCATGATCAAGGCCGGGAAGCCGGCAAAAGTCGCCTTGACCGCTCTCATGCGAAAGCTGATCGAACTCGCCAACGCGCTTGTCCAACAAGACCGCAAATGGACGCCGAAACCGGCTTGATCAAGACGGATACTCTAGTCTGCCAGCACCATCAAGATTGCTCAAGAAGCCCTTTGCAAAGCAGGAGCTGTCCCCGAATGACACCACCCACGTTTACGGTTGCGGTCTGGCAAGGCGATGCATTTATAGTTTCAGCGCAGTCCGCTCGCGCATGTTTGCTCAACGCCCACCACCGACATCGATAATCGTTCCGGACACATAACCGCTCTCGTCCGAAAGCAGCCACGCCACTGTGGATGCGACCTCTCCGGCCGTGCCAATGCGCCCGAGCGGTACTGCACTGACAGTTTCGTCCAGCCGCTCGCCCCGGCCGGCGGCAGCGTGAATTGCCGTATCGATTAGGCCCGGAGCCACTGCGTTGACCCGAATGCCCGCGGGCCCAGCCTCCCGCGCGAGGCCAACGCAGAGCGAGTCGACTGCGCCCTTGCTGGCCGCGTAGTGCACCCATTCGTTGGCGCCACCAAGACGAGCAGCGCGACTGGACATCAGTACAATTGATCCTCCGCCCGTCTCCGACATGGCGCGCACAGCCGCCTGCGCAGCCAAGAAGCTGCCGACCACATTGACCTCCAGCACGCGGCGCAGATTGAAAGGATCAAGCTCTGTCAGACGACAGGCTGGGCCGGTGATCCCGGCATTTATGAAAACGCCGGTGGGCGGACCAAAGCGCACAATACAGGTCTCAAATAGTTCATTGACCGCTGCTTCGTCGGAGGTATCGGCCTTGCAGGCGACAGCCCGTCCGCCGGCTTGGACCACCCGTTCGCAAAGCGTTTGCGCCGCCACGTCGCTAGAGGCGTAGGAGAACGCCACTGGTCTTCCGGCCGCGGCGAGCCGCTCGACCGTAGCCGCGCCGATGCCGCGACTGCCGCCGGTCACGACGACAGGGCCGCAATCAGAAGGCGACATCGCTGGCGCCCTTCAGCTCGAGCATTTCGCGGGCCTCGTCGGGCGTAGCGACCTCAAGGCTGAGTCCCTGCAGCAAGTCGCGCGCCTTGCGCACTTGGTCGGCATTGCTCTCGGCCAACTTGCCGGGCGAGATCCACAATGAGTCCTCCAGCCCCACGCGCAGATTGCCTCCCTGAGCCGCGGCCTGTGCGGCAATAGGCATCTGGTTGCGCCCTGCACCTAGCACCGACCACACGTAGTCGTCCCCAAACAGCCGGTCGGCGGTGCGCTTCATGTGTGCCACATCCTCGGGATGTGCACCGATCCCGCCAAGCAGGCCGAAGACGGTCTGCACGAGGAACGGTGCCATCACCAGCCCGCGATCGACGAAATGCGCAAGGGTGTAGAGGTGCGAGGTGTCGTAGCATTCGAACTCGAAGCGCGTGCCGTTCGCGTTGCCGGTGGTCAGAATATGCTCGATGTCCAGGAAGGTGTTCTTGAACACGAGATCGCGGCTGTTCTCGAGATGCTGACGCTCCCATTCGTGCTCGAACTCCTTGAAGCGGTTCAGCATCGGGAACAGGCCGAAATTCATGCTGCCCATGTTGAGCGACGCGACCTCGGGCTTGAGCTCGGCGGCGGGGCGCATCCGCTCCTCGACGGTCATGTGCGGCGACCCGCCTGTGGTGAGGTTCAGCACGGCACCGGTGCGCTGCTTGAGTTGCGGCAGGAAGGCGCGGAAGGTATCCGGGTCCTGCGTCGGTCGGCCGGTCTCTGGATCCCGCGCATGCAGGTGCAGGATGGTGGCGCCGGCCTCGGCGGCGGCGAGACTATCGTCGATGATTTCCTGCGGTGTCACCGGCAAGTGCTTCGACATCGACGGCGTATGGATTGCGCCGGTAATGGCGCAGCTGATGATGATCTTGCGGCTCGTTCTGGGCATTCTCGTCTCCTCCGAAGCTGTTCAGTCGTCGCGGGAGGCCCCGCGCAGATGCGTCATGAGCGCGATGAGCCGCCGGTCGCGCCGGGCTTGCGCATCGGGGATTTCTTCCAGCGGCACTACGGCACGGCGGGCGGCATCTATCCGGTCGAGCACTGGGCCGCGCCAGTCGACGTTATCGCGCTGACCGGCGGCGATGGTGTCGTACATGCCGCCGTAGCGGTCCACGTAGTCGCGCACACCGCCCGGCGCATTGAGATCGATCGTCTCGAAGGGACCGACCAGCGCCCAACGAGGAGCCAACCCTTCGCGGATGCCGATATCCACGTCCTCGGGATCGGCGATGCCCTGCTCGACCAGCCGGAAAGCTTCCTGCAAGAGCGCGCCCTGCAATCGGTTCATAATGAATCCGTCGATTTCGCGCTTCATGCGGATTGGCGTCTGGCCGATGCGCTCCATCAACTGCGCCGTCCGCTCAACAATCTCCGGATCGGACCAAGGGGCGGGCACGACTTCGACGGCCGGGATCAGGCTGGGCGGGTTGATCGGATGCGCCACGACGCAACGCGCCCGCCCTTTGAGATGTTCGGTAAAAGCGGATGGCAGTAGCGCCGAGGTGGAACTCGCAAGCACGGCGTCGTGCGGCGCCAGCACATCGAGTTCGGAGAACACGGTGCGCTTGACATCAAGCTTCTCGGGCACGTTCTCCTGCACGTGTACGGCGCCGTCGAGCGCGTCGCCGAGGTTCCCGGCGACGCGCACCCGCGCGGCGACTCCATTGGCCGTCGTGCCGCCGAGCAGCCCCGCCGTCTCCATCTGGTTGGCAATGGCGCGCACGCGGCCCGGCGCGTGCATCGTCGTCTCATCGTTCTGGTCGAACAACACGACGGTGCAGCCGCCGCGCGCAAACGACACCGCCCAGGCACATCCGATCAGGCCGCTGCCGACGATCGCGATCTTCGTGTCGCCGGACATCAGAGCGTCTCCACGTTGCCGCAAACGCTCAGCGCCTGACCCGAGACGTTGGCGCCGCCGGGACTGGCGAGAAAGAGGCACATCGCGGCGATGTCCTCGGGCTCGACCATCCGCCGCAGGGAAACCTTCGCAAGATATTGCTCACGCATCTGCTCGAACGACAGCCCAAGCTGTGCGGCGCGCGCCGATATGACCTTCTCGATACGCGGGCCGCGGACAATGCCGGGCAGGATCGCGTTCGACCGCACGCCCTCGGGACCCAATTCGGCGGCCAGGCTCTTGGCGAGCCCTACAACCCCCCACTTCGAGGCGGCGTAAGGCGTGCGAAATCCGTAGGGAAGCCGACCGGCGACGGAGGAGATGGCAATGAAGCTGCCCTTGCTTGCCACCATTTCGGGTGCGGCGAAACGGGCAGCGAGATAGGCGCCGCGCAGGTTGATCTCGAGACACTCATCCCACTCGGCAGCACCGATGTTGCCAATCCCCGCAGTGGGGCCTGCGACGCCGGCATTGGCCACGACGACATCGAGCCCGCCTAACACCTCGCGCGCTTGAAGGAACAGCGTCTCAGTAGCCGCCTCGTCCGCGGCATCGGCGACGCTGCCGGTAATTTGACCACCGGTGACCGCATCCACGGCGGCCGCGTCCACGTCGGAGATATGCACGCGGGCGCCGGCTTCGGCAAAGCCGCGGGCGATAGCTTGGCCGATGCCGCCCGCTCCCGCGGTGATCAGGACGCGCAGACCCTTGGGGGGCGTCAGGGACGCGAGAATGCTCATGGTTTTGTCTTCTCCCTCGGGGTCGCGTCAGGTCGTGTCGCCGGCTTCGTCGGCCAGAGATGCGCGGATGTTGATCGCAGCCGTACGGATGTCGTCGACAACTGCGCTGCGCAGGGTCGTCGCATCACGAGCCTCCATCGCCTCGGCCGCCGCATTGTGGAACTGCATCGACGTGGCCATGTGCTGCCGATCGGGAACGCTTGAGCGGATCGAGGGACCCACGATCAGCCACAGGCGCTGGATCATACCGAGGAGCAGCGGCCATCGCGCTGCGGTGTAGATGCCCGAATGAAAGGCGGCGTTAGCCGAAAGATAACGGTCGGCATCGACGCTCTCGGCGGCGGCGATCAAGTCGCGATGCAGTCGCCGCACTGCGGCCGCGTCCTCGCCTGTGGCCTGACCGGCGGCGCGTATGGCGGCCATGCCTTCGAGGTCGAGCCGGATGGCGGTGGCCTCGTCGAAATCGTCCGGTGTCAGAACGCGAACCCGCAGCGTACGACTGTTGGTCAGCTCCAGCGCACCCTCGGCAGTGAGCCGTGTCAGTGCCTCGCGCACCGGCATGGCACTGACGTCCAGCGCCTGCGCAAGGCCGCGGCTCGAGACGGCCTCTCCAGGAAAGAATGACCCGGCGATAAGGCGATTACGCAGCCTTTCGTAGATCTGCTGCTGCAAGCTGTCCCGCTGAAGTGGCGTTGTACCGCCACCGAATGAGTCCCGAGAAATACCTTGCACCGCCATTTTCTTTCATTACGGTTCATCTGCGATCACAGATTGCGGAGCGCCTGTTCGGAAGTCAAGCCGGCCGCTGACGCAGGAGACGCCTCGCCCGGAAGGGAGTCGGGTGATGAAGGATCAGGTTCGCGAGGGGCATGCCCCGGCGCGGAAGACATGGGAGGATATGTCTTGAGATTGACTGCGACCCTATCGGCAGCCGCTTTTGCCGCTTCGTGCGGCCTTGTGCAGGCCGAGACACTGGATGTGGCGAGCACGTTCCCGAAGAACATGCCGTTTCTCGGTGAAGGCGCCGAGGTGCTTGCCGAGAACATTGCCGCCGCCACTGGCGGCGAGGTGGAGCTTCGCGTCCACGGCGCCGGCGATCTGGTGCCCGCGCTGGAAGTCCTCAATCAGGTCAGCTCGGGCGCGATCCCGGCGGGTTGGGACTTCATGGGTTACTGGGGCGGCACGATCCCCGTCGCGGGCCTCGCCGGTGCCATGCCTTTCGGCCCGGGGCCGGCCCTGTTCACCGGCTGGATGTGGGAAGGCGGCGGCATGGAGATCGTCCAGAAGGCCTATGACCCACTGAACATCAAAATGCTGCCTTGCCACATTACCGCGCCGGAGCCCGGTGGGTGGTTCAACAAGGAGATCAACACGGTCGAGGACCTGCAGGGGCTGCGGATGCGGATTTCCGGCATGGGCGGCCAAGTGCTGAACAAGCTTGGGGCGTCAACGCAGCTCATCCCGGGTGGCGAACTCTACGTTGCTCTCGAACGCGGTCGCATCGACGCCACGGAGTTCTCGTTGCCAGTAGTCGATCAGTCGCTCGGCTTCGCGGAAATCGCGCAATACTACTATTTCCCCGGCTGGCACCAGCCGGCAAGTTGGAACACGCTGATCGTCAACATGGACGTGTGGAATAGCTTCGGCGAAGAGGTTCAGGAGCAGATCCTCGTCGCCTGCAAGGCCACGGTCGCCTGGTCGCTGGCCGCCGCGCCGGCGCCACAGGGCGAGGTCATCGAGGGGTTCCGCGAGCAGGGCGTCGAGACGAAGCGCTTCCCCGACGAGGTTCTGGTCGCGCTGCGCGAGGCGTCGACCGAGGTTCTGGAAGAAGCCGCCGCGAATGACGAGATCGTTGCCGAAGCCTACCAATCGATCCAGGACTACATGGCCCGAGCACAGGTCTGGGACGAACTGCAGCAGATTCCGCCGGCACCGGCGGCAGACTGAGGTCTCTCATGCAGTCACGTTCCTTTCTGGAGCGAGTCGGTCATGCGTTCGTAGTCGCGGGCGCATGGCCCGGCCGGGCCGCAGCTTGGCTGCTGCTGCCCATGGTCGGATTTGTGCTGGCGGCTATCGTGGGCTCTCTCCTCAAGGTTGGTCAGATCGCAGCCTGGCAAACCGACGTGCCGCTCTTCGGCACACAGCTCAACCTCAACGGGCTGGCCGAGCTTCAATGGCACCTTCTGGCAATCATCGTCATGCTCGGTATGTCCTATGCGCTCGCGCGCGATCATCACGTTCGGGTCGATCTGCTTTACGGGAGCTTCGGAGCTAGGGGAAAGGCGGCGATCGACCTCGTTGGCGACCTGCTGTTCCTCTTGCCCTTCTGCGCCGTCATCGGCTGGCTGTCGCTCAGCTTCGTAGAGTTCTCCTACAGCACGGGCGAACAGTCAGATTACGGCGGGCTCACCGATCGTTACCTCGTGAAGACATTCCTGCCCATCGGCTTCGTTTTCCTCGGCATCGTCTGCATCGGGCGCATCCTGATGAACATCGGACGGATCCTATCGCCGAACGAGGTGAAGCATGGATGAGTACGCGCTCCCCCTCGCCATGGTCGGGGTCCTCATCGCGGGCATCTTCTCCGGCTACCCAGTGGCATTTGTGCTCGCCGGCGTCGGCATTCTGTTCACGTTCATTGGCGACGTACCGCTAGTATTCCTCAACACGGTTTCATCTCGGATCTTCACCGGCACCCTGACGAATTGGCTGATGCTAGCGGTGCCTCTCTTCGTGTTCATGGGGCTGATGCTGGAGAAGTCCAACATCGCCAAGAACCTGCTTTTGTCGTTGGAGCGAATGTTCGCGCAGCGCCCTGGCGGGCTGGCGCTCTCGGTAACGATCGTCGGCGTGGTCATGGCGGCATCCACGGGCATCGTCGGCGCGTCGGTCGTGATGCTGGGCCTCATGGCCCTGCCGGTCATGATAAAGCAGAACTACTCTATGTCGCTCGCGGCGGGCACGATCTGCTCGGCGGGCACGTTGGGCATTCTCATTCCACCGTCGATCATGCTGGTGCTGGTCGGCGATATCCTGTCCATTTCCATCGGGGCCCTATTCATGGGCGCGGTCATCCCGGGCGTGATGCTGGGCGGACTGTATGCCCTCTACATCCTCGTCGTGACCTGGCTCGATCCGGCAAAGGCTCCACCTTCCGAACAACCCGGCGACGTCTCTATCGGCGAAATGATCATGACGCTGGCCAAGCACCTCCTCGCGCCCGTGTTGCTGATCCTAGGCGTGCTGGGTTCGATCATCGCAGGCGTCGCGACGCCCACCGAGGCGGCCGCAATCGGCGCGCTCGGCGCCACGCTTCTTGCTGCCGCAATGGGCGAGCTCACTCGGAAGAACCTCGTGGATTGCGTGCAGGAGACCGCGCTCACGACGGCGATGATCCTGACCGTCGCCATCGGTGCCACCGTCTTCAGCGCAATCTTCAAGCGCGTCGGCGGAGACCGGATGATCGAGGACGCGGTGTTCGCCATCGCATCGGGTCCCTACCAGACCCTGTTCCTGATCATGGCGCTGATCTTCGTGCTGGGCTTCTTCCTCGAGTGGATCGAAATCTCCTATGTGATCCTGCCGCTCTTTGCGCCGATCATCGCCGCGCTCGATTTCGGACTGGCGAATTCGAGTGTGACGCTGACCTGGTTTGCGGTGCTGGTTGCGGTGAACCTGCAGACGTCCTTCCTGACGCCTCCCTTCGGCTACGCGCTATTCTACCTGCGCGGCATTGCGCCGCCCGAACTGGGGATCACCGCCATCTACAAAGGCATCCTCCCGTTTGTGTTGATACAGGTTGCAGGTCTCTTCCTGTGCATCCTGTTCCCGGCACTGGTGCTCTGGCTCCCGGCGGCGGTCGGAAACTGAGCGGAGAGTTTTCATGAGCGCCATATTTGATCTGCGCGGCCGCCGCGTCGTCATCACGGGCGGCACCAGCGGCATCGGTCTCGCGGTGGCGCGGGCATTTCTCGACGCCGGCGCACAGGTCCTCGTCTCTGGCCGATCCAAGGTACGCGGGTCCGAAGCGCTGGCAGTACTGAAAGATATAGGCGAAGCACATTTCGTGGCCGGTGATACCGCGTCGCAGGAGGACTGCGCCCGACTGGCCGAAGTCGCGACGGAGCGTTTCGGCGGCGCCGACGTGCTGATCTGCGCTGCGGGCGGGAACCGCCGTAAGGCGCCGCAGGACCTCACGCTCGACGATTGGGACTTCGTGCTCGACGCCAGCCTGAAGGGCACCTTTGTCGCCTGCCAAGCGCTCTATCCTCTGCTTCGCGAAGGCGGCGACGGTCGCATCGTGACGGTCGGGTCGATGCTGTCGGTTCTCGCGAACGAGACCACCGCCGCTTACGCCGCGGCCAAAGGCGGAGTTGTGCAGTTGACCCGCAGCCTTGCCGTCGCCTGGGCGGCCGAAGGCATTCGTGCCAACTGCATCCTGCCCGGCTGGGTCGATACGCCGCTGACCCGGCAGGCCCGGGCCGACATGCCGGATCTCGAGGCACGCGTGACGGCCCGAACACCGCTGGGCCGGTGGGCACGCCCCGAAGAGATGGCGGGCGCCGTCCTGTTTCTCGCCTCGCCCGGCGCGCAGTTTGTTACCGGCGCGGTTATTCCGGTCGACGGCGGCTACCTCATGCGGGCATGACCCGCCCCACTGTGATCCAGGAGAAGAGCATGACCGATCACACGTCCCGGCTGTCCGGCTTCGCGACCGCCACGCGAGCCGAACGGCTCGGCGTCTTGGCCGAGCGGCTGGGAGGCGATGCCGAAGCGGTATCACTGCTCGAGCGGCTTGGCCCCGTGGACGGCGAACTCGTCGATCGGATGATTGAGAACGCCATCGGGGTCATGCCGGTACCGCTCGGTTTGGCCACCAACATGATCGTCGACGGCCGCGAGATGCTCGTACCGATGGCGACCGAGGAAAGCTCCGTGATTGCCGCAGTCTGCAACTCGGCCAAACGCTGTCGCGCGACCGGCGGCTTTCAGACCTCCTATGCCGGCTCGCTCACCATCGCGCAGGTGCAGCTCTGCGGCCTGTCCGACCCGCATCGCGCTCGGCTCGAAATCCTCGGGCGCGAGGATGAAATCCGGGTGATCTGCGACGAGGTCGATCCGCAACTGACCTCGCTTGGTGGCGGGCTGCGTGGCCTTGAAGTGCGGATCCTGCCGACCCGCGCAGGGATCATGGTCGTCGTCCACCTTATCGTCGACACGCGCGACGCCATGGGCGCCAATGCGGTCAACACCATGGCCGAAACCGTCGCCCCGACACTCGCCTCCTGGACCGGCGCCCGTCCGCTGCTGCGGATCCTCTCGAACCTCGCCGACCGACGTCTCACTCGCGCTCGGGCGGTTTGGCCCGCAGCCGAGATCGGCGGCCCCGAGGTCGTCGAAGCCATGCTGCTCGGGGCCGAGTTCGCCGAGGCTGACCCCTACCGCGCGGCAACTCACAACAAGGGCATCATGAACGGTATCTCGGCAGTCGTGCTCGCCACCGGCAACGACACGCGCGCTATTGAGGCGGGAGCTCATGCTTTCGCCGCGCAAAACGGCTGCTACGGGCCGCTCACGCATTGGGAGTGCACGGAGGAAGGTAGTCTCGCCGGCACCATCGAAGTGCCGCTTTCGCTAGGTATCGTAGGCGGGGCGACCCGGATCCACCCGGTTGCACAGCTTTGCCTGAAGATCCTCGGCACCGACAGCGCAGAGGCGCTCTCGCGGATCACCGCGGCAGTCGGATTGGCACAGAACTTTGGTGCGCTCAGAGCCTTGGCCACGGATGGCATTCAGAAAGGACATATGGCGCTGCACGCTCAGAATGTTGCCATTGTTGCAGGAGCCACCGGCGACGAGATAGAATTTGTTGCTGCAAAACTGCGGCAAGGCGGCCGAGTGACCGAAGCGAAAGCGCGAAAGATTCTGGATTTTCTGCGCGCTTGATGATTCATTAGGGCGGTCTTCTCAAAGTGACCAAGCGCAGCTGACGGCCTTGTCAGAAGAACTTCGCTTGAGGCGGAGCAGGCGGCTGGCTAGGCTCCCCGCGTGACCAAGCGCAGCCCCTTCAAGTACTTCAAGACCAGTTCCGAGATCATCCGGCTGGCGGTGATGATGTATGTCCGCTTCCGGCCTTGTCAGAAGAACTTCGCTTGAGGCGGAGCGGGCGGCTGGATAGCTTCCCCGCATGACCAAGCGCAGCCCCTTCAAGTACTTCAAGACCAGTTCCGAGATCATCCGACTGGCGGTGATGATGTATGTCCGCTTCCCGCTGTCGCTGCGGAACGTCGAAGATCTGCTCCATGAACGCGGCGTCGACGTCAGCCACGAGACGGTGCGCTTCTGGTGGCACCGCTTCGGCCCGATGTTCGCCGGTGAGATCCGCAAGCGACGCATCAAGGGCCTGAAATCGAGCCGCTGGCGCTGGCACCTCGACGAGATGTTCGTGAAGATCAACGGCGAGCAGCACTACCTCTGGCGGGCGGTCGATCATGAGGGCGAAGTGCTGGAAAGCTTCGTCACGAAGACGCGGGACAAGAAGGCCGCGCTGAAATTCCTCAGAAAAGCACTGAAGAAGCACGGGCGAGCAGATGTCCTCGTGACG
>NZ_CYPR01000057.1 GCF_001408515.1 Jannaschia seosinensis | reverse complement strand
CGCGCAGCAGGGTCAGTCCGGCGTCGGAGCTCATGTCGGCGCCGTCAAACCCGAGCAGGACCGGCTTACCGTTAAGGGGTGACAGGCGGGGCGTGGAGCACGTAGACTGGGTCATGGCGGAGGTCGTCCTGCTGAAATCTGAATCTTTGGCGCCGATAACCAAAAAATACAGAGTTTCAGACGGTTACGCCACCTCCGCCGCCTTCTCGTGAATTATCCGGGCTAAGGAGACCCTTGGCTCAGGCCAGATCCATCGGCACTGGTTGGCGGTGTTCGTCAAGGTGGTTGTCGCCTGCACTCGTTTTCACGCTGCGTGTTCGGCTGGCCCGACCATGGGGCCGCCGCCGCCAGCTTGATGGGGGAGCGCGTCGGCGGCCCCATGGCCTCTGCGCCCGGCTTCGGTTCGCTCGGGGTTCAGCCAGACCGAGCCGATGGGTTGCCAGTTGCGTGTCCGTCCTGACCACCGGTCCGGCCGGGCGGCTCGGGCAAGCTCACAGACCTGATGGCGGCTGGCCAGCAGCGGTCGGTCCTCGCTGCGGTGACGCTGCTCGGGCGTCACGAAGCGGATCGCGCTGTGCCGATGCTGGGTGTTGTACCAAGTGGCGAAGCCCTGGACCCAGGCCCGCGCCTCATCGATCGTCGCGAAGCCGCGGGTCGGCCAGTCGGGCACATACTTGCAGGTCCGGAACAGCGCCTCTGAGAACGGATTGTCGTTCGATACGCGCGGGCGGCTGAAGGATGCGGTGACGCCGAGGCGCTCCATGGTCACCTTCATGGTGGCGCCCTTCATTGGGCTGCCATTGTCGGCATGGAGCGTCAGCGGACTGGTGAGACACTTCTCGGCCCAGACGGCGCGTTCCAGGACCTGGGCGGCGAACTCGGCCGTCTCGCGCTCGTAGACCTCCCAGCCGACAATCTTCCGGCTGAAGATGTCGATGATGAGATAGAGGTGGAAGAAGGTGCCGGCCACCGGTCCAGGCAGCCAGGTGATGTCCCAGCTCCAGACCTGGCACGGCGCTGTCGCCTCGAAGCTGGTGGGCGGCTTGCGGCGTACGGCTGGCCGAGCACGACCCCGACGATGGTTCTGGCCGCGCTCGCGCAAAACCCTGTACATGCTGGATTCCGACGCGATGTATGTGCCCTGGTCAGCTAATCGTGGCACGATCTGGCTGGGCGGGAGGCTCGCGGGCGCGGCGCAGGTGGCCACGATGCGGTCGCGCTCCTCTTCGCTCAGCCTGTTGGCGGGCGTCGGGCGGTCCGCGAACGGACGACGGTCTTCGCAGATCCCGCACTCCGGGTCCTTCCAGCGCTGCAGCGTGCGCGCGCTGAGGCCAAGCTCGGCGCAGGCAGCGGACTGGCAGACGCCTGCCGCCACAGCCTCGTCGACAAGGGCGACGATATTTTGGCGATCCGGAGCGGACGTCATGCGTCCTCGTCCCCTTGGCCCCAGATCGCCTCGGCCTTTTTTCGCAAGATCATCAACGCGGCGGCCTCGGCCAACGCCTTCTCCTTGCGCGCAAGTTCCCGTTCCAGCTGCTGGATGCGTTTCCTGTCGNCCTTCGTCTCGCGCGTGATCCGGCTCGTCGCCGCGCGCTCCCAGTCATTGGCCGGCGCGCAGGCCTCCCGCCAGACACGAAGCTGCTCGGGATAGATGCCACGGCGCCGGCAGTATTCGCCGAGATCGGCTTCGTTCATCGACGCCGTCTCGATCACCGCAGCGAGCTTGTCCGCTGAGGTCCAGCCCTCGGGACCCGCGTTCGCTTCGGGCAGGAACTGCCCCTTCGCCCGCGCCTCCGCCCGCCACTTGGCAAGCGTCGCTACGCTGATCCCTTCCTCCTTGGCCAGCCGGCCCAAGGGCATGTTGTTCGGCGGCAGCATCTTCGTCAGAACCGCCGCTCTCCTCTCCGGTGAATAAGCCAAATCGTCATCCTGTCCCGCCCGCCTCAGTGTATACTTTTAGTGCAAGTGCGGGCGACATCTTCCCTGACAGAGGGGGGGTCCGGCCATTCGCGCTTAGGGTCGAGACTGGGCGGGATGCGGGCCGCATATTGCTGCGAAGCTTGTGGAAATTGCTGTCCACGCTTCGCAACGTAGCGAGACGCATCACCTTGGCGCAACGCTCCGTCGAGAGCTCCGATCAATCCGTCTTCAGATCAACGACGCGAGAGCGCTTGTATTTTGTGTGATAGGGCCACGCAAAGGGAGAGCCGAGAGGGTGCCCGACAAGCCGTTTCACGATCTCCCTGCCGATCTCCTCGTTCAACACAAACTCCGGCAGGCTGTCGAGCTGCTGTGCGGTCAGGTTGAGATTGTTGCGCAGCTCTTTGCGTCCCTGAGCATAGAGGACCTCGCGGACGTCGTTGAACTCGTATTTCGCGAAGGACACTGTGGCCACATCCACGCGGCCTGCCGCCACCTCCGGCACGAAAGCCGCAAGAAAAGCCTTGCTGAGACCGGCGTCGCCATCCTGAACGAAGAAGAAGCGGCAGTCGAATTTCGGCACCATTCTCCTGAGCATCAGCGCGTGGGCGTATTGCTGGATGTCCTGTCGCACGAGGCCGCCTTCGTGAGGCAACTGAAGACCGAGATCTACATCCGCGAGGAGCTCTGGGTCGATCTCGGCTTCTTTAATGATGTCGTTGAGGTATTTCTTGAACTCGGAAGCCGTCCAGAGGCGCCCATGGCGCCGCCAGCAGCGATCTTTCGCCAGATCTCCATTGACCGCCATGTCGATCTCGATCTGTTCCATATCGCCCGCAGGATTGAACTGAAGATGCCCGAAGACGATGAGGCCAGAGTTGGCGTGCGCGGTGCAGAGATGCTGCACAGCCACCGAGGCGCGTTTCTTGCGATTGGGTCAGTTGAGGGTCAGCGTCTGGCTGTCCGTGGCAAATCGGCGGCCGTATTCCTCCCAGTCGACACCTCGCAGATCGCCTTCCCGCCGATCGGTGAACTCCCGAACCCGATCGTAGATAAAATCCAGCTTCCGGTAGACATCACGCGGCGCGACATCGGCGATCTCAGTGATCTTCGACAGGGAGATCCCGTGAACGAGCAGTTTCAGAATCTGCGCGTTCTTCGATTGCCGACGATGGCTGCGCGCCGGGTGCCCGACGGTGAATGCGATCGGCACCGCTTGCAGGCGTATCGCTGATGTCCGGCCTTCGTCCGACCGCTCTTCCAGTAAAGGTCTGGCCACGTCTCCAGCGTCTTGCCGTGTGTAGGGCATCGCTCGTTGCCACAGGCTTTACCGTGGTAGCGTTACAAACGCCGCAGACGCGTGTGTTCTTCGGCAACAGCACGGTTGTTCTTGAGCACGGACTCTTGGCCACAAGAACCGCACTCGAAGTATTTTTTGTCTCCAGTGCCGCCTACCTCGCCACGAGGAAAGTTGGCACTGGCAGGCCGGCGCCTACGTGTCACATCCCGGAAAGTAGTATGGCTGTTTCTTGAACAGCTCTGGCTTGATTTTGTGCCAGTCCTTCATGGCCTGCAAGGGCGCCTTGCTGGCCAACGCTGCTTGCGGGAGCTGCTGGTTGTAGAGCCAGACATATCGGTGGAGCGTGGTCTCCAGGTCCTCGCCTGATCGGAAATGGTGGCTCTGCAGGACCTCTTCGATCCGGCCGTTGAAGCGCTCGACCATTCCGTTGGTCTGCGGCGACTTCGGCGGGGTCAGGCGGTGGTCGA
>NZ_CYPR01000056.1 GCF_001408515.1 Jannaschia seosinensis | reverse complement strand
TCGACGAGGTCAGGGCCGATCCCGGTCGTTCGCAGGCAAGATGGCTGAGGTTCACGCTGCGCGCGCTGACCATGCCGATGACGATCATGCAAAGCGTCTCCAGACGGCTCTTGCTCAAGTCGAGATCTGGACGCAGGATATTCGTGAGGGCGGAGATGGCGTGGTGAAGCATCGGACGTTTCCTTGGTCGGAGTCGTCCAGTTGAATCCATCCAGCCGCCCTCAGCCAGCACTCTGTCGTGTAGTGTGTTATCCGGGTTAAAGCTTCGGCAGGTCGATGTGCTGCAAGGACAGGGCATGGCGATCTCCGACGCGGTGCGTCAGATTGGCATCACGGAGCCGACGTATTACCGCTGGCGCAAGCAGTATGGCGGGATGAACCGGGACCAGCTCAAGCGGCTCAAGGAGCTTGAGACGGAGAACCAGAGGCTGCGACGCGCGGTGTCGGATCTGACGCTGGACAGTGAGGCGCAAGCCGCCATCGGTCCGAGGACAATGGCGAGCGAGCGCCGCGCCTGCCGCACGCTCGGGCAGCACCGCTCGACGCGAGCCGCAGGGTTCCCTGCGGCACACCGGACGAGAAACGGCTGACGGAAGACATCATCGAGCTGACGCGCGCCCACGGGCGATACGGCTATCGGATGATCACCGGACTGCTGAACAACGCCGGGTGGCATGTGAGCCACAAGCGCCCCTCTCGGCAGCATGCTGCGCATGCGCCTGCCGGGCAACGGTCGAGCGGATATGGCGACGCGAAGGGCTGAAGGTCCCGCAAAAACAGGCAAAGAAGGGCAGGCTCTGGCTGAACGGCGGATCGTGCGTCAGGCTCCGGCCAGAGCGCCCGAACCACATCTGCACCTCACGATTTCGGCCAGGATCGGACGCATGACGGGCGGGTGTTCCGAACGCTCAACAACGAGACCTTGTCCGCCATTGGTCCGAGGGCAATGGTCGAGTGACGAGTTCACGAAGGAGGCGCCCCCTTTCGACAGATTTGGCGTTGCCAAATCGCCTGCCGGGCAATGGGTGATCCGTGTCGACCGCAAGCTCAATTCCACCGACGTAGTCGACGCCCTGACGGATCTGTTTATCCTGCGCGGCCCACCCGCATTCATAAGGTCCGACAATGGGGCCGAATTCATCGCCAAGAAGGTGCGCAGCTGGATCGGTGCCGTCGGCGCCAAGACTGCATTCATCGAGCCGGGCTCACCCTGGGAGAACGGCTACTGCGAGAGCTTCAATGTCCGGTTCCGCGACGAATTGCTGAACGCAGAAGTCTTCTATTCGCTCCGGGAGGCCCGGATCCTCATCGAGCGATGGCGCCGCCATCACAACACAGTCAGGCCGCACAGCTCGCTGGGCTATCGCCCGCCAGCACCGGAAACCTTCGTCCCAATGGACCACCGACCGACAATGCACTAACAATCAACCCGGGCCGCTCGATGGGGGCAGTCCAGTCATTTGACGCTGTCGCGTTTAATGACTTTAATTACGCTTCGGCTTGCAAAAGTAAATATTTACGTGCGTAAGACGGCCTTGTTGCACGGAACGCCTGAAGGCTGAGCTCCCCCTTACCCCGAGCGGCTCAGACGATGGGTTCTGTGACGGGGATGCCGAGAGCGATGAAGTGGTTCAGGATGGCGATGCGGACTCGGCGGTCTGGCGATCGAAGGTGAGGCATCGTGCCGCCATCGGTCCGAGGCCGATGGCGAACGGCCATGAGCTTCTGGCCGAGCAGCTTCGTGCAGTTCTTGCACTGACCGGCAGGGTCATGCGTCGCATGATCCCGAGAGGTTTCGCTTCGGCGGTGATAACCGCTCCAGTGCCGCCAGATAGTCCTGCCGAGGCGCTCGATGGCGCGCAAGGCCTCGTTCCTGCCTGCCGCCCCGGGCCTGTCCTTCTTCCACGGCATTCGCCGTTGTCGCTCGGACCGTAGCGTGACCGTCAGTTGACGGCATCCGCAGCGCCGCTGACGGATCGGTCGCCACTTCCCGCGTGATCGATAATCCGCCGCTGGTCCCGGCATCCGCAGCGGCATGCCTGCTCGTTCACGGATGCGTAAGGAGGGCCGCATGTCTGAACGGTCACGCCGGTCGTCTGTTCATCGAAGGCTACCCGGGCTCGGGGCGAGGCCGCGGGCGGCCAGATGCCGATCAATGCGGCAAGGGTTCAAGCGAGGTGAGGACGGCGCCCGAAGGTTGACTGTCGGTCACAGTGGTCCTGCTGGTCGCCGGGCCGCCGATGACGCTCGCCGTCCGTTCCCTTGAAGCATGAGGCTACGCCGCAAAAACGTCTGCCTCATGCGCAGCGCCATAGTCCTTCTGCTGCTCGTCCACTTGGCGCTGCTGTTGACGGTGCGGTGACATTCGCGGCGGACCCGGCAATCCGGCGGCAGGATCTCGCTGCGGTGATCGTAATCGGCTACGGGTGCCTGTTGCTGCGCGATGCGAAAGATGAGGCTGCGCAGGCTATGGCAGAGCCTATCATCAAGTTCTCTTGATGAAGCGCCCTGCCAGCCAAGAACTGCTCAAAAAGCGGCAATTCCGGAAAAATGGCATCATGCGGTTCTGTCTCTCCGGAGAGGCAGGCTGCTCCCACTCCGGGTGATCAGCGTCGGAAGCGGCCCTCCGCTGCGCCTAAAAGAAAAGTGCGCAGTGCGGACTTTGCGGGCTTTCGCGCGCCATGCATGAAGGTCCGTTCCGACCGGGCATAGCTATAAGATACGAGATGCCTCTATGTTCCCCCTCTGCTCCTCAGATGTCACCGTTGAGAGGGTGGAACAGAACGCAATCATGGTCGTCGTAGAATGGTATTAGGGATGCTTAAACTAAGAGCGCCTAACAGAATCTCTTGATCTGGTTCATGCCTATGATGGCGGTTGCGAGCTTGGTGAGGGCCATGTGGATGTCGGCGCGGCGGTCGTAGGGGGTTGCGAGGGTGAGGCTCGCCGAACGAACTGAGCGAACCACGCGAAGGTGCGCTCGACGACCCATTGATGGCGGCCGAGCTTGGTGGAGGTCTCGAGCCCGCGACGCGCGATGCGGGGGATGATGGAGCGGGCCCGGCATTCCTTCCGGCACCGGCGGTGATCGTAGGCCTTGTCCGTTACCCGGCAGGGTATCGCGCAGCGATGTCCCGAGAGGGGGTGTGCAGCTTGCCCGGGCGCTTGCGGGGACGGCCGCGCCGTCCCGACCGCACCCCC
>NZ_CYPR01000055.1 GCF_001408515.1 Jannaschia seosinensis | reverse complement strand
CGCCGTTCATCTCGAGGATGTTGACGTGGTGTGTCAGCCTGTCGAGCAGTGCGCCGGTCAGGCGTTCGGTGCCGAAGGTTTCGGTCCATTCGTCGAACGGCAGGTTGCTGGTGATCATCGTGGAGCCGCGCTCATAGCGCTGCGAGATCAGCTCGAACAAGAGCTCTGCGCCGGTCTTGCTCAGCGGCACGAAGCCCAGTTCGTTGATGATGAGCAGCTTGACGGCGGCCTGCTGCTTTTGCAGGCGGAGCAGACGGCGCTCGTCGCGCGCCTCCATCAGCTCGTTGACTAGAGCGTGTTGCGTCTAATCGGTTTCATATCCAGCGGCCTTGAAGAAGTTGTAGCATTCCGCCTCGGTGAAGAGATCGCAGACCTTCCCGACGGCTTGCCATAGAGCTTCATAGGTGCGGGCGGCGGCTCTCCGGATCAGGGCCTTGAGCTTCGCGAACGCCATCTCGATGGGGTTCAGATCCGGGCTGTAGGGAGGCAAGAACAAGAACCATGCACCGACGGCTTTCATGGTCGCCGCTGCTTTGGGGCTCTTGTGCGATGACAGGTTGTCGAGAATGATCACGTCGCCTGGTCGCAGTGTCGGGGCCAGTTGGGTCTCGACGTAGAGCTCGAACAGCTCGCGGTTCATGGCGCCGTCAATCACCCAGGGCGCATCCAGCCGGTCGTGGCGCAGGGCTGCGATGAAGGTCTGGGTGTTCCAGTGGCCGAAGGGTGCATGGTCGACAAGGCGTGCGCCTTTCGGGGACCATCCGGTGGTCTTGGCCATGTTCGTCTTCAGTGACGTCTCGTCGATGAAACCGATGCGCGTCAATGCGTTGCGCATGAACGGTTGGCGCCGTGTGATCCAGATATGGCGCGCCTGCCGGATCTCAGGCCGCTTTTTCTCGACGGCTTGCAGGTCTTTTTTTGTGTGTCAGCCCAAGACTGCGCAGAAACCTCCAGACCGAGACGCGGTGAATGGCGATCCCGTGGTGATCTGCCAGTTCCCCGACCAGGTCGTTCAGTGTCAGATCGGGCTTCGCGTCCATCCGCGCGGTAATCCAGTCCTGCACGCCAACCAGTTTGCCATGACCCCCACCATTGCCTTGGGCGCGCGGGGCCAACCCGCCCGTCTCGCGCTTCAGGATCACCATGTCGTTGACGAACTTCACCGAAACTCGGAACCGCGCGGCGGTTGCGCGGTGCGAGTTCCCTTCCTCCACAAACGCCACAACGCGCTCTCGGAGTGCCGTAGGATGTGGTCTGCCCATTCTCATCCCTCCCACCTGTCTGCAGGCAGGGAATCACAGATCAAGCCAACAGGGAATCCTGAATCGGGAAAGTCGCAACACGCTCTAGGCGATGTTCTTGGTGCTTACATCGAGCAAGGGCATCCCCTCGGTCGTTATTGCGCGGCTGCTGGGGTAAACCAGAAGGCCGCCTGTAAGATGGGGCACGTGTCCGTCGTCAGACAATTTGGGACGCTTGAGCGTTTTCCAGACTGGAGGCTCTGGCTCACCGCTGATTGATGTTATGCGTTTTCAGTTTCGTGGCGCAAGCGCCGGGTGAGCATGGTTTTTAGTTTGATCTCCTCTCGCTGTTCCAAGATTTGGTCACTCCGGACGTAGTAGACGTCGGCCGGCGTCAGGTTTCCGAGGCTCTCATGGTACCGGCGGGTGTTGTAGTGTTTGACGAATGCGCCGATCTGGCGTTCAAGATCCCCGGGCAGGAAGTAATGCTCGAGTAGCACGCGGTTCTTCATGGTCTGGTGCCACCGTTCGATCTTGCCCTGGGTCTGCGGGTGGTATGGCGCACTGCGGACGTGGTCCATGCCCTCGTCCTTGAGATAATCGGCCAAGTCCCCGGCGATGTAAGACGATCCGTTGTCGCTGAGCAGCCTTGGTTTGGCGACGGCGGTCGCGCAGTCACAGCCCGAAGCTTTCAAGGCCAGGTCGAGCGTGGCGGTCACGTCCTCGGCCTTCATCGTCGTGCAGAGCTTCCAGGCGATGATGTATCGGCTGTAATCGTCGAGAATGGTGCTGAGGTAAAACCAGCCCCCCCCAAGACCTTGAGATAGGTGAAGTCGGTCTGCCAGAGTTCGTCTGGCCGCGTTGTCCTGTCTGTGAACTCATTGGCCGCCTGTCAACGGCGGAGTAAAAACCGGCCACGCGGCGGCGCAAAACCAGGCCAGCGACAGGGCGCCAAGCGCCATGGCGCGCGCGCTTGCCGCATAGCTGGCGCGTGCCATGGCGCATTGGCCCGCAGGGCCAATCCTGTGGCGGGTGATCAGGTTCTGGCTTGGGCCTTTCGGGCGCGGCTTTGGCCGAGCCGATAGCTGTCGCCGTTCATCTCGAGGATGTTGACGTGGTGTGTCAGCCTGTCGAGCAGTGCGCCGGTCAGGCGTTCGGTGCCGAAGGTTTCGGTCCATTCGTCGAACGGCAGGTTGCTGGTGATCATCGTGGAGCCGCGCTCATAGCGCTGCGAGATCAGCTCGAACAAGAGCTCTGCGCCGGTCTTGCTCAGCGGCACGAAGCCCAGTTCGTCGATGATGAGCAGCTTGACGGCGGCCTGCTGCTTTTGCAGGCGGAGCAGACGGCGCTCGTCGCGCGCCTCCATCAGCTCGTTGACTAGGGTCGCGGCGGTGGTGAAGCTGACCGACAGCCCTTTCTGGCAGGCGGCCAACCCCAACCCGAGGGCAACATGGGTCTTGCCCGTGCCGCTCGGGCCGAGGGCGATGACGTTCTCGCGCCGATTTATCCACTCACACCGGGCAAGCTCCAGCACCTGCATCTTGTTGAGCTTCGGGATTGCCTTGAACTCGAAGCTGTCCAGGCTCTTGGTGGCCGGGAACTTCGCGGCCTTGATGCGGCGCTCGATCATTCGCCGCTCGCGGTCGATCAGTTCCAGCTCGACCAGACGCGCCAGGAACTGGACATGATCCAGCCCCTCGGCGGCGCACTGGCGGGCGAGCTTTTCATACTCCCGCGAGGCAAGGTAGGCAGCTTCAACGTCTTCAGATGCTCCGCGAGCAGGATCTTCGGGGTGTCGGTCATGCCGCATCCTCCGACAGCAGAGACATGTAGCTGGCCGCCGAGGTGGTCGCGACATCGGCACGCGGCAGGTAGGGGTAGACGTCGAGGTCGAGCTTCGGCGGCCGCCTCTCGACCTGACAGAGAACGAGGTGCTTGACCGCATCGAAGCCGACCGCGCCCAGTTGCAGGGCCTTCTTCACGGCGGCATGGAGATCGACGATGTCGAAGGTCTCCAGAAGGCGCAGAACCTGGACATACTCGCGGCGTCCCGCCTTGATCATCCGCGCTTCCATCAGGCGGCGCAGGGTCGCAAACTCCGGCGGCAAGTCCCATTCCGCCAGAGGTGCTGCCTGATCCAAAGCGTTGATCTTGCGCTCGATTAGCGGCAGGTAATGCATTGGATCAAAGACCATGTCCTCGCGACCGTAGCAGCGGGGATGGCGTGCGATGACTTCACCACCGCAGCCGATAACGACCTGATCGACATAGCCCCTGATCCAGACGTCGCGGTGGCCGTAAGCAACCGGCACGGAATAATCGTTGGTCTTGTAGCGCACCAGCGCTTGGGAGCTGACCCGTCCGGTGGTCTGATCGCAGGCGTCGAATGGCGCGGCCGGCAGGTCGGCCATCGCGGCCAGGTCCCGCGCGAGACGTTGACCGATCGTCTCGGACTGGCCCCGCAGGACATCTGCTTGGCGCCTGCGGCACTGCTCCTCCAGATGGGCGTTGAACGCGTCCCAGGTTGCGACCCGCGGGATCGGCACCATGAAGTTGCGGCGGGAATAGCCGACCAGCCCTTCCGCGTTGCCCTTGTCGTTGCCCTTTCCGGGCCGCCCGTAGCGGTCGCGGAACAGGTAATGCGACAGGAACCCGCTGAAGAGCGTGGCCCGCTGACGCGTCCCGTCCGGCAGGATCTTCGCAACCAGACAGCGGTCGTTGTCGTAGAGGACCGATGCGGGCACCTTGCCAAAGAACGCGAAGGCGTGGACGTGGCCATCAATCCAGGCTTCCGCTGTCGCCGCGGGATAAGCGCGCACAAAGCAGGCATCGCTGTGCGGCAGGTCCATGACGAAGAAATGCGCCTTCTGCTCGACGCCGTCGATGATGACCACCGCCTCGCCAAAGTCGGCCTGGGCATGACCGGGCGGATGCGCCAGCGGCACGAACATCTCTCGGCCGCGCCGCTCGCGCTCCCGCATGTAGTCCTTCACGATCGTATAGCCGCCGGTGAAACCATGCTCATCGCGGAGCCGTTCGAACAACCGCTTCGCCGTGTGCCGCTGCTTGCGATGGACCTCGCGATCGCCATCCAGCCAGCCGTCGATGATCCCGGTGAACCCGTCCAGCTTCGGCCGCTTCACGGGCGCCGTTCGCCGGTATCCTGGAGGAATCGAGAACGCCAACATCTTCTGAACGCTGTCGCGCGAAATCCCGAAGTGATGCGCCGCCGCCCGCTGGCTCATGCCCTCCGCACAGGCCAATCGCACCTTACGATACAAATCCACGGTGAAAATCCTCCCGCCCTCCCTGCCGCCAGAGAGGGTAAAGGTGGACGACTTTTACGCCGCCCGCAGCAGGCTCATCCCGCCGCTACCGTGGCAGACTTTTGCACCGCCGTTCTCAAAAGCCCTGCGGAGTCGTGTAGTGTGATGACTTTAGGCAAATCGCGCAAACTTATGGGTTTCGCGCACGATTACACGCGATCCTACACAGGTTCAGAAGTCGAGATTTTCGACGCTCAGGGCGTTCTCCTGAATGAACTCGCGGCGCGGCTCCACGACATCGCCCATGAGCTTGGTGAAAACGTCGTCGGCCTCGGCCACATCGTCCACCTTCACCTGCAGGAGGGTCCGCGCCTCCGGATCGAGCGTCGTCTCCCAGAGCTGGGCGGGGTTCATCTCCCCCAGACCCTTGTAGCGCTGAAGCGCGAGGCCTTTCTCCCCCTCGGTGAGAATCGCGTCCAGAAGATCGGTCGGTCCGTGAACGATGTTCTCCCGGTCCTTGCGGGTGAGTTTCGCCGGATCCTGATAGACGTTGCGCGTCTCGCCGGCGACCTGCGCCAACTTGCGCGCCTCGCCCGAACGCAGGACCGCACCGTCGAGGGTGCGTACTTCTTCCACACCGCGCAGAACGCGTGCAAGGCGGATGCCGTGATCCTGCGTGATCCGGCCTTGCCAGCCGCGCTCATATTCCGCCGCGACCTGGTCGAGACGGCCCGCGACCGCGTCGGCCACGCCCTGCAGGTCCGACAGGCCTTCCGCCTCGAACGCCCCGGCCAGCGCCGCCTGTTCGAGCACGTGGCGCGGGTAATGCGTGGGGAAGGCGTCGAGGATGCGCTTGAAGTGGCGCGCGGCCTGCACCACGCGGTCGAGATCGCGGCCCGCGATTTCCTCACCCGAGGGCAAGGCCAGGGTGGCGCCCTCGGTGCCTTGCGCGATCAGGTAATCTTCCAGCGCCGTCTGGTCCTTCAGGTAGACCTCCGACCGGCCGCGCCCCACCTTGTAGAGCGGCGGCTGCGCGATATAGAGATGCCCGCCCTCGATGATCTGCGGCATCTGGCGATAGAAGAACGTCAGCAGCAGCGTCCGGATATGCGCACCGTCCACATCCGCATCGGTCATGATGACGATCTTGTGGTAGCGCAGCTTGGACAGATTGAACTCGTCGCGCCCGATGCCGGTCCCCATCGCGGTGATGAGCGTGCCGATCTCCTGGCTCGACAGCATGCGATCGAAACGGGCGCGCTCCACGTTCAGGATCTTGCCGCGCAGGGGCAGAACAGCCTGGTTCTGACGCGCGCGGCCCTGCTTGGCCGAGCCGCCGGCGCTGTCGCCCTCCACGAGGAAGAGTTCCGCCTTGGACGCATCCTTCTCCTGACAATCGGCCAGCTTGCCGGGCAGAGAGGCGACGTCCATCGCCGTCTTGCGGCGCGTCATTTCCCGCGCCTTGCGGGCCGCCTCGCGGGCGAAGGCCGCTTCGATGATCTTGCCGACGATCTGCTTTGCCTTCTGCGGGTTCTCCTCGAACCACTCGCTGAGCTTCTCGTTGACAAGGTTCTCGACCGCCGGGCGCACCTCCGAGGAGACGAGCTTGTCCTTCGTCTGACTGGAGAATTTCGGATCGGGAACCTTCACCGAAAGAACGCAGGTCAGCCCCTCGCGCGCATCGTCGCCGGTAAAGCTGATCTTCTCCTTTCTGGCGATGCCCGAGGATTGCGCGTAGAGATTGATCGTCCGCGTCAGCGCCCCGCGCAGGCCCGCCAGATGGGAGCCGCCGTCGCGCTGCGGGATGTTGTTCGTGAACGGCAGCACCATTTCGTTGTAGCTGTCATTCCACCACATCGCGACCTCGACGCCGATACCGTCGCGCTCGCCCTCCATGTAGATCGGCTCGTCCATGACCGGGGTCTTGGAGCGATCGACGTAGCGCACGAACTCCCGCACGCCGCCTTCGTAGAACATCTCGACACGCAGCTTCTCGGCCGGACGCTCATCCTCCAGAACGATGCGGACGCCGCTATTGAGGAAGGCCAGTTCGCGCAGGCGCTTCTCAAGCGTGCCGAAGTTGTAGTCGAGGTTCGAAAACGTCTGCGTCGAGGCCATGAACCGGACCTCGGTCCCGGTCTCATCGGTATCGCCGACCACCTCCAGATGCTGCACCGTGTCGCCATGCTCGAACCGTGCGACATGCTCCTTGCCGTCGCGCCAGATGCGCAGTTCCAGCCAGTCCGACAACGCGTTGACGACCGAAACGCCCACGCCGTGCAGGCCTCCGGACACCTTGTAGCTGTTCTGGTCGAACTTCCCGCCGGCATGAAGCTGGGTCATGATGACCTCGGCCGCCGAGACGCCTTCCTCCTCGTGGATGCCCACCGGAATGCCGCGGCCGTTATCCTTCACCGAGACGCTGGAATCGGCGTGAATCCGCACGCTCACCTCGGTGGCATGACCCGCCAGCGCCTCGTCGATTCCGTTATCAACGACCTCGTAGACCATGTGGTGCAGACCGGACCCGTCATCGGTGTCGCCGATATACATGCCGGGCCGCTTGCGAACGGCCTCCAACCCTTTGAGAACCTTGATGGAATCCGCCCCGTATTCCTGGGGGATCTTCTGCTCTTCGGCCATGTCGCGTTTTTCCCGTTCAATCCCGCTAAATATATGGTCTCCGACCGGGATTGTCACGGAAATCGCACAAGATTTGGGGTCTTCAGGATGTCGCGAGGCGCCCCTCCGGATCAAGCTTCCAGAACGGGTTGAACGCGTATTCCCAGACATGGCCGTCCGGGTCGCTCCAGTAGCCGGAATGGCCGCCCCAATCCATCCGGCGCGGCGCCCGGATCTCCGTCGCCCCGGCTTGCAGGGCGCGCGCGAAGGCGGTATCGACGGCCGCCTCGGAGGGCCAGTTGACGGCCAGCGTCACCGCGCCCCGGCCGAGATCCTCGGGCGGACGGCCCATTTCGGCCGCGAGGTCGTCGTGTCCGAACAATCCGAACTTGAATGATCCGCAGTCGAAGAAGGCGACCGTCGGCGGGCTGTCCTCCGCCTTCCAGCCGAGGCATTCGTAAAAGGCGCGCGCCGCCGCGACATCCCGGACCCCGAGCGTGACAAGATTGATGCGGTTCGGTGTCATGGTGCGACCTCCTCCGTATGGCTCTCGCCGTCATTTTCCGTGACGCACAGGTGCAGGGCATTCGCCCCCAGCTCTGCGAACAAATCCGGCTCAGTTCCCGTCAGAAACGCCTGTGCGCCGAGCATCCGCAACTCCGAATAGAGCGCGGCGCGGCGATCGGCGTCCAGGTGCGCGGCCACCTCGTCGAGAAGCAGGACCGGCGCGGACTCCGTCTCGGCGCGCAGCGCACGGGCATTGGCGAGGATGAGCGAGATCAGCAGCGCCTTCTGTTCCCCGGTGGAGCAGAGCCGCGCCTCGATCCCCTTTGCCGCGTAAGTGCCGGCGAGGTCGGCGCGATGCGGTCCGACCAAGGTGCGCCCGGCCGCCATGTCGCGTCCGCGTGAGCCGGCAAGCGCATCGCGCAGAGCGGCCTCGTCCAGCGCGGCGCCCGTCACCCCGTCCTCCTCCGGGCGGGTGAGGGCGAGCGCGGCGGTCGGAAACGGCCCGCCCTCCTCCTGCGCGGCTTCGAGCCGGGTCAGCGCGTCGCGCCGCCGGGCATCGATCGCCGCGCCGTGGGTGGCCATCTGCACCTCCAGCGCCTCGTACCAATGCGGATCGCGCACCCCGTCCTTCAGAAGCCGGTTGCGGTCCCGCATCGCCTTCTCGTAGGCCAGCACCCCCTCCGCATGATCGGGCAGGAAGCTCAGCGTCACCCGGTCGAGAAACCGCCGCCGGCCTTCCGCACCCTCCAGCCAGAGCCGGTCCATCGATGGCACCAGCCATAACACGCGCAGCAGGCGGGCCAGCGCCACCTGCGGGGCGGCTTTCCCGTCGATCCGTGTGGTGCGGGGCTGGCCCGGCTCGGCGCGCAACTCGATCTCGTGGTCCCGGATCGCGGCCGCAATCCGCCAGCCGATCGCCTCCGGGCGGCGGATGATCTCCTCGGCGGCGGCGCGCCGCATGCCCCGGCCGGGCGACAGGAGCGAGACCGCTTCGAGAAGGTTCGTCTTGCCCGCCCCGTTCGGGCCGTGAATCGCCACAGGCCGGCCGTCGAAGGTCAGCCGCGTGCGGCGGTGGGAGCGGAAATGCGAGAGCGCGAGCGCGCCGACCCGGTCGGCGCCGCCCCCCTCAGACACGCATCGGCATGACGACGTAGATGGCGCTCTGGTCGTCGCCCTCGCGCATCAGCGTCGGGTCGCCCGCATCGTTGAACAGGAACACGGCATTCTCGCGGTCGACCTGCGCGGCGATCTCCTGCAGGTACTTGGCGTTGAAGCCGATCTCGAGCTTCTCGTCGCTATAGGCGACGGCCAGCTCCTCCTCCGCCGCGCCCGAATCCGGCGCATTGACCGACAGCGTCAGCCGGTCCTCGTCGAGGCTCAGCTTCACGGCCCGCGACCGCTCCGAGGACACCGTCGCGACCCGGTCCACCGCCTTGGCGAAATCGGCGGCATCCACCTTCATCTCGCGCGTGTTGCCCGAGGGGATGACGCGGGCGTAATCGGGGAAGGTTCCGTCGATGACCTTGGAGGTCAGCGTGATGGCGGGCGTGGCGAACCGGATCTTCGTCTCGCTGACCGAGACGGCGATCTCGGCGTCGTCGTCGGACAGAAGCTTGCGGACCTGATCGACCGTCTTGCGCGGCACGATCACCCCGGGCATCCCCTCGGCGTCCTTGGGCAGGGGCGCATCCACGCGGGCGAGCCTGTGCCCGTCCGTCGCCACCGCGCGCAGCATCTGGCCGTCACCGGTTTCTGCCACATGCATGTACACGCCGTTGAGGTAGTAGCGCGTCTCCTCCGTCGAGATGGCGAAGCGCGTCTTGTCGAAGAGCCTGCGCAGCACCGAGCCCTTGCACGAGAAGTTCGCCGCGTAATCCGACGAGGCCATGACGGGGAAATCCTGCTCGTCCAGCGTCGCCAGCGAGAAGTGCGACCGACCCGCCGTGACCTCCAGACGGCCCTGCGCCTGATCCTCGCGCAGCTGTACCAGTGCGCCATCGGGAAGCTTTCGCACGATCTCGTGGAACAGGACCGCGGAAACCGTCGTGCCGCCCGCCTGCTCGACCTGCGCCACGGCCGTGTCGATCACCTCGATATCGAGGTCGGTGGCCTTGAAGCTGACGCCGTCGCCATCGGCCTTCATCAATACGTTGGCGAGGATCGGGATCGTGTTCCGACGTTCGACCACGGCCTGCGCCTGGCTTACGGCGTCAAGAAGCGCAGCGCGCTCGATGGAGAATTTCATCTTCTGGTCCTCGCCTGTCCGGGCGCGCAGAATAGCGGCGTCCGAACCGTGTGCAATGTCTGGTTGTCGCCACGCCCTGTCCGCGTTCGCCGGAACCGGTCTCCCGGCTCGAAATCCGGCCCGTCACTTACCCTTCGAGCTTGCGCTGCAGCAATTGCGCATCCTCGGCGATCTGCGGCTCGCTAGCCATCAGCTCCTCGATCTTGCGCACGGCATAGAGCACCGTCGTGTGATCGCGCCCGCCGAATTTCCGCCCGATCTCGGGATAGGAGCGGGGGGTCAGCTTCTTGGCCAGGAACATCGCCATCTGCCGCGGCCGCGCCACGGTCCGCGACCGGCGGGCGGAGGTCATGTCCGACATCCGCAGCGCATAATGCTCGCAGGTCACCTTCATGATCTGCTCGATGGTCAGCTTGCGCTCCGAAGCACGCAGCAGGTCGCTCAGGACATCCTGCGCCTGCTCCAGCGTGACTTCCTGCTTGACGAGGTCGGCATAGGCAAAGAGCCGCATGACCGCGCCCTCAAGCACCCGGATCGACGCGGTGATCCGGCTGGCGAGGAATTCGAGCACACCGTCGGCGATCTCGAATTCCGGATTCTGTGCGGCAAAGCCGTCGACGCGCTGCTGCAGCACCCCGAGACGCAGTTCGTAATCTGCGGGGTGCAGGTCGACGACCAGACCCTGCTGGAGCCGCGAGGTGATCCGCTCCTCCACGTCGGAGATTTCGGCCGGCGAGCGGTCGGCCGAGATGACGACCTGCTTGCCCTGATCGACCAGCGCGTTGAACGTGTGGAAGAACTCCTCCTGCGTGTTGTTCTTGCCGGAGATGAACTGCACGTCGTCCACCAGAAGCACGTCCACGGTGCGGAACAGCTCCTTGAAATCCATCGTCGCCTTCTCGCGCAGCGACTGCACGAAGCGGTACATGAACTGCTCGGCCGACAGGTACATGACCTTCTTCTCGGGCTGGGTCTCCTGCAATTCCCAGGCAATGGCCTGCATCAGGTGCGTCTTTCCAAGCCCCACACGGCTGTGGAGGAACAGGGGATTGAAGCTGACCGCCCCGCCGGAGGCCACACGACGGGCGGCGGCATGGGCCATCTCGTTGGACTTGCCGACGACGAAACTGTCGAAGTTGAACCGCTTGTCGAGCGTGTTCTCCTGGCGCAGGCGGGCGCGGGGGGCGGTCTCGTCGGGCGTGGCGCGCACCGCGGCCGGCATGGCGCGGGCGCCGGCGGCGCAGACGAGGCGCGCGGCCGACATACCCGTCGCGCCGACATGGCGCAGGATCGGCTCCTCGAAGTTCTGCATCACCCATTTGCCGATGAACTCCGTCGGCGAAGCGAGGCTCAGTGTCCCCTCATCGAGCGACCGGAACGAGAGCGGCTCGATCCAGGTGGTGTAATTGTGGGTGCCCACGTCCTTGCGAATGCCGCCCTTGGCGGTTTCCCATGCGTCCATACTCATGTCTTCGGCCCTACCCGATATTCTCGTTGCGTTTTAGGTCTGGCGCCAAGCCAGACCATGGGCCTTCCATCCGTTCAGGCCCCCCCGGTGACCGAGTGGGTCGAGATCGCCTTCGAACCCTTCCGCGACGTTGATGCATTCCGCAGACCGGCCCTCGGCAGAAAGGACGGTCGCGACGGCCTCGGCGGCCCGCATCGAACGTGCTCCGGAGCGGCAGATGAACAGAAGGCGGGAGGGAAGTTCCCCGATCTCGTCCATCAGCGCCCGGGCGAAGTCCGGGTCTGGGGTCATGTCGGGCCAGGTCTGCCATTCACGACGAACGACCTCCTTGCCCAGCGTGCTCACGTCCGGTCCGCCGACGAATCCCCATTCGGGCCGGGTCCGGACGTCGACCAGGACGGCAGACCTGTCGTCTGACAATATCTTCCACGCGTCCCGAGGTCCAACCTCGGAAATACGCGGCGCATCCGCCGTCATCATCGATGTCCCCATTTTTCGAAGCGATCTGACTCGCTCGTTGAGATGAGATAGCGGGGGGGCAGGGGGGTCTCAACGACTCTTCGATCTTGACTCGCGGGGGCGTGGCACAGAATCTTCACACACCCCATCAAGGCCCTGTTCCATATGAACAAAAAAGCCCGCCAATGGCGGGCTCTCGAATCTCTTGACCTGTGGCCGGGCGATCTTGCAGCCGCCCGGACAGGATGTGCGGGAATCGGCCGCTCAGGCGCCGATCGCCTTCACGCGGGCGGACAGGCGGGAGACCTTCCGCGAGGCGGTGTTCTTGTGGAAGACGCCTTTGGTGACGCCACGCATCAGCTCCGGCTGCGCGACCTTCAGCGCTTCGGCGGCCGCGGCCTGATCGCCCGAGGCGATGGCCTCCTCGACGCGGCGGAGATAGGTGCGGATGCGCGAGCGGCGCGCCTTGTTGACAGCAAACCGGCGCTCGTTCTGGCGGGCGCGCTTCTTGGCTTGGGGGGTATTGGCCATGGGATTTCCTCGTAGCGTATGCGAATGACGTCGCGCGCGGGAAACCGCAGGGCCAGGGCGGCAAAGGCCACCCGACTTCCGGCCAAAGCGGGCCTCACACGCATGATGGGCGGCCTCTAGACGAGGGGCCGGCGACGGTCAAGCCGGGCGGGCCGCGCCGCCGCTCTCCGTTAGGGTCGGATCGCAGGCCTAGCGGTCGCGGAACTGCGGCTCGCGCTTCTCCAGAAAGGCCTTCATCCCCTCCGCGCGGTCCTCGGTGTTGAACAGCGCGTGGAACATGCGCTTCTCGAACAGCAGGCCCTGGCTGAGCGACATCTCCTGGCTCTGGTTCACGGCCTCCTTGATCGCCGTCACGGTCACCATCGATTTCTCGGCGATCTTGCCGGCCGCCGCCAACGTCTCGTCCATCAGCTTCTTGCCAGGCACGACGCGGCTGACGAGGCCCGCGCGCTCGGCCTCTTCGGCGGACATGAAGCGGCCCGTCAGGTGCATGTCCATCGACTTGGCCTTGCCCACGGCGCGGGTCAGGCGCTGCGTGCCCCCGATGCCGGCGACGACGCCGAGATTGACCTCGGGCTGTCCGAACTTCGCGGTGTCGGCCGCGATGATGAAGTCGCACATCATCGCCAACTCGCATCCCCCGCCCAGCGCATAGCCCCCCACCGCGGCGATGATCGGCTTGCGAATGCGCAACATCACGTCGACTTCCGGACCGAAGAGATCGCCCATGAAGACGTCTGCGAAGGACTTCTCCGACATCTCCTTGATATCGGCACCGGCGGCGAAAGCCTTCTCCGAACCGGCAATCACGATGCAGCGGACCTTGTCGTTGTCCTGAGCGGCGCGCAGCGCACGTGCCAGCTCACCCAGAAGCTGCGTGCTCAGCGCGTTCATCGCGTCCGGCCGGTCCAGCCGGATCACGGCGATGTGGTTGCTCACTTCGCTGTTGAGTGTCTCGTAGCCCATAACTCACCTCGCAGGTCCAACCGGATGCCCACGCCTGACCGCAAAAAGCCGTCGTTTCAAGCCCGTCATGGCGTGGCGCAAAGCGGATTCTACCGTTGGCAGGCCGGACAATGAAAGGTCGAGCGCCCGGATTGCACGATACGCCGGATCGTGCCGCCGCAGCCATCGGTCGGACAGGGACGCCCCTCGCGGTCGTAGACGCGGAAACCATGCTGAAAATAACCCAGCGTTCCATCCGCCTGCCGGTGGTCGCGCAGGCTCGAGCCCCCCGCCGCGATCGCCTCCCCGAGGACGTCGCGGATCACCGGGACCAGGCCCGCGACCCGGTGCGCCGCGATCCGTCCCGCCTTGCGCGTGGGGGCGATTCCGGCCCGGTGCAGCGCCTCGCAGACATAGATGTTACCCAGCCCCGCCACGATCCGCTGATCGAGAAGCGCCGATTTGACCGGCGTGTTGCGACCCCGGAAGGCGGCGACCAGATGATCGCCGTGAAACCCGTTGCCCAGAGGCTCCGGCCCCAGCTTGGCGATCAGCCAGTGATTCTCCAGATCGTCGGTGGGCCAGAGGTCCATCGCGCCGAACCGGCGGGCATCGTTGAACGTGACGCGATGATGCGCCGTCCGAAGCACGACGTGATCATGCGCCGACAACCAGCCCGCCTCGCGGTGAAACGCGCCCGGCTGCGCGACATCGTCCACCACCATGCGGCCCGACATGCCCAGATGCACGATCAGCGTCTCGCCCGTATCCAGATGCGCCAGCAGGTATTTCGACCGCCGCCCCAATGCGCGGATCGTCGCACCTGTGAGCCGCGCGGCCATGTCCGGCGGGAACGGCCAGCGCAGATCGGGGCGGCGTATGTCCACATGCGTGAGCCTTGCGCCCTCGAGCGCGGGCGCAAGGCCGCGGCGGACGGTCTCGACTTCGGGAAGCTCTGGCATGCGGCCCTTCGTTGCAGGCGGGCGCGCGGGCCCTATAAGTCACCCCGACAGATGAGGATCCCACCGTCATGACGCAAGAGAGCGGACGCACCACGCATTTCGGCTACGAAACCGTGCCGGAGGAAGAGAAGGCAGGCCGTGTCCACGGCGTCTTCTCCAGCGTTGCATCGAAATACGACGTGATGAACGACGCGATGTCGCTGGGCATCCACCGGCTGTGGAAGGACGCGATGCTCGACTGGCTCGCGCCCCGCGCCGGTCAGCGGCTTCTGGACGTGGCGGGCGGAACCGGCGACGTGGCCTTCCGTTTTCTCGAACGCGCGCCCGACGCGCATGCGACCGTTCTCGACATGACCGAGCCGATGCTCGTCGCCGGGCGGCGCCGGGCCGAAGCGCAAAATCTGGTCGACCGTCTCGACTGGGTTGTGGGCGACGCGATGGCGCTGCCGTTCGAGGATAACAGCTTCGACGCCTACACGATCAGCTTCGGCATTCGGAACGTGACCCGGATCCCCGATGCCCTGCGCGAGGCGCATCGCGTGCTGCGCCCCGGCGGACGGCTGATGGTGCTGGAATTCTCGCAGATCCCGAACCCGCTGATGCAGCGCGTCTATGACCTGTATTCCTTCAACATCATTCCCCGGATGGGTCAGGCGATCGCGGGGGACCGCGACTCGTATCAGTACCTCGTGGAGTCGATCCGGAACTTCCCCGATCAGGACCGGTTCGCGGGGATGATCGTCGATGCGGGCTTCGGCAACGTGCGCTACCGCAACCTTTCCTTCGGCATCGCCGCGCTGCATTCTGGCTGGAAGATCTAGGTGCGCGGTCCGCACAATCTCCTGCGCCTGATCCGCACCGCCGCCACGTTCGAGCGGACGGGCGCGATGGATGTCGTGCTCGACCAGATGCGCGCGCCCGGCGGATTGCGCGTCGCGGCGCGTCTGCTCGGGGCTCCGTTCCGCTGGCTGGGCTATCGGGGCGATCCGGATTTGCCGCCGGTGACGCGCGCGATCACGGCGCTGGGGCCGTCCTACATCAAGCTGGGCCAAATCCTGTCGACGCGGCCCGACTTCGTGGGGGACGATCTGGCGCTGCAGCTGCGTGTGCTCCAAGACAAGCTGCCGCCGTTTCCGACTGCGCAAGCGCGCGCGATGGTCGAGGCCGATCTCGAGATGCCGATCGAAGCCATGTTCTCGGAATTTTCCGAACCCATCGCTGCCGCCTCCATCGCGCAGGTTCACCAGGCGCGGCTCGTGGGTGACGGGCGGAAGGTGGCGGTGAAGGTGCTACGGCCCGGCATCGCGCGAGCCTTCCGGCGCGACATCGACGCGTTCTATTTCGCCGCCCGCCTGATCGAGCTGTTGTCATCCTCCGCCCGCCGGTTGCGGCCGATGGATGTGATCGAGCATTTCGACATGACCGTCCGGCAGGAGTTGGACCTTCGCTCCGAAGCGGCGGCGGCGGGCGAATTCGCGGCCAACACGGCGCGCGACGAGGGCTTCCGCGTACCGCGCGTGGATTGGGCGCTGTCGGGGCGCGCGGTGATGACGCTCGATTGGGAAGAGGGCGTGCAGATGGCCGATCTCGCCGCCATCGACGCCGCTGGCCACGACCGGGCCAAGCTGGCCGAGCGGGTAATCGCCATGTTCCTGCGCCACGCTTTGCGCGACGGCTATTTTCACGCCGACATGCACCAGGGCAACCTGAAGGTCGCGCCGAACGGGGACATCGTCGCCCTCGATTTCGGGATCATGGGACGGCTCGATGAATATACCCGCCGGGTCTATGCCGAGATTCTCATGGGCTTCATCCGCAAGGATTACCGCCGCGTCGCCGAGGTTCATTTCGAGGCGGGCTACGTGCCGCGCGACCGCGACATCGATCTCTTCGCGCAGGCCCTGCGCTCCGTGGGCGAGCCGATCTTCGGGATGGACGCCTCCCGCATCTCGATGGGGAGATTGCTCGCCTATCTCTTCGAGGTGACGGAGCGGTTCGGAATGGAGACGCGGACGGAACTGATCCTGCTGCAACGGACGATGGTGGTCGTCGAGGGCGTCGCCCGCACGTTGAATCCGCACATGAACCTCTGGACCGCCGCCCGGCCGGAGGTGGAACGCTACATCCGCAACAATCTCGGCCCTCGCGCCTTCGCCCGCGATCTCGCCCGCACGGCACGCGTACTTGCGCGCTTCGGTCCGCACCTGCCCGAGGCCGTCGAGGATGCCCTGCGCCGGCCCGACCGGAACGTGCGCATCCGCGTGTCGCGCGACAGGAAGAGCAATATCATCTGGTTCGTCGCGGGGCTGATTTCCGCCGCCGCCGTTGCGGTCATTGCATCCGCTGTCTGACAGGCGCTGCCCCCGCAGCCTGTTGCAGATGGACATGACCGGGCCGTTCACCGCATTTGGTGCGACGATGTCTTTCCGGCGCCTCCTGCCCGGTGGAATCCGGCAGCACGAGGTCCGGTCCGAAACAGCGAATCGACGGGCCGATATCACAGCGTATCGGTTTCCACCGCGCGTTTTCCTTCCAACCTGGCCCAGCGGGCGTTGCAACGGCGACGCGGTTCGCCTTCACCGTTCAATGCCGCCCGCGAGCAGGGCCCACCGCGCGTCCGCAACGAATAGACCATGAACCCTGCCGACACCTTTACCCCGCGGGTCGGCGTACCGATTGCAGCTTCTCCATCGGCAGGCGCATATCCCCGCTGAGCAGGAGTTCCGTACCCGACTGCCCAAGGACCACCTCTTCGACGACGGCATAATGATCGACCGGCGTGGGTTCCAGCGCCCGCTCCCCGGACCAGCTTTCGGCGACAATCGTGTAGGCCCCGTTGGGAACCGTCGCGCCCTGTCCCGCAGGAGGCCACGCGACCGTTCCGGCGCGCGGATTGAACGGATGGCGCGCAATCTCCTTGCCGTCGCGGCCGGTCACCACAAGCTCCGCACGGTCGGCGCCCGGATGCAGCTGTGGGTGGAAAACGGTGCTGCCACCAAGATGGGCCACGGGACCGTTGTTGCGCACCTCCATCCCCACGAGATCGGAGGCCGCCGTAACCTGCTGCGCGTCCAGACGGCTGATCATGCGCTCCAGCAGATTGTTGGTCTGAACCGCCTGCTCGACGTTGGAGAAGGTCGCCAGCTGCGCCGTGTATTCGGTCGAGTCAGCTGGCTCGAGCGGATCCTGATTGCGGATCTGCGCTGTCAGAAGCTTGAGAAAGGTGTCGAAATCGGAGGAGACAACTGCGCCATCGGCGGCAGCCCGGGAAGCTGCGCTGGTGGAGGTTGTGCCGAAAGTCGGATTTAAGGCGTCCATTCTGGGTTCCTTAGAGGCTCAGGTCGAGATGACCGTTTTGTAAGGGCGTGGGGCGGGGGGCGTTTGTACTTGTCTCGGGATTTCCGGAGCTGGCATCGGCCGACTTCTCCGGGGTGTGGCCCGAGGGGGGGCGCTGCTGAGACGCGGAATCGCGATCGGCCCCCGACCAACCTTCGCCGCCACGCGCTTCGCGCCCGCCCGTCTGGATGTCAAACCCTTCGAGTTTCACCCCATCTGCGATCAGGGCACGATTGAGACCCTCAAGGTGCCGCCGCACGATTTCCAGTGACTCTGGTCGTTCGACCATGACCGAAAGCGTGAGTCCGCGCTCCCCGGTCTGAAGCGTCAGCTTCAGCTTGCCGAGATCTCCGGGCGACAACTCCATCTCCGTCGAGAGCGCGCCGTCGGCAGCGCGAGTGGTTGCCACGGCGGCCTCCGAAGACCGGATCAGGGCCTCGACCTGCGCGGCGGTCGCGGCGCGCAGATCGGGGAGGGGGACCGGCGCGGGCTGCAATGCGGGCGCGGGTTGGGAGGGAGGAGCCTCGACTGGTCCCATCGTCATCCGACCCATCTCCGCGGCAGACGCGGATGTTTCCGGCGCGACGGCAACTCCGTGCGGCTGAACCGGATGCGGCAGATCCTTTTGCAGGAGCGTCTGGACCTTGTCCGCATCGTCATTGCTCATCTCTGCCGGCAAAGCCGATGATCCGGCCTCAGAACTCGGCAGCGTGCCCGGATGGCGTGAACTGACCGCAAGTGCCGCCGCTGGCACAAAGATCTGCTCCGGACCGGCCTGCGGACCCGAAACGATTGCCGCCGGTCGGGCAAGACCGTCCCCGATCCCAAGGGCTTCGCCGGAGCCCTGACCGGCTTCGCTTTGCTTCTTTGTGCCTATCGCCGGCTTGTTCACGCCTGCCGCAGCAACCGCTGGCAAGCGAAGTTCGGAGCCGTTCGCGCTACGCACCTGTTCCCCGGTGACGGCGAACCGTGTGTCCTCTCCCGCAGCGAGGTTCGGCTCTTCACCAGCATCGACGGATCCTGCGCCTGTCGCAGCCTTCAGGTTCAGATCTGCTGCGGAAAAGACGGAATCGACCTCAGGTGTGGCAGGCTTCGCGGATGCGGAAGGTGCGGCGGATGCGGAAGGTGCGGCGGATGCAGAATGCGCGGCGGGCACAGATTCCAATCCGGAAAAATCGCCCGCCTCGGCCGCCATTCGCTCCGGATCGTCACCCGCAGTCGGAGACACCTTGGCAAGCGTATCACCCTCCAAGGCCATGAACAGATCCGCAATGGCATCTTCCGGCGCCTTCGAAATCGGCCCTTCGGGAAGCGGATCCTCGACGATCTCGACTTTGGGGGTGCCGACAGGCTTTGGCGCAGCCGCCGCCGCCGGGGCCACCAGAAGGGCGGCGAACCTTGCGGCACCGGTGATGTCTTGCCCCATCATCAATCCGGGGCTGCGGGCTCCGCCCGGTGTCGGGGAGAGGGCGAACGGAAAGTCGGGCGCCATGAAGCCTCCGGATGGAATCATCTCGTTACCTGTTCCTAGAGAGCAGGCATTACAGATTCCTTTACTCCGGTATGGTCTTCCTCCCTCGACCGAACGAGGGACCCACCAATGATCGAAGCTCCTACGACGTTCTCGAACGCGGTGCAGGCCGCGCCCCGCCAAGAGGATCCCCTGCGCGAACAGGCCATTCAGCTCGAGGCGTTCATGTTCGCGGAGTTGCTGCGCGTCTCCGATACCGGGATTTCATCGCCCGATGGCGGCGGCGACAGCCAGTTCGACAGTTTCCTGCGCCAGACCCAGGCCGAGGCCGTCGCCCGGAGCGGGCAGACCGGGCTGGCCGAATCGATTTACCAGGCGCTCATCCGTCAGGAGCAGCGCTGAAGCTGCACGCGGTAGGTCTCGGCTCGCGCCTCGATCTCGCCCGCGATCCGCACGAGCCACGGCTTGCCGTTATAGGTTCCGCGGCGAAACCCGGTCCGCCCGTCATGATAGGCAAGGTACTGGTTGCGCGCGTCCCATAGCGGGATACCGAGGCTGCGATACGTTCCGGACATGTACCAGCCCATGAAATCCGTGGCATCGCGGATATTGTCGCGCCGGGAGCGACGGCGGCCCGCCTGCTCCTGGTACTCCTTCCAGGTGCCGTCGAGCGCTTGGGAATAGCCGAACGCACTGCTTTGCCGACCGATCGGAATTACGCCGAGCGAGTAGCGCAGCGGCGTGCGGGCGTCGGAGATAAACTTCGATTCCTGATAGATCGTCGCCATCTGGACATGGACCGGCACACCCCACTTGCGTTCCGCCGCACGGAACGCGCGCAGGTAGCCCGGCCGCTGATCGAGAATGGAGCAGGCGTCGTTGAGGTTGCGCGGCGCCTGTCCGTCTCCGCCGCCCCCGCCGCATGCGACCAGAAGCAGCAGACAACCCATCTGCAGATATCGTTTCATGTTCACTGCCCGGTTCTTGCCGATTTTTTTCCACCTTAACCCATCCGGGGGCAGCCTGCCAATCACTCCTGCGCCTGTCCCCCGATCAAATGGCGGCCTTTTGCACCCGGAGGAAACCGGCCGGGTCCAGCGGCAAGATCGAAGCCGTGATCCGCCATACTGTCGAGGCTGAATTCACAATATGTTTCCTCTCATTTGGCGCCCGCCGGATTTACACCCGGTTCGGAGGCGGGGTAGGTATGCCCTTTGGCAGGGGGCAAAACATGCTGAAAAATTCCGCAAAATACGCGCTCGGCGAAGTCGTGCGTCACAAGAAGCACCCGTTTCGCGGCGTCATCTTCGATGTCGACGCCGTGTTTTCCAGTACCGACGAATGGTACGATTCGATCCCGCGCGACGCGCGTCCGCGCAAGGATCAGCCGTTCTATCACCTGCTCGCCGAAAACGACGAGAGCTACTACGTCGCCTACGTTTCGGAGCAGAATCTGGTGCCCGACCGCTCCGGTGAGCCCGTGACGCATCCCGATCTGGGCGACATGTTCGGCGCATTCGACGGGCGGGTCTATCCGCTGCACTTCGACCTGAACTGATCCTGCTCCCGCTCCCGTCAGGTCAGCATTACCTCGCGGCGTCCGGTGACGATGCCGCGACAGTTCCGGAACGGCCCCTCGGTCAGCCGCTGCGCCACCGGCGCGCCTGCGTCCAGAACCCCGAGCCGCACCAGTAGCTTGGCAATCACCGCTTCGGCCGCGCGGACGCCGCCATCGACGATCTTGACCGCCACGCCGCGCTCCAGTTCCGGAACGATAGCGACATAGACCGCTTCGGCGCCGGTCTTGACGGCAACCTGTCCGCCCATCGCCTCCATCAGATCGGTACAGGCCCGGCCCTCACCGGCGACCAGCAACGGCTCCGCCGCCATCGCCTCGCGCAGCCGGACCATCGCATCCGCCCGCACGCCGCCGCCCGTGCGCGCTGCGGCAAATCGGCCCATGGCCCCGGCCAGAGCATCCAGTCGCGTGCGGAAGTTTGGAGCCGAGCAGCCGTCAATGCCGAAGCCGGGGCTCTCCATCTCCGTCACCTCCTCGAAGGCGCGGCGCACGGCCAGCTGAACGGCGTGGTCGGGGTCGACATATTCCCGCCCCGCATTCAGATGCCGCGCCAGCATCAGGAACCCCGCGTGCTTGCCCGAGCAATTGTTGTGAAGCTGACAAGGGCCTTCGCCCGCCCGGATCAAATCCGCCTTCGCCGCGTCGGAATAGGGCATATGCGCCCCACAGCGCAGATCCGTCTCGCCCATCCCCAGCGCGTCGAGCCAGCGCCCAACCGCCTGCGTATGTTCCGCCGCGCCCTGATGCGAGGCGCAGGCTAGCGCGAGCTGCGCCTGCGTCAGCCGCGCGCCCGCGCCGGATTCCAGAAGCGGCAGCGCCTGCACCATCTTGCACGACGAGCGGGGATAGATCAGGACCGACGGATTGCCCCATGCCTCGACAACCTGGCCCGCCCCGTCGCAGATCGCCACATGGCCACGATGTACCGACTCCACCGCATCGCCACGGATCTCGGCGACCAGATCGACCGCACCGTCCGAGACGCCCGTGTCCCCATTGCCCATCTCATGCACTCCCTATGCGCGAAAAATCGCCACGCGGTCTTTCGGACCTGCCCATCGCTGCGCTATCATCTACAGGCAGTTTTTCACAACCTGACACGCCACGCAGACCAGCCCGGACCAACCGGGCGGCGCGGCGGTCCACGGAAGCGACAGAGGCAGACATGATTCCCAAGGCGTTCGGACCGCTCATCCTGGCCGCGACAATGGCGCTCGCACCTGTTTCTCCCGCCGCGGCGCAGGAGAGTGCGAACCGGGTCAATACCGAAACCGACTGGTCCGTCTTCATCGAGGACAACCCGACCCAGTGCTGGATCGTGACCGCGCCCAAGTCCATCCGCAACCTGCGCGACGGACGGGAGGTCTCGGCGCAACGCGGCGATATTCGCCTGTTCGTCAGCTACTGGCCCGGCTCCGACAAGCGCGGCGAGGTCTCGGCGACGGGCGGCTATCCCTATGCCAGCGGCTCCAGCGTCACGATCGAGATCGGGTCCGACAAGTTCGAATTGTTCACCGACGGAGAGCTGGCCTGGGCGGCCTCGCCCGACGATGACGCGCGCATCATCGCCGCCATGAAGCGGGGCGCCGAGGCCGTCGTGACCGGCGTCTCCGGGCGGGGCACCACGACCGAGGACACGTTCAGCCTTCTGGGCTTCACCGCCGCCGTCGAGGACGCAGAAACCCGCTGCACCGGCTGAGGCGGTTTGCACTCCGCGACGGGCGCCCCCATATGGGGCGCTTGTTGCCGCTTCAGGAGAGAGCCATGCGCGCGCCCGTCACGCCCGACATGCTGACCGTGCCCCGCCGAGAGGCGGAAAACGAGGGTGACCGTCGCAACATCGTCGGCCTGACCCGCGACGCGCTGCGCGAGGCGCTGATCGCCGTCGGCACGCCCGAGAAACAGGCGAAGATGCGCGTCAATCAGGTCTGGCAATGGGTCTACCATTGGGGCGTTCGCGATTTTGACGCGATGACGAACCTGTCGAAGGAGTTCCGCGCCACGCTCTCCCGGCACTTCACGATCGCCCTGCCGGAGGTCGTCACCCGCCAGGTTTCCGCAGACGGCACGCGCAAATACCTCCTCCGCATCGCCGGCGGTCACGAGGTCGAGACGGTCTACATCCCTGAGGAAGGCCGCGGCACGCTCTGCGTCTCGAGCCAGGTGGGCTGCACCCTGACCTGCTCCTTCTGCCATACCGGCACGCAGAAGCTGGTCCGCAACCTGACGGCGTCGGAGATCGTCGGGCAGGTGATGCTGGCGCGCGACGATCTGGGCGAATGGCCCGAAAAGGGCGCCGCGAACGATCCGACGGGGCGGCTTTTGTCCAACGTGGTCCTGATGGGCATGGGCGAGCCGCTCTACAATTTCGAGAACGTCCGCGACGCGATGCGGATCGTCATGGACGGCGAGGGCATCGCGCTCGGCCGCCGCCGCATCACGCTGTCCACCTCCGGCGTGGTGCCCGAGATCGCGCGCACCGCTGAGGAGATCGGCTGCCTGCTGGCCGTGTCCTTCCACGCCACGACCGACGACGTGCGCGACGTTCTGGTCCCGATCAACAAACGCTGGGACATCGCCACGCTTCTCGACGCGCTGCGCGAATATCCCAAGGCCACCAACAGCGAGCGGATCACATTCGAATACGTGATGCTCGACGGCGTGAACGATACCGACGCCGATGCCCACCGGTTGGTCGCGCTGCTCGAGGGGATCCCGGCCAAGGTGAACCTGATCCCGTTCAACGAATGGCCCGGCGCGCCCTACAAGCGGTCGTCAAACAACCGCATCCGCGCCTTCGCGACGATCCTGATGCAGGCGGGTTATGCCTCGCCGATCCGCACGCCGCGGGGCGAGGATATCATGGCCGCCTGCGGACAGCTCAAATCGGCGACGGAGCGCGCCCGAAAATCCCGCGCGCAGATCTCGGCCGAAGCGGGTCTCTGAAAAAATATGTCGCCGTTTCAGCCGGTTGCAGGAATTACCCATGGGTAATTCCCCGTCGCGTCATGTCTTCCGGCGCTTGGGAAGAAGCAAGTCGAGTAAGAATGTCAGCGGGTCGATTTCGGCCATTCCAACGCTCCGGCAGGGGGGGCCAGACCTGTAGCGCACCCGGATGGCGCCCGCGTGACGGTCACGGCTGCGCGAACGCGTCCCGCCGGTAGCCCTGAAGATGCAGGAGCGCCGTCAAATCGCCGTGATTGATCCGGCACCGCGCCTCGGCCTGCACTGCGGGCTTCGCATGCAGCGCGACGCCCAGCCCCGCCCGTGCGATCATGCCCAGATCGTTCGCCCCGTCGCCGACGGCCAGCGCATCCTCCTCCGCGATGCCCAGCTCCGCGCAAAGCTCCTCCAGCGCGGCGACCTTCGCCTCGCGCCCGAGGATCGGCTCACCCGGATGCCCCGTCAGGCGCCCGCCCTCGATCAGGAGCACGTTCGCTCGGTGCCGATCAAAGCCGAGCCGCACCGCCACGACCTCGGTAAACGCCGTGAAGCCGCCCGAGACCAGCGCCGCCATCGCCCCGTTCGCCCGCATCGTCGCCACCAGAACGTCGCCGCCAGGCATCATCGTGATCCGCTCGCGCAGGACCTTCTCGATCACGGCCGCCTCAAGCCCCGCCAGAAGCGCCACCCGCTCGCGCAGGGCACCTTCGAAATCAACCTCGCCGTTCATCGCGCGCGCGGTGATCGCCGCGACCCGCTCGCCCACGCCCGCCTCGGCGGCCAACTCGTCGATGCATTCCTGCCGGATCATCGTCGAATCCATATCCGCCAGCAGCAGCCGCTTGCGCCGTCCCTCCGACGCCACGACGTTCAGGTCGATGCCGTGCGCGTCCATCTCTGCCCGGGCATCCTCCAGCGTGTCGGGGACGGTCGCGACGTCGAATTCCGCCGCCACCCCGCGGTCGAGCCACCGGGCCTCGCCGCCGCCCCACGCATTGCGCATCGCCTCGACCAGAGGGGCTTCGATCACGGGGCGTTCGGGCGCGGCGGTGAGGACGCAGACGGGCATGATTGTTTCCCATAGTGGACGGCGCGGGCAGGCATCGCCGCTTTCGCTGCCCTTAGCGTCATAATTGCGCTTGTGCGACCCCCGCGCAGGCCGTAACGCCATCCGTGGGACACCCCTCCCCAACGAGGGGCGATTATCTGCAAGGATACCATGACCGATATTTCGATCCCGGCCGCGCGGCCGGCCAATCCGCGCTTTTCGTCCGGCCCCTGCGCCAAGCATCCGGGCTTCGATCTCTTCGAACTCTCCGATGCGCCTCTCGGCCGCAGCCACCGCGCAAGCGCCGGCAAGGCCAAGCTTAAGGCCGCGATCGACCGCACCCACGCGCTCCTCGGCCTGCCCGACGATTACCGCGTCGGCATCGTGCCCGCCTCCGATACCGGCGCCTACGAGATGGCGATGTGGACGATGCTGGGCGCGCGCCCGGTCACCATGCTCGCCTGGGAAAGCTTCGGCTCCGGCTGGGTCACCGACGCCGTCAAGCAGCTCAAACTCGACGCCGAGATCCGGACCGCCGATTACGGCGCGCTGCCCGACCTGCACGTCGATCCGTCGCACGACATCTGCTTCACCTGGAACGGCACGACCTCGGGCGTGCGCGTGCCGAATGCCGACTGGATCGCCGACGACCGCGAGGGGCTGACGCTGTGCGACGCGACCTCGGCCTGCTTCGCAATGGACCTGCCCTGGGACAAGCTCGATGTGACGAGCTTCTCCTGGCAGAAGGTCCTGGGCGGCGAGGGCGCGCATGGCGTCCTGATCCTGAGCCCCCGTGCGGTCGCGCGGCTCGAAAGCTACACACCCGCATGGCCGCTGCCGAAGATCTTCCGCCTGACCAAGGGCGGCAAGCTGATTGAGGGGATCTTCGAGGGCGCGACGATCAACACGCCGTCCATGCTCTGCGTCGAGGATTACCTCAAGGCGCTCGACTGGGCCGAGGGTCTGGGCCTTGCCGGCCTGATCGACCGGGCCGACCGCTCCGCGCGCCACGTCTGGGACTTCTGCGAGACGCGCGACTGGATCGACAACCTCGCCGACGATCCCGCCACCCGCTCGACCACCTCGGTCTGCCTGAAGTTCACCGATGCGCCCGCGGGTCTCGCCAAGCGCGTGGCCAAGCGGCTGGAGGCGGAGGATGTCGCGTTCGACGTCGCCTCCTACCGCGACGCGCCCGAGGGCCTGCGCATCTGGTGCGGCTCGACGGTGGAGCCCGACGACGTGGCCGCGCTGATGCCCTGGATCGAATGGGCCTACCACGCCGAGCGTGCCGCGACGCAGGCCGCCTGAGACGCGTCCGCACCTGCTCCGGAATGTGAATACCCCGCGCGGGTTCCCCCAATACGTACAAAAGGAGCCTCAGATGGCCCCCAAGGTTCTCGTCTCCGACAAGCTGTCGGAAACCGCCGTCCAGATCTTCCGCGATCGCGGCATCGACGTCACGTTCGACCCCACTCTCGGCAAGGACAAGGACAAGCTCCTGTCCGTCATCGGCGAATATGACGGGCTCGCCATCCGTTCGGCCACCAAGGTCACCGAAAAGCTGCTGGAGGCGGCGCCCAACCTCAAGGTCGTGGGCCGCGCCGGCATAGGCACCGACAACGTCGACAAGGAAGCGGCGTCGCGTCGCGGCGTGATCGTGATGAACACGCCCTACGGCAACATGATCACCACCGCCGAGCACGCCATCGCCCTGATGTTCGCCGTCGCGCGCCAGATCCCGGAGGCCAACGCCTCGACCCATGCCGGCAAGTGGGAGAAGTCCCGCTTCATGGGCGTCGAGTTGACCGGCAAGACTCTGGGCGTGATCGGCGCGGGCAATATCGGCGGCATCGTCTGCCAGAAGGCCGTGGGTCTGGGGATGAAGGTCGCAGCCTACGACCCGTTCCTCAGCGAGGAGCGCGCCACCAAGCTGGGCGTCGAGAAGGTCGAGCTCGATGCGCTTCTGGCGCGCGCCGATGTCATCACGCTGCACGTGCCGCTGACCGACCAGACGCGCAACATCCTGTCGGCCGAGAACCTCGCCCGGACGAAGAAGGGCGTGCGCATCGTGAACTGCGCGCGCGGCGGTCTCGTGGACGAGGCCGCGCTGGCCGAGGCGCTGAAATCCGGCCATGTCGCCGGCGCCGCCTTCGACGTCTTCGCCGAGGAGCCGGCGACGGCCTCGCCGCTATTCGGCCTGCCCAACGTCGTCGTCACCCCTCATCTGGGCGCCGCCACCACAGAAGCGCAGGAAAACGTCGCCCTGCAGGTGGCCGAGCAGATGTCGGATTACCTGCTGACCGGCGCCGTGACCAACGCCCTCAACATGCCGTCGGTCACCGCCGAGGAGGCCAAGCTGATGGGCCCCTGGGTCAAGGTGGCCGAGCATCTGGGCGCCTTCGTGGGCCAGATGACCGACGAGCCGCTCAAGTCGATCGAGATCGTCTATAACGGCTCCGTCGCCGCGATGAACCTCGAGGCCCTGAACTGTTCGGCCATCGCGGGGGTGATGAAGGCCACAAATCCGGACGTGAACATGGTCTCGGCGCCCGTCGTCGCGCGCGAGCGGGGCGTGGAGATCTCCACCACTCGGCAGGACAAGTCCGGCGTCTTCGACGGCTATATCAAGCTGGTCGTCAAGACGGCGCAGCGCGAACGCTCCGTCGCGGGCACGGTCTTTTCCGACGGCAAGCCGCGCTTCATCCAGATCAAGGGCATCAACATCGACGCAGAGGTGGGGGCCCACATGCTCTATACCACCAACCACGACGAGCCGGGGATCATCGGCACGTTGGGCCAGACGCTGGGCGAGAACGGGGTGAACATCGCAAACTTCACGCTGGGCCGCTCGGACCGGGGGCGGGATGCGATCGCGCTGCTCTATCTCGACGAGCAGCCGGCCGTGACCGTCCTCGACAAGCTCCGGACCACGGGCCTGTTCAAGAACGTCGCGCCGCTGCGCTTCAACGTCTGAAGCGGGACGCGGCGTCTCTCTTTCGGCGCCCGCGTCTCTGCTTCACAAATACCTCGGGGGTCCGGGGGCTGGCCCCCCGGCTTCGTCCGATCCGCCCCCCCAGACCCCGGAGGCCAAAATGCCAGACATCGTCATTCTCTCCGCCGCCCGTACCGCCATCGGCACCTTCGGCGGCAGTCTCGCCGGAACGCCGCCGATCGACCTGGCCAGCACCGTCGCCCGTGCGGCGATCACGCGGGCCGGCATCGAACCGGCGCAGGTCGAGACGACGGTCTTCGGTCACGTGATCAACACCGAACCGCGCGACATGTACCTCTCGCGCGTTGCCGCCATGCAGGCCGGTGTGCCGGAAACGGCGCCCGCGATGAACGTCAACCGGCTTTGCGGCTCGGGCCTTCAGGCGGTGATCTCGGGCGCGCAGGCGCTGATGATGGGCGATGCCGGCATCGCGCTGGTCGGCGGGGCGGAATGCATGTCGCGGTCGCCCCACATCCTGCCCGATGCGCGCTGGGGCGCGAAGATGGGCGATGTCCGGGCGCTCGACATGATGCTCGGCGCGCTGACCTGCCCGTTCGGGACGGGCCATATGGGCGTCACGGCCGAGAATGTCGCCGCCGAGCACACCATCGCGCGCGAGGATCAGGACGCCTTTGCGCTGATGTCGCAGGAGCGGGCGGCCGCGGCCATTTCCGCGGGGCACTTCACCGACCAGATCGTGCCGGTCTCCGTGCGCCGCAAGCGCGAGGAAGTGGCGTTCGATACCGACGAGCATCCCAAGGCCACGACGGCGGAGGCGCTGGCCAACCTGCGGCCGGTATTCCAGAAGGACGGCTCCGTCACGGCGGGCAACGCCTCGGGGATCAACGACGGTGCGGCGGCGCTGGTTCTCGCGCGTGCGGAGACGGCCGAGGCGGCGGGGCTTGCGCCGCGCGCCCGGATCATCGGCTACGCACATGCCGGCGTCCGTCCCGAGGTGATGGGGCTGGGGCCGGTCCCGGCCGTCCGTCTGCTCCTGGAGCGGACCGGCCTGTCGGTGGAGGATTTCGACGTGATCGAATCGAACGAAGCCTTTGCCGCCCAAGCCCTCGCCGTGACGCGCGATCTGGGCCTCGACCCGGCGCGGGTGAATCCCAATGGCGGGGCCATCGCATTGGGCCATCCGGTCGGTGCGACGGGCGCGATCCTTCTCGTCAAGGCACTCCATGAGCTGGAGCGGACGGGCGGGCGCCGCGCGCTCGCCACGATGTGCATCGGCGGCGGTCAGGGCATCGCGCTCGCCATCGAGCGGATCTGAGGCGGCCACCCTCGGGGACGGCCGCCGCGGCCCGCGTCAGTAGCCCAGAGCGCAGCCGTCCTTCCGCGCATCGCTCGCGCCCTCCAGATAGCCGCTCGCGTCGATCCGGATCGCCTGTGCCCCACCGATCGGTCCGTCGGGGATCCGGATGTCGTGGCCCATCTCGGCCAGTTCGGCGCGCACGGCGTCGGAATAGCCCCGCTCCACCTTGAGCGTCCCGGCATCGGAGAAAGCCCGGGGCGCGTCGATGGCGGTCTGCGGATCCATGCCGAAATCGGTGAGGTTCGACAGGAACCGGACATGGCCGTTGGGCTGATAGGCGCCGCCCATCACGCCGAACGGCATCGTCACGCGCCCGCCCTCGCGCAGCATGGCGGGAATGATCGTGTGCATCGGCCGCTTGCCCGGCGCCATCTCGTTGGGATGGCCTTCCTCGAGGGTGAAGCCTGCGCCACGGTTCTGAAACAGGATGCCAAAGCGGTTGGACGCCAGCCCGGCGCCGAAGGAATGGAAGATCGAGTAGATCAGCGAAACCGCCATCCGGTCGCGGTCGACCACCGTGATGTAGACCGTGTCGCGATGGACGGCCTCCGTCAGCGGCGCGGCAGCGGGCATGGCGCGGGCCGGATCGATCAGGGCGGCGAGCCGCGACGCCGTCTCGGGGGCCAGCATATGTTCCAGCCGCGTGACGTGGTCCATGTCGGCGAGGAACCGGTTCCGGGCGTCGTAGGCGAGCTTCGCCGCCTCGGCCTCGACATGCGCGCGCGCTGCGCCCACCGGATCCATGGCCGCGATGTCGAAATGCGACAGGATGTTCGCCATCAGGATCGCGGTGGCGCCCTGTCCGTTCGGCCGATGCTCCAGCAAGTCGATGCCGCGATAGGTGCCCGCGACGGGGTCGCCCCAGTCGCAGGCGCAGGCCGAGAAATCGGAGACCTCATGGACGCCGCCCAAAGCGCGCAGACTGGCCGCCATGTCTTCGGCCACGTCGCCCTCGTAGAAACCCGCTCGCCCGTCGCGGGCGATCCGGCGCAGCACGTCGGCCTGTCCCGGCAGGGCAAAGCGGCTGCCGACCAGCGGCGCAGCGCCTTGGGGCAGGTAGACGTCGCGTGCCGTGCCTCGCAGCCGGTCCGCCGCCTCCGCCCAGTCGAAGGCCACGCGGGGCGCGACCGGAACGCCTCCCTCGAAATAGGGGATCACCGGGCCGAGCGTGTCGGCCAGGCCCAGCTTGCCGTACCGCTCCGACAGGGTGCAGAACGCGTCGACCGCGCCGGGTATGGTGACCGCGTCATGCGTGTCGAGGGGCACGGCCTTCGCGTCGCTGCCGCGCAGACGCGCCGCATCCGCCCCTGCGGGCGCGCGGCCCGATCCGTTGAGCGCGGTGACATCCTCCGATCCGGCCGGCTTGATCAGGACGAAGCAATCGCCGCCAAGTCCGGTCATCTGCGGCTCGCAGACGCCCAGAAGCACGGCGCCCGCGATCGCGGCGTCGACAGCGTTGCCGCCACGGGCCAGGGTCTCGACCGCGACGCGGGCGGCAAGCGGATGGGACGTCGCGCACATCCCTTCGGTTGCAAGGACGGGAGAGCGGCCGGGAAGGTGGAAATCGCGCATCGGAAGGGTCTTTCGCGGTGGATGTCGCGGCACGCTAGGACCTGGAGGTCGGGATGCCAATGATGTGCCGACGCGTCGCGTCCCGTGAGCCCGGTCGGGCCGAACCGCGGCATCGTCGATACCCGCCGTCGCGGTCGCCGCGGGGCGCCGCGTCACCCTGCAACCCGCGTCAGGCGGCGAAGGAGAAGCTCAGCCGGTTTGCGCCATCCTCGCGTTCGTACATCATGTCACCCGCCAGCGTATGGATCATGAACCAGCCGAAGCCGCCTTCCGGGAGGTCGTCGACTGCGCCGTTCGTGTCCGGAAGCTTCGGTGAGGATAGAAGCGTCGGCGGCAGGGGGCGGCCGGGATCGGTCGTGACGATCAGAAGCCCGGTATCGATGCGGAAGATATCCAGCTGGATCAGGGCCGAGGGGAGGTTGGCCAGCGCATGCTCGACGATGTTGTTGAGCACCTCGCTCAGCACGATCAGCGCGTTGGTCACGATCCCCGCCGCGAGGTCCATCCACTCCGTATGCGCGCGCAGATCGTCAATCGTGCGGCGCACATCCGCCTCTGTGCCCGGCAGGATCCGGTGGAACAGGTCACCGATTTGGTGTCCGCCCCGAAGGATGGCCACGTCCGTCATGCCGCGGCCCGGTCGGCATCTTCGAGGGAATCGTGGAGCACGAAGACGCGGTCCATGCGCGTGAGGGTCAGCACCTTGCGCACCACCTCGCCGCAGCGCGCCAGTTCAAGCCGCCGATTGCCGCCGAGCATCTTCATCACCGCGACAAGCGCGCCGAGCCCGCTCGAATCGAGAAACTCGACCTGTGCCATGTCGATGATGACGCGCCCGTCGAAGCCGGCGACGAGGGTGCGGAAACGGTCCTTGAAATCGACGGCGCCGGCCGCGTCGATGCGCGGCTCGTTGACGACGAGGATCATCAAGCCGCCGCGCGTGTCGCACGAAATGTTCATCCCTCGTCCTCCCGATTACCGGCCTCTGGTGCCCCGGCCGCGCGAATGGCAAGCTAGGCGCAGGTTATTACCAGAAGCTTTACGGGGGCGAAGATGGAACGAGTCGTAATCACAGGCGCGAAGCGGACCCCGATGGGCGGGTTCCAGGGCGCGTTGTCGGCCGCCACGGCGTCGGAACTGGGCGGTGCGGCCATTGCCGCGGCCATGACCGATGCGGGGGTTGCGCCCGGCCGGATCGAAGAGGTTCTGATGGGCTGCGTCCTGCCGGCGGGGCAGGGGCAGGCGCCGGCGCGGCAGGCGGGTTTTCACGCGGGCCTGGGCGAGGAGGTGCCCGCGACCACGCTCAACAAGATGTGCGGATCCGGCATGAAGGCCGCGATGATGGCGCATGACCAGATCGCGCTGGGCCGGACCGGCGTGATGGTGGCCGGCGGCATGGAGAGCATGACCAACGCGCCCTACCTGTTGCCGGGCATGCGGGGCGGTGCGCGTCTGGGTCACGGGCAGGCGGTTGACCACATGTTCCTCGACGGACTCGAGGATGCGTATGACAAGGGGCGCCTCATGGGCACCTTTGCCGAGGATTGCGCCGAGGCGTATCAGTTCACCCGCGACGCGCAGGACGAATACGCGCTGCGCAGCCTGAGCCGGGCGCAGGAGGCCATCGCCTCGGGCGGGTTCGGCACGGAGGTCGCGGCCTTCGCGGTCGCCACGCGCAAGGGCGAGACGGTGATCGCGCAGGACGAACAGCCCGGCGCGGCGCGGCCCGAGAAGATCCCCCATCTCAAGCCCGCCTTCCGCAAGGACGGCACGGTGACGGCGGCGAATTCCTCGTCGATCTCCGATGGCGCCGCGGCGCTGATCCTCGCATCGGGATCTGTGGCGGAGGCGGAGGGGCTGCCGGTTCGGGCGCGGATCATGGGCCATGCCTCCCACGCGCAGGCGCCGGGCCTGTTCACGACCGCACCGGTGCCCGCGGCGAAGAAGCTGCTGGATACGCTCGGCTGGTCGGTCAAGGATGTCGATCTGTGGGAGGTCAACGAGGCCTTCGCCGTGGTGCCGATGGCCTTCATGCACGAAATGGGCCTGTCTCCCGAGGTGGTGAACGTGAATGGCGGGGCCTGTGCGCTGGGCCATCCGATCGGTGCCTCGGGCGCGCGGATCGTGGTGACGCTGCTCCATGCGCTCGAGGCGCGCGATCTCAAGCGCGGCGTCGCGGCGATCTGCATCGGCGGCGGCGAGGGTACGGCCATCGCGATCGAGCGGCCGTGATGGAGCAGCGGACGGATTCGAAGGCGGGCGACGTCACCGTCGATTACCCGGCCCTTCACCGCAGTGTCGCGAGCCTTGCCGAAGGGGAGGACGATGCGGTCGCGCTGATGGCAACGCTGGCCTGCGAGATCCACCATGCGGATGACCGCTTCGACTGGACCGGGTTCTACCGGGTCGTCGCGCCGCGCCTGTTGAAGATCGGACCGTATCAGGGCGGGCATGGCTGCCTGACGATCCCGTTCGACCGGGGCGTCTGCGGGGCCTGCGCGCGCACGGGCGAGGTGCAGATCGTCGCGGACGTGGATGCCTTTCCCGGTCATATCGCCTGCGCGTCCTCCACACGGTCGGAGATCGTGCTGCCGGTGCGCGACCGGGCGGGCGATCTGATCGCGGTGCTCGATATCGACAGCGACCGCCCCCACGCGTTCACCGAAGAGGATGCGCGGGAGTTGCAGGTCCTGCTCGACGCGGTCTTCGCACGGTGAGCGACCTCAGGGCGATGATGGCGCGGCAGGTCCGCGACGGGCGCGTCGACTGGATCGGCCTGCGTTCGGCCCGGCGCGCGGATATCCGTGCGGTGGATGGCGTGGACGTGACGGAGGACGGGCTCGCCGGCGATCACGGGCATGCGGGCAAGCGGGCCGTGACGCTGATCCAGGCGGAGCATCTGCCGGTCATCACCGCCCTCTGTGGCACACAGGCCGCGCCGGAGCGGCTGCGGCGGAACCTCGTCGTGTCGGGCATCAACCTCGCCTCGCTGCGGGGGCGGGACGTTCGGATCGGGACAGCGGTGCTGCACCTGACCGGCCCGTGCCCGCCCTGTTCGCGCATGGAGGAGGAGTTGGGGCCGGGCGGCTATCAGGCCGTGCGCCATCACGGCGGCTGGTATGCGCAGGTCGTCACGCCGGGGGCGGTGGCGGTGGGCGACGCGGTCCTGCCGGTGGCGGCATGATCCGGCTGGCGACGCCGGAGGACCGCGACGCCATCACGGCGCTGCACCTCGCCTCCTGGCAGGACAGCTATGCCGGCATCCTGCCCCCGGAATACCTGCGCGACGGGCTGGCCGGGGATCTGGCGGCGAAGTGGGCAGCGCGCACTTTCGCGCCGCCGGAACTGACCCTCGTGGCGTTCACAGGGAAGGAGATGACCGGCTTCGTTTGCGCCCTGACCGGGCGGGAGCCGCCGCTGATCGACAACCTGCATGTGCGGCCCGACCTGCGCGCGGGCGGGACCGGGGGGAAGCTGCTTGAGGCGATGAAGGTCGTGCTGCGGGAGGGGGGCTTCGCGCGGGCCTGTCTCACGGTACTCGAGGAGAACGCGGCGGCGCACCGGTTCTATCTGCGTCACGGGGGCGTGGACGAGGGGTCGGTGGCCGACGAAATCGTGGGATTTCCGGTCGCGTCGCGGCGGATCGGCTTCGATCTGCGCTAGGCCCGGCGGGCCGCGCGGTCCTTCTCCTCCGCCGGAGCGGCGGGTGGGCATGCGCAGCCTACTTCAATCCCCATTCCCGATAGGCTAGTCGGGCGCAAACCGTTCCGGAGACCGCCCGATGAAGTTCACCCTTTCCTGGCTCAAGCGCCACCTCGACACCACCGCTTCGGTGGAGGAGATCGCCGAGGCGCTGACCGATCTCGGGCTTGAGGTCGAGGGGGTCGAGGACCGGGCGGCACGGCTGCGCGACTTCACCATCGGGCATGTCATCTCGGCCGAGAAGCATCCCGATGCCGACCGCCTGCAGGTCTGCCAGGTCGAGACCGATGAGGGCGTGAAGCAGATCATCTGCGGTGCGCCGAACGCGCGCGCGGGCATCACCGTGGTCGTCGCCAAGCCGGGCGTCTACGTGCCGGGCATCGACACCACGATCGGCGTCGGCAAGATCCGCGGGATCGAGAGCTTCGGCATGATGGCCTCCGAGCGGGAGCTGGAGCTGTCGGAGGAGCATGACGGCATCATCGAGCTGCCGTCCGGCGAGGTCGGGCAGGGCTTCACCGAATGGCTGGCCGCGAACGACCCCGCCAAGGTCGATCCGGTGGTCGAGATCGCGATCACGCCGAACCGGCCTGATGCGCTGGGCGTGCGGGGAATCGCCCGGGATCTGGCGGCGCGCGGGCTGGGCACGATGCAACCCATCGAGACGCTGGTGATCGAGGGCACCTACGACAGCCCCGTCGGCGTGACGATCGACGCGGACACGCGGGACGGCTGCCCGATCTTCGCGATGCGGATGATCCGGGGCGTGCGGAACGGACCCTCGCCGGACTGGCTGCAGGATCAGCTCCGCGCCATCGGCTTGCGGCCGATCAGCTTCCTCGTGGATGTCACCAACTGGTTCACGCACGACCTGAACCGGCCGCTCCATGTCTTCGACGCCGACGTGGTGACGGGGGCGCTGCGCGTGCACCGGGCCGCGGGGGGCGAGACGCTGAACGCGCTGGACGAAAAGGATTACACGCTGCCCGAGGGCGCCATCGTGATCTCGGACGATGCGGGCTCGGAGAGCATCGCCGGCATCATGGGCGGCGCCCATACCGGCGTGACCGCGGATACGGTGAACGTGCTCGTCGAGTCGGCCTACTGGGACCCGGTGCAGATCGCCGTGACCGGCCGCCGCCTCAAGATCAACTCCGATGCGCGCTACCGCTTCGAGCGGGGGATCGACCCGGCCTTCACCCCCGAGGGGTTGGACCATGCCTGCCGGATGATCCTCGACCATGCGGGCGGAGAGGTCTCAAAGATGGTCGTGGCGGGCGCCGTGCCGGACACGTCGCGCGCCTACCGCCTCGACACGGACCGGGTGGAGAGCCTCGTGGGCATGTCCATCCCCGCCGATACGCAGCGGGCGACGCTGAAGGCGCTGGGCTTCCGGCTGGACGGCGATATGGCGCAGGTGCCCTCCTGGCGGCCGGACGTGCAGGGCGAGGCGGATCTGGTGGAGGAAGTGGCGCGGGTCGCGTCGCTGACCAAGCTGGAGGGGCGGCCGATGCGGCGGCCGGCGCAGGTGCTGCGTCCCGTTCTGACGGCGATGCAGCGGCGGGAGCGGACGGCGCGCCGGACGGCGGCGGCCTTGGGCTATGACGAATGCGTCACCTATTCCTTCATCGACCGGGCTTCTGCGGCTTTGTTCGGCGGCGGCACCGAGGCCACGCGGCTGGAAAACCCGATTTCGTCGGATATGAGCCACATGCGGCCCGCGCTCCTGCCCGGTCTGCTGGCCGCGGCGTCGCGCAATCAGGCGCGGGGGATCGCGGATCTGGCCCTCTTCGAGGCGGGTCACGTCTTTACCGGTGGTGAGCCGGGCGATCAAATCTTCGAGGTGTCGGGACTGCTGATCGGACATAGTTCGCCAAGGGACGTGCATGGCGCGCGGCGCGCGGTCGATACGTTCGACGCCAAGGCGGATGTAGAGGCGCTCCTTGAGGCCATCGGCGCGCCGGCCAAGGCGCAGGTGCTGCGCGGGGCCGCCGAATGGTGGCATCCAGGGCGGTCGGGGCGCGTGTGCCTCGGCCCGAAGAAGGCGCTGGCGGCCTTCGGCGAGATCCATCCCCGCGTGCTCAAGGCGATGGACGTGAAGGGGCCGGCCGTGGGGTTCACGATCTGGCCGGCGGAGGTTCCCTTCCCGAAGGCGGCCGGCACGTCGCGTGGCGCCGTCGAGATGCCGGACCTGCAGGCCGTGGAGCGGGACTTCGCCTTCGTCGTCGATGCCGATGTCGAAGCGGCGACCCTCGTCAACGCGGCGGCCGGGGCCGACAAGACGCTGATCGACGATGTGCGGATCTTCGACGAGTTCGTAGGCGGGACGCTGGGCGCGGGGCGCAAGTCTCTGGCGCTGGCCGTGCGCCTGCAGCCGCATCAGGCGACACTCACCGACAAGGAGATCGACGCCGTATCCGCCAAGATTGTCGAGAAGGTCGAAAAGGCTTCGGGCGGCACGCTTCGCGGCTGATCGTGCCGTGACCGATACGGATCGGTCGTGGCGGCCTCCCCGGCGCAAAGCGTCATCAGGCGCGCCGGGGAATAGCCTGCCGACACCTTTGGCGGTTTCACGACGGGCCTGCCTCCCTCAGTCGTGGTGACGCGGGATAGCGGCGGCACCACCGGGAAACATCGTGTCGTAGGATGCCGGTACGGCCACGATCCGCGGCGCTGTCGGCCCAGTGAGGGACGGCTCCGCCCGGGGCGGCGCGGGACGCCGCCCCGGCGAAAGGGCCCGTCAGGAATTAGCCATCCGTGCCGCCGTAATCGCGCCGGTCGTCGATGACGATGCCGTCATTGGGCAAGGCGTCGACCCGCTCCACCCGGCCCTTGAGCTTGAGCACCTGCGCGGCGCTGTCGGCCCAGGCCGCCGCGTTGCCGCTATCGGCCTCCACCTGCACCGCCATCGCGTCCATCTCGCCGTCGCGGGTGACGGTGACGCGGGCGGCGCGGATCTCGGGGTGGCGCGCGACCAGTTCGGCGACCTGTTCGGGGCGCACGAACATGCCCTTGATCTTGGCCGTCTGGTCGGCCCGGCCCATCCACCCCTTGATGCGCATGTTCGTGCGCCCGCAGGGGGAGGGGCCCTCGAGAACGGCCGAGAGGTCGCCCGTCGCAAACCGGATCAGCGGATAGTCCGGGTTGAGCGACGTGACGACGACCTCGCCCACCTCGCCCGGTGCGACGGGATCGCCGGTGCCGGGGCGGACGATCTCGACGATGACGCCCTCGTCGACGATCATGCCTTCCTTGGCCTCGCTCTCATAGGCGACGAGGCCCAGATCGGCCGTGGCGTAGCATTGCCGGGTTTCGATCCCGCGATCGGCGTAGTCCGCCCGCAGCGAGGGAAACAATGCCCCGCCCGATACGGCCGCCTTGGCGAAGGAAAGTTCCTCGCCCGTCTCGGCCGCCCGGTCGAGGATCACCTTCAGGTAATCCGGCGTGCCCGCATAGACCGTCGCCCCGAGATCCGCGGCCGCGCGGACCTGCAGGTCGGTCTGGCCGGTGCCGGCCGGGATCGTCACCGCGCCCACGGCCCGTGCGCCGTTCTCGAAGATGTGGCCGGCCGGCGTGAGGTGGTAGCCGAAGCAGTTCTGCACGATGTCCGTCGTGCCCACCCCGAGCGCGTGGAGAAAACGGCCCAGCCGCCACCAATCATGCGTCACCGCGCCGGGTTCGTAGATCGGACCGGGGGATTGGAAGATATGTGCCACGTTCGAGGCGCGGATGCCGCCGAAGGGGCGGTTCACCGCCTGCGCGGCGGCGATCTCGGCCTTGCGCAGGACGGGCAGGCGCGTGAGGTCCGACAGGTCCGTGACGTCTTCGGGCGCGAGACCGCCCGGCGGGAGCGAGACCTGCGCGAGCTGCCTGCGAAGCTGTTCCAGCTGTGCGGTGGCGCGCTCGTCCGGTGTCCGGGTCTCGAGTTCGTCGTAATGGCTCATTCCTGTCCCCAATGTCTGAGTGTGCCGTCGAAGGACGCACCGTGAAAGCACGGCACGCCGGTCGCCTCGATCTCGCGCATGGCGGCCGCGTCGTCGGTTCCCGCGCCGGGCGCGGGTTCGCGCAGCGCCACCCCAGCGATGCGGCCCGGATGGCGACGGACGGCGTCGAGATAGACCTGTGCGTCGTGCTGTCCGGAATCTCCCATCAGCCACGCGGGCAGATCCGGATTGGCGGCGAGGATCGCATCGATCGCCGCGCCCTTGTGGCTGAGGTGGCTCGCCCCGATCCCGTTCCGCGTCAGGCCCAGATCGCGCAGGAACATCGGCCCGCGCGGAACGCCGTTGCGGGCGAACAGCATGTCGAGGAACTTGTGCAGGTTCCACGGCGAGGACGAGACGTAGAAGACCGGATTGCGCACGCCGTCGGTCAGCGCGCGCATCAGGCGAACCGCGTCCTCATGGACGCCGCGCGTATGCGCCGAGCCGGTGAAGGTGGTCCACATGTTGCGCCAGAGGTTGTGCGCACCGGTCTCGATCATCGTGTCGTCGATATCGGAGATGACGAGATGCGTGGCGCCATCGGCGGGCAGGCGGACGGGAAAGGCGATTTCGGTGTCCGGCCGCCCCGCGATGCGGACGGGCAGGCCTGCCCATGCGCCGCCGGTATCGACCTCCGCATCGGTTCGCAGCGTGGCGAGCGGGACGTGCAGCGTGATGTAGCCTTCGGCGTCGCTGACGGCCCGGATGCCGGCGCTCTCCACCTCCACGCCCGCGACTTCGTCGGTGAGGAACAGCGACGTCATCTGGCGCAGATTGGTCCATTTCGACTGACCGGGATCGGGCTCGGCGGCGCGCAGATGCGTCAGGACGCGCCCGCGCAGCACCGCACCGTCGGCGGTGGCATAGCCGCAATAGGCCTCCAGAACCGGCTCCGCACCGGGGCGCGATCCGACGCGCTCGAAGAGGTGCCTCATCGGTCGGGCGGCGCGCAGGGCGAGGGGCTTCAGCATGGGCACCTCATGCGGCGGCCTTCACTTCGTCGGCCGGCCCGTCGAGCGCGGCGCGTGTCAGGGCGGCAATCAGCCGGGTAAACGTCTCGCGGCCGCCGGCAAGGTCGCGCAGGGCCTCCGCTTCGGTCGGCAGGCCGAGGTCGCGGGCCGCGTCCAGCGCGGGCCCGTCGGCGCGCGGGTAGAGCATGTCCCAGACAAGCTGCGTCTCGCGCGCGAAGATCGCGGCGCCGGTCTGTCCCAGACCCTTGGCTCCCTGCAGCGCCTCAAGGAGGGCATCCGCATCTTCGGCCCGGTCGCGCAGGACGCGCAGATCGCCGTCGAACTCCTCCTTCGCCCAGGCGGCGGTATCCTTCAGGTAGCCCGTCGTGACCTCCCTGTAGCGGGTATAGCCGCCTTCGGTCAGCACCTCGACGAGGCGGTCGTCATCGGCGTCGAGGATGGTGTCGATCTTGTGAAGCCCTGCCTCGCGCAGCTTTGCCGCCGAGGCCACCGCAAGGCCGGAATCGATCCGCGCCGACAGCATCAGCGTACCGATCAGCCAGTGGAACAACTCCTGCGGCGTGTCGCGGGCGATGCTGGCGCCGATTTCCTCGGAATAGAGCTGTCCCTGATGTTCGATCAGGGCGCGTACGATGTCCTGCCTGCTCATGTTCACCTCCTTGCGGAGAGCCAATGCCGCCAAGGCGGCACGGTTCCGGCACGCGGCGGAACCTCGGGCGGGGCGGAAAGCGACCGGGCCGGTGTCGGGTCGGGGCGGTCACGCATCGGCGGCCCCGCGCAGTTGGTAGTTCGCGAGAACTTCGTAGACCGGACCGTCCGGCGTGAGCGTGGAGGACCACAGCACCACCAGCCGCGCGACCTCGGCGGCCAGATCCGGCGCCCCGATCCCCTCCAGCGCGCGGGGCAGGCGGCCCATATCCGGCTTCGCCCGCCCGCCGAAGCGGGTCAGCGTGACATGCGGGCGGAACCGGTCGCGCGGCAGGTCGATCCCCGCTGCACGCGCCGCCCCGCGCACCGCGTCGCGCAGCGCCGTCAGCGCGCGATCGGGCGCGAGGTCGAGGACCACCGCACGCGGCGTGTCGCCCAGCGTCGCGATGCCCGCCGGCCGCAACGGCGCCGCGGCGAGCGCGCGGGTCTCGAGCGCCTCGTGCATCGCTTCCAGCCGGTCCTCGGACTGATCGTCTAGGAAGGCAAGCGTCACGTGCAGATCGTCCGGATCCACGTCCCGCCCGCCGGGCAGCGCCTTTTGCGCACGCACGAGCGGCGTGATCCACGTCTCCGGGACCGGGATGCCGACGAAGGCCCTCATGCGCCGAAGCGACCCGCCGTCACGACAGCCACCGCTTGCGCCGCCGGTAGGAGCGCACGTCGCGGAAGGATTTCCGGCCCTCGTCGGAGACGCCGAGATAGAATTCCTTCACGTCCGGGTTCTCGCGCAGATCGGCGGCCGCACCATCCATCACCACCCGCCCCGATTCCAGGATGTAGCCGTAATGCGCGTAGCGCAGGGCGACGTTGGTGTTCTGCTCCGCCAGAAGGAAGGTCACGCCCTGTTCCTCGTTCAGCCGCTTCACGATCCCGAAGATCTGCTCCACCAGCTGCGGGGCGAGCCCCATCGAGGGCTCGTCGAGCAGGATCGTCTCGGGGCGGGACATCAGCGCGCGGCCGATGGCGCACATCTGCTGCTCTCCGCCGGAGGTATAGCCCGCCTGGCTGCGCCGCCGCTCCCGGAGGCGGGGGAAGTAGTCGTAGACCATCTCCAGATCGTCGGCGACCGAGCGGGAGCCGTCGCGGCGGGTATAGGCCCCGGTCAGCAGGTTCTCCTCCACCGTCAGGTGCTCGAAGCAATGCCGCCCCTCCATCACCTGGATGACGCCCTTGGCGACGAGGTCGGCGGGCTGGAGATCCTGGATCGGTTCGCCGCGATAGAGGATCGAGCCCTTGGTCACGTCGCCGCGTTCGGACCGCAAGAGGTTCGAGATCGCCTTGAGCGTCGTGGTCTTGCCCGCCCCGTTGCCGCCCAGAAGCGCGGTGATGCCGCCCTTGGGGACGTTCAGGCTGACGCCCTTGAGCACGAGGATGACGTGATTGTAGATCACCTCGATGTTGTTGACGGCCAGCAGCGCCTCTTCCACCGGCGGCTCTTTTGCGGGGTCGAGGGTCGGATCGGGGGCGTCGGTCTGATCGAGCATGTCGCGTCTCCTAGAGTTCGCGGGCAAGGGCGCGCAAGTCTTCCGCGCCAAGCCAGGGGATGGGAGTGGCCGCGCCGACCGCGCGACCGTGTTCGAAGAGGGCTTGGGTCAGGCAGGGCGAGAAGCCCCCGATTTCGGCCGCCGGGGCGGTGTCGGGGGTGCTGTCGCCGTCGGTGTCGATCCAGCAGGTTCGCGCCGGCAGGTCCGCCCTGATCCCCCGCAGGCGCCAGTCGGGGCGGGTCTCGGCGAAAGACACCGCCTCCAGGATGGAATCGCGCAGCACCTCGTCGGCGAGGATCTCCACCGAGCGCAGCGCGTAGCCTGGCATGCTGTCGGTCGCGGGGCCTTCGGGGGCCAGAAGCGCGCCGTTGACGACCAAGTAGGCTTCGACACGGATCTCCCGGCCCGAGGCGGTGGCGACATCGCGAACGGCCTGGTCGAGGGCGCGCAGAAAGACATGCTCGCGCAGGCCACCATCGGCATAGAGCGCATGGTTGATGTTGCGCGGCGGCAGCAGGGCGGGAATCGCGGCCGAGGCCAGCATCGCCTCGCGCAGGCAGAGCGCGGCGTTCGGCGTGCCCGCGGCCCGGCCGAGATCCAGAATCTCGGCCTCGCCCGTGTCGATATTGGTCGCACCGATCAGGAGCCTGCGCCCCTCGGTTTCGCCGGCGGCGACCGCGCTCACCAGATCCGGTGACAGCGCATTGGCAAGGAACGCCTCCAGCGGCGCGGGCGAGGCCAGGGACGGAGCGCGCAGCAGGCCGGGCAGGACCCGGCGGCGCAGCAGGTCGTCGGCGCCGAGACCGGCATAATCGGCAAGAAGCCGGTCGAAGCGGCGGCCGGCAAAGGCCACGGGCGCCAAAATCGCGCCCGCGCTGACGCCGGTGACGAGGTTGAAGACCGGCCGCGGCGTGACGGCGTTGTCCGACCAGCCCGTGAGAAACCCCGCCCCGAAGGCCCCATATTGTCCGCCGGAGGACAGGGTAACGACGTGGAAGGTGACCGGCCCGCGCGGCGCATCGGCCAGTTCGGCCCGCAGGGCGCCCGCGATTTCCGATCGTGTGCGCGCCATCATCCCGTCATCCGCGGGCGGCGGCACGGCGGGCCCCTGCGTCGACATCACCGCCGCGTCCGCGCCGGGAAAGGTCGGGCAGGCGACGGATGCCGGCCGCGTCACCGCGCAGGCGCTCAGCGTCAGAAGCAGACACGGAAGGAGGATGCGAAGCGGGTTCATGGGCAAATGGCCGGCCGCGATCGCCCGCGGCCGGCCGTCTCCGGATCAGGCGCAGCCCGGCTCGATGCCGTTCTCCGCGGCATAGGCCAGCGAGTCCTCCTCGACGAGCGGCACGATCACCTCCTCGTCGGGCGAGATGAAGCCGGTGATCGGCTCGAACACGCCCTCGGCGGCGTTCCAACGCTGCACGAGAGCCTGGCCGGAGCCGCCGTGGTTCTCGCAGGAGACGGAGAAGACCGGCCCGATGCCCGGAGCGCCGAGTTCCAGCATCCGCTCCTCGGTCATCGTCAGCGCCTCCATCCCGTCGCGCATCATCGCCGCGGTGATGTCGGCTTCGCCGTGTATCTCCTGCGCCTTGCGGATCGCCTCGGCGGCCAGCATCGCGGCGTACATGCCCCGGGTATAGAGCACCGAGCCCACATGGGAGCCGTCGCCGGCCGCCTCTCCGCTTCCGATCACGTGCTCCCGGATCTCGTCGAAGACCGGCAATTCGGGATCAACCGTGTTCATGTTGAGCGACAGGTAGCCGTCGGCGGCCATGCCGGCGGGGCTCACGTCATGTTCGGCGCCGGCCCACCAGTTGCCGATGAAGTTCTCCATCGGGAAGCGGATGTTGGCCGCCTCCTGAATGGCGACCTGGTTCATCACGCCCCAGCCCCACATGATGACATAATCGGGACGCTGCTGACGGATCTGGACCCAGGTGGAGCGCTGCTCCTGCCCCGGATGGTCGACGGCAAGCTGGCTGAGGATGAAGCCGTGCTTGGCGGCCAAGGCCTCGAGAGTGCGGATCGGCTCCTTGCCGTAGGCGGAGTTGTGATAGACCAGCGCGATATCCTTGCCCTCGAGCGATCCGTCGTTCTCATCGAGGAGGTAGTTGATCGCCACGGAGGCCCCGTCCCAGTAATTCGCGGGATAGTTGAAGATGTTGTTGAACACTTCCCCGTTGGCGGCGGATGTCCGGCCATAGCCCATCGTGTGCATCGGGATGCCGTCGGCGGCGGTCTTCGGGATCAGCTGGTAGGTGATGCCGGTGCTCAGCGGCTGATAGACCAGCGCGCCTTCGTCCTTGGTGGCCTCGTAGCATTCGACGCCCTTTTCGGTGTCGTAGGCCGTCTCGCATTCGATCAGCCGGATCGGAACGCCGCCGATGCCGCCGTCGCGCTCGTTCAGGAGCGTGAAGTAATCCTGGTAGCCGTCCGAGAACGGGATGCCGCCGGCGGCGTAGGGGCCGGTGCGATAGCTCAGATCCGGAATCACCAGATCGGCGAGCGCGGGTGCGGCGGCCATCGTCGCCGCCGCGGTCAGGGTTGTGAGTGTCTTCATCGGTTGTGTCCTCCCTGGATCGTCCGATTTTGCCGGGGGAGACCCCGGTCGTTTTCTGGCCCGCCCGTCAGTGCGGGAAGGGCCACAATCTCAGCTTCTCCTTCGTCAGGCGCCAAAGCTGCGCCAGGCCGTGCGGCTCGACCACGAGGAAGAAGATGATCAGGCCGCCGACCACGACCAGCTGCAGGTGCGCCACGATCGTCGTGGGCCAGCCCAGCAGATCGACGCCCACCAGCTTGAGCACCACCGGCAGCAGCACGAGGAACGCGGCCCCCGCGAAGGACCCGAAGATCGAGCCGAGCCCGCCGATGATGACCATGAACAGGATCAGGAACGATTTCTGGATCCCGAAGGCCGAGTTGACCTCCACCGCCCCGAGATAGATCGTGAAGAACAGCGCGCCGGAGATGCCCACGAAGAACGACGAGATGGCGAAGGCCGAAAGCTTCGCGCGCAGCGGGTTCACGCCGATGATCTCGGCCGCGATGTCCATGTCGCGGATCGCCATCCATTTCCGGCCGACCGTGCCGCGCGTCAGGTTGCGCGCGAACCATGCCAGCGCGATCACGATGGCCAGACAGAACAGGTACTGCACCGCCGACGCCGCGTTCGGCCCGGTCAGCACGAGCCCGAACAACTCCCGCTCGGGCGCGCTGATCTGGCCGGAAGCCGAGTAATTGTAGAACCACGGCACCCGGTTGAAGAGCCAGACGAGGAAGAACTGGGCGGCGAGCGTGGCGACCGCGAGGTAGAACCCCTTGATCCGCAAGCTGGGCAGGCCGAACAGCAGGCCCACACCGGCCGTGACGAGACCTGACAGCAGCGTCACCGACACCATGTCCATCCACGGAAAGGCCGTCATCAGCTTGTAGGAGGAATAGGCCCCCACGGCCATGAACCCGCCCGTGCCGAGCGAAACCTGCCCGCAATAGCCCGTCAGGATGTTCAGGCCGAGCGCGGCGATGGCATAGATCAGGAACGGGATCAGCAGTGCGTTGGCCCAGTAGTCGTTGACGACGAACGGCACGACGAGCGCGGCGAGGGCCAGCAGGACCCAGTAGCCCCACCGGTCGAAGGCCAGGGGAAAGGTCTGCGCATCCGCGGCGTAGGACGTCTTGAAGTCGCCGGCTTCACGGTAGAGCATCAGACATTTCCCCTTCTCGGGCCGATCGTCTTCGGCCGGTTTCCGGTCGTCGCGCCGCGCGCCGGTGAAACTGCGTTATCCTTCGGAAGGCCCGCGACGTATTGGATCACCAGCTTTTCCTGCGTCGTCCGGCGCACGAATTCAGACCCGCTCAATGATCTTCTCCCCGAAAAGACCCTGCGGACGGAACACCAGGAAGGCGAGCGCAAGCACGTAGGCGAACCAGTTCTCCGTCGCGCCGCCGAGGTTGATGAAGCCGCCGAAGCACTGGCCGATGCCGAAGCAGAACTCGAACAGCTTCTCGCCCACGCCGATGATGAGGCCGCCGACGATCGCGCCCGGGATCGAGGTGAAGCCGCCCAGCATCAGCACCGGCAGCGCCTTGAGCGCGATGAGCGAGAGCGAAAACTGCACCCCCGACTTCGCGCCCCACATGATGCCCGCGACGAGTGCGACGAAGCCTGCGATGGACCAGACCAGCACCCAGATGAAGTTGAGCGAGATGCCGACCGACAGCGCCGCCTGATGGTCGTCGGCCACGGCGCGCAGCGCACGGCCCTGCTTGGTGTATTGCGAGAAGGCCACCAGCCCGGCCACGAGGAGCGCGGCGATGATCGCGGCGACGATGTCGAGATTGTCGATGAAGAAGCCGTAGCCGAAGATCGTGAAGGTCGTCTCGTCGATCCAGGTGTTGATCCCCTGCGGCAGGCCCACGTCGAGACGCTTGATCTCCGACCCCCACATCAGGTCGGCGATCCCTTCGAGAAAATAGGCCAGACCGATCGTCGCCATGAAGAGGATGATCGGCTCCTGGTTGACGAGGTGGCGGAAGATGTAGCGGTTCACCGCCCAGGCCAGCGCGATCATCACCCCGACGGTCAGCAGGATCGCCAGCAGGGCCGGAGCCTGCCAGCCGAAATTGTGGATATCGGTCCCGAAGGTCGCGTTGATCGCATGCGCGAACGGCACCTGACCCTGCTGGATGCCCACGAGTGTCATCGCCGCGAACAGCGCCATGACCCCTTGGGCGTAGTTGAAGATGCCCGAGGCCTTGAAGATCAGCACGAAGCCGAGGGCCACGAGCGAATACATCACCCCCGCCATCAGGCCGTTGAGCGCCACCTCGGTCGCGAACAGGAACGTCTCGGGCATTGTCACTCTTCCCCCAATGTATCGCGGTGTCCGGCGCGACGGTCGGGGTGCGGCGATGCCGGTCCCCCACGTGCCGGGCCGGCTGCCGTTTGCGGTTGCGCTTCGCGTGGGCCGGGCACGCAAAACGCCGCCCGGCGGCCCCGGACGGCGTTCCAGATCGTCCCTGCGGGATGGCCCGCGCGGGTTGTCAGTAGGGCAGCGGCTTCTGCGGCGAACCCGGATCGGGCCGCTCCAGCGCGGGCTGCGGATCGCGGTAGGCGCTCGTCCCGCCGTCGATGCCCGGATTGGGGCCGGTCGCCGCCGGACAGGTGCAGGCGGTCAGCAATTCGTTGGCCTTCTCCGACCGCTTGCCGGCGGGGATCGCCTCCAGCGCCGACTTGGCCGCACGCAGACCCCAGTCGATATCGCCATCCACGAAGGGCGGATGCGTCTCGCCCGGCTCGTTCTTCGTCGCGCCGCGCATGTCCCGCGACTGATGCGCCACCCGCTTCATCGCGTCCCACACAGCCTCGCGCTCGTTGATGCGCAGCTCCTCGATATCCTCGGGCCGGAAGCCACCCAGACGCTGGATCGTGTAATCCGGCAGGCCCGCATCCTCGCCCAGAATGTCCGCAAGCGTTTTCTTCAGCCAGTCGTGATGATCGGTCATGTGCAGGTCTCCTCTTTGTCGAGAAGCTCAACCGCATCTGGCGGACGATGTTCCGCACCACGCGCGGATCGGCCGCAGCGAGCGCCGGGCGGGACGCGACCTCAGTCATGCGCCACCCCCAGATAGGCGTCGATCACCTCCTGGTTCGATCGCACCTCGTCGGGCGTGCCGTCGCCGATCTTGCGGCCGTAATCCATCACCACGACCCGGTCCGACAGGTCCATCACCACGCCCATGTCATGCTCGATCAGGGCGATGGTGGTGCCGAACTCGTCGTTCACGTCGAGGATGAAGCGGCTCATGTCCTCCTTTTCCTCGACGTTCATGCCGGCCATCGGCTCGTCGAGGAGGAGAAGCTTCGGCTCGGCGGCCAGCGCGCGGGCCAGTTCCACCCGCTTCTTGAGGCCGTAGGGCAGGCGGCCCACCGGCGTCTTCCGGATCGCCTGGATCTCGAGGAAGTCGATGACGCGCTCGACGCTCTCGCGGTTCTCGGTCTCCTCCCGCGCGGCGCGGCCCCACCAGAGGCCCTGGGTCAGGATGTTCGACGACATGTAGCCCAGCCGCCCGCACATCACGTTGTCGAGCACGCTCATCCCCTCGAACAGCGCGATGTTCTGGAACGTCCGCGCCACGCCCTGCTGCGCCACCTGATAGGGACGCATCTGCGGGCGCTTCTCGCCGCGAAACCAGACCTCGCCCTCCTGCGGGACATAGAAGCCCGAGATGACGTTCAGCATCGACGACTTGCCCGCGCCGTTCGGCCCGATGATCGCGCGGATCTCGCCTTCGCGGATGTCGAACGAGATGTTCTTGATCGCCTCGACTCCGCCGAAGCGCAGCGTGATGTTGCGCAGATCGAGAACGGTGCCGCCGATCGTGCGGCCGTCATCCGTGGTGAAGCTGTCGGTATGGGCGTTCATGAGATGTCAGGCCCTTCATTGGCAAAATTCGCAATGGTGCCGGCGGGCGCGAGGATCGCGACAGGCGCCGTCGCGTCGGCGACGGACTTCGGTTCGGAGCGCCCGGTCATTCCGCCGCCTCCAGCACCTTCGGCTTCGCATTCACCGGCACGACCTCCGCATCCACCAACTTTACGGTGGCGCGGATCTTGCCCTTGCGCCCGTCTTCGTAGGTGACTTCGGTCTCGGTATAGACCTCGTCCGCGCCGCCATAGAGACCCGCGATCAGGTCGGCGTATTTCTCCTCGATCAGCCGGCGCTTCACCTTCTGGGTGCGGGTCATCTCGTCGTCGTCGGCGTCGAGCTGTTTGTGCAGGACGAGGAAGCGGTGGACCTGGCAGCCCGAGAGCATCTCGTCCTCGGCCACCGATGCGTTCACCTTGTTTACGTGGCCGCGCATGATCTCGATCACGCGGGGGTGCTGGGCCAGCTCCTGATAGCTCGCATAGGCGATGTTGTTGCGCTCCGCCCAGTTGCCCACGGCCGTCAGGTCGATGTTGAGGAACGCCACGCAGCGCTCCTTGCCGTTGCCGAAGACGACCGCCTCGTAGATTTCGGGGAAGAACTTCAGCTTGTTCTCCACGAATTTGGGCGCGAACAGCGCACCGTCGGCCATCTTGCCCACATCCTTCGCGCGGTCGATGATCCGCAGGTGACCGGTGGATTCCTCGATGAAGCCGGCATCGCCGGTGGCGACCCAGCCCTCCGGGTCCTTGGTGGAGGCCGTGCTTTCGGGGTTGCCGAAATATTCCTGGAACGTGCCGGGCGAGCGGTAGAACACCTCGCCGTTCTCGGCGATCCGCAACTCCACCCCCGGCGTCGGCGTGCCCACCGTGTCGGCCCGGACCTCGTCGTCCTTTTGCTGGGTGATGAAGACCGACGCCTCGGTCTGGCCGTAGAGCTGTTTCAGGTTGATCCCGATGGAGCGGTAGAAGTCGAACAGTTCCGGCCCGATCGCCTCGCCCGCGGTATAGCCGACGCGGATGCGGCTGAGGCCCAGCGTGTTCTTGAGCGGACCGTAGACCAAGACCTCGCCCAGACGGTACTTGAACCGATCCCAGGTCCCCACCTCCTTGCCGTCGAGGAGCCGGGGCCCGACATGTTTGGCATGGGCCATGAAGTGGTCGAACATCCGCTTCTTGAGGCGCCCGGCATCCTCCATCCGGATCATCACGTTCGTCAGCTGCGTCTCGAAGACCCGCGGCGGGGCGAAGTAGTAGGTCGGCCCGATCTCGCGCAGGTCGTGCATGACGGTGTCGGCGCTCTCGGGGCAGTTCACGGTGAAGCCCGTGACCATCGCCTGACCGACCGAGAAGATGAAATCGCCGACCCAGGCCATCGGCAGATAAGCCAGCACCTCGTCGCTCTGGCGCAAATCGTCGAAGGCGGCGGAGTTGACCGAGGTGGCGACGATGTTGTCGTGGCTCAGCACCACGCCCTTGGGCTTTCCGGTCGTGCCCGAGGTATATAGCATGACGCAGGTCGTGGCGCCGGTCTGCTGCGCGCGGCGGCGCTCCATCTCGGCGCGGGGTTCGGCGCGGCCGGTCTCCCGCAGGGCCTCCATCGAGGACATGTCCGAATGGTCGTATTTCCGCATGCCGCGGGCGTCGAGATAGACGATGTGACGCAGGCCCTCGATCCGGTCGCGGACCTCGATGACCTTGTCCACCTGCTCCTGATCGCCGGCGATCACGAACTTGGCGGCGCAATGGCCCAGGACATAGGCGATCTCCTCGCCGACGGCGTCCTGATAGAGCGGGACGGGAATGCCGCCGGCGCATTGGACGGCGACCATGGACATGTAGAGCTGCGGACGGTTGCGGCCGATCACCGCGACGTGTTCGCCGATCTCGAGGCCCCGGGCGATCAGGCCCAGCGCCATCTCCTCGATCTCGGTGCGGGCCCGGCTCCAGGTCCATTCCTGCCAGATCCCGAACTCCTTCTCGCGGTAGGCGGCCGCGTCGCCGAATGTCTCGGCGTTGCGGTCCAGGTATTCCGGTACCGTACGAAGCTCGGGCATTGTCGATCCTCCCTTGGCGACACACCCTCCCCGATGCGCCGCGCAGGGGCACCATGATCGCCGATTGCTTCAGGGGTTTTGCCGGATCCTAACGAATTGTTACCGGTTGCCGGGGCCCGCCCGCGTGATACCGTCACGGGCAGGGAGGACGGATGGGCGTCAGATGAGTGATCGCAGGGTCAACACCGCGCGGCTGACGCAGGCCGGCCTGAACCTCATCGGTCAGGGCCTGTCGATCTACGATTCCGATCTGCGGCTGGCCGTCTCCAACCGGATGCTCGCGACGATGTTCGACCTGCCCGATGCGCTGACCCGTCCGGGTGCGCGCTTTTCGGATACGCTGCGGTTCCTGCTGGAGCGGGGGGAATACGGTTTCGTGGCCGATATCGACGCCGAGATCGAGGCCCGTCTCACCCAGGCGCGGACGTTCGAGCCGCATTACCTCGAGCGAGAGCGTCCGAACGGACAGGTCATTGCGGTCGAGGGCTCGCCCCTGCCCGAAGGCGGCTGGGTCACCGTCTATACCGACATCACGGCGACGCGCGCGCAGGAACGGCTTCTGCGGGCCCGCTCCGAGACGCTGAGCGAGCAACTCATCGCGCGCAACGAAGAACTCGCCCATGCCAACCGGCAGCTCGCCGCGACCAATGCCGCGCTGGAGCAGGCCCGCCGCGAGGCGACCGACATGGCCGCGCGCATCCAGCTGACGACCGAGATGCTGCCGGCGCATATCGCCCGGCTGGATCGCGACCGACGCTATACCTTCTCCAACCGCCGCCTCGCCGCGGTGATGCCCGGCGCGGCGTCGGACATCTTCGGCCTGACCATGGAGGACGCGCTCGGGCCGCAGACCTACGCCGCCATCGCGCCGCATCTGACGCGCGCGCTCGACGGCGAGCCGGAGGTGTTCGAGATCACCCACGACCCCTCGGGACGCCGCATCCGGGTCAGCTTCACCCCCGACCGCGACGAGGACGGCGCGGTGATCGGCGTCTATGCCCTGTCGGTCGATATCACCGAGGAGGCGCAGGCCCGCGCCGCCCTGTCGCAATCGGCCGGCCGGCAGGTGGCCGCGCAGCTGACCTCCGGCATGGCGCACGATTTCGCCAATCTGCTGACGGTGATTCTGGGGCTGCGCGACAAGCTGGGCACGATGGACCTGCCGCCGCCCGCGCGTGAGGCGGTGGACGCGATCGGCGTGGCCGCGACGCGGGGCGGGGTGCTGATCGACCGGATCGCGGGCCTGTCGGGGCCCCGCGACCTGCAGCCGCGCGCGACGGATCTGCGCGCGTTCCTCGCCGAGACGGCGGTTCTCGGCGGGGCCTCGCTGCCCAAGGGGCAGGAGCTGGTCTGGGACGTGGAGGGGTTGGAGGCGCCGGTCCTGCTGGACCCCGAGGCGCTGCGCGACGCGTTGCTCAACCTCGTGCTGAACGCCCGCGACGCGATCGGCGAGGTGCCGGGCCGCATTCGCCTGACCGCCCGGGCGCTGCGCGATACATGGCTTGAGATCGAGGCGACCGATACGGGGCACGGCTTCTCCGATCAGGCGCTGGCGCACGGGCTGGAGCCGTTTTTCACGGAGAAGGGCGAGGACGGGACGGGTCTGGGCCTGTCGATGGTCTATGACGTGGTCAAGCTGGCCGGCGGGCGCGTCCGGCTGGGGCGGGCCGAGGGCGGCGGCGGCCGCGTGGCGTTGCGCCTGCCGCTGCGCCCGGCGCCGCCGGGGCCGGCGCCGATGCTCGTCCTGCTGGTGGAGGATGCGGCCCATATCCGCGAAGCGGTGCGCGTCCGGCTCGTCACCGCCGGGCATTCCGTTCTGGAGGCCGCGACCGTGGCCGAGGCGCGCGACCTGCTCGACATCGACGGGATCGACCTCGTGCTGTCGGACATCATGCTCAAGTCCGAGGAGACCGGCCTCGACCTTGCCCGTGCGGCCGGGGCGCGGGGGCTGCGGGCGGCGCTGATGACGTCGCTCTCGGTGGACGCGCCGCTCTACCGCGAGGCGGCCGCGGACTGGCCCGTCCTGCGCAAGCCGTTTTCGGTCGAAAAGCTTGCCGCGGTGATCGCATGACGGTGCGCGTGGCCATTCTCGACGACGATCCGGCCATCCGCGCGATCCTGAAGGACGCGGTGGAGGGGGCCGGCATGGAGGCCACGACCTATGCCCGCGCCGACGCGTTCGAGGCGGCCCTGCGGACGACGCCCGCAGATAGAACCCCCGATGTCTGCCTCGTGGATCTGGGTCTGCCGGATCGCGACGGGCTGGCGGTCGTCTCCCGGCTGGCGCTGGAAGGGGGCGCGGCAATCATCATCGTCTCCGGGCGGGGGCAGCTTCAAGACCGGATCACGGGGCTCGACCTCGGCGCGGACGATTACGTGGTCAAGCCGTTCGAACCCGCCGAGATCATCGCGCGCATCCGCGCCCGCCTGCGCACGTCTCCCGCGCCCTCCGGCCGGCGGGTTGCGCGGTTCGGCGGCTTCATCGCGGATTTCGACCGGTTCGTCCTGTCGGGTCCCGCGGGCGAGGCGCAGATCAGTCAGGCCGAGGCGGAAATCCTGCGCCTGTTCCTCGAACGGCCGCGACGGCTTCTGTCGCGCGCCGAGATGCAGGAAGTTCTCGGCGGCGCGGCATCCGACAGTTTCGACCGCGCGATGGATGTCCGCATCTCGCGGCTGCGCGCCAAGCTGGGCGAGGATCCGAAGAACCCCGCGCTGATCAAGACGATCTACGGCGCGGGCTATATCTTTCTGGGGCACGTGGACTGGGACTGACGCGCGTCCTCAGACCTCCTCGACCATCGCCACGCCCGGAAGGGAGCGCAGCGCGCCCTTGACCTGCGGGTTCACCGGGTAGGCACCAGGCAGGCGCAACTCCACCTCGCCGGGCAGGTCGTCGCCCAGCAGGCACAGATGCATCGGCCCGCGTCCGCGCGCGCCGCTCTCGCCCGACAGGCGTTCGAGCAGACCGTGCAGCGGCGTCACCGCGCCGGCATCCTCGAGGAACACGCGCAGACCGATCTGGGGCGCGGAATCCACCGCCTCGTCCATTGGCGTGACCGCGCGGGCGAGGAGCTTGAGCTGGTCGGATTCCTGCGTGGCCTCGACCTGCAGGATCACCCGGCAGCCGGGTTCGAGATGGTGGCGCGATGCGTCGAGCGTGTCGGAGAAGACCATCGCCTCGTAGGCGCCCGACGGATCGCTCGCCTGCAGGAAGGCGAAGCGGTTGCCGCGTGCCGATTTGCGCTCCTGGCGGGCGGAGACGATCCCGGCGAGCTTGGCCAGAAGCGGGCCGCGCGCCGAAGCCTGCTGAACCTCGGCCAGGGTCTTCACGTCCTGGCGGCGCAGCGCGATCATGTAATCGTCGAGCGGGTGGCCCGACAGGTAGAAGCCGATCGCCTTGAATTCCTCGCCCAGACGCTCCGCCGGGAGCCAGTCGTCGCGGAAGGGAAGGCGCGGCTCGGGCAGGTCCTCGCCCGCCTCGCCGAAGAGCGACACCTGATTTGACGCCCGCTGCTCGTGGATCGCGGCCGAATAGCTGACCAGCCCGTCCAGCGCCTCGAGGACGCGGGCGCGGTTGCCGTCGATCTCGTCGAAGGCGCCGGCGCGGGCCAGCATCTCCAGCGACCGCTTGCCCACCCGCTTGAGGTCCACCCGTCGGGCGAAGTCGAACAGCGTCGCGAACGGCGCGTCGCCCCGCCCCGCGACGACCATCCGCATCGCCTCGACGCCCACGTTCTTGAGCGCCCCGAGCGCATAGACCAGCGCGCCGTCCTTGACGGTGAAGCACGCCTCGGAGCGGTTCACGCAGGGCGGCACGATCTCGAGGCCCAGCCCGCCGCGATCGCGCGACTTGCGGACCTCCTCGGCATAGATCGCGAGCTTGTCGGTCAGATGGATGTCGGAATTCATGATCCCGGCCATGAACTCGACCGGGTGGTTCGCCTTGAGCCAAGCCGTCTGGTAGGAGACGACGGCGTAGGCGGCGGCGTGCGACTTGTTGAAGCCGTAATTGGCGAACTTGTCGAGGAGGTTCCAGACCTCGATCGCCTTCTCCTTGCCGACGCCGTTCTTGGCCGCGCCCGACAGGAACAGCGGCCGCTGGGCGTCCATCTCGGCCTGGATCTTCTTGCCCATGGCGCGGCGCAGCAGGTCGGCGCCGCCGAGGCTGTAGCCCGCCATCTCCTGCGCGATCTGCATCACCTGTTCCTGGTAGACGATGATGCCCTGCGTCTCGTCGAGGATGTGGTCGATGGAGGGATGCAGCTTGTCGCGCGACGACAGGCCGTTCTTGACCTCGCAATATTTCGGAATGTTCTCCATCGGGCCGGGCCGGTAGAGCGCGACCAGCGCCACGATGTCCTCGATGCAGGTCGGCTTCATCCGCCGCAGCGCGTCCATCATGCCCGTCGATTCCACCTGGAAGACGGCGACGGTGCGCGCGTTGGCATAGACCTCGTAGGCCCCCGGATCGTCGAGGGGGATCAGGTTGACGTCGTTCTCCGCGCCCTCGGCCGGCTCGTAGATCACGCGTCCATCGGCGGCCACGTGCAGGTCGCGGCCCTGCCCACGGATCAGCTCGACGGCATTCTGCACCTGCGTCAGAGTCTTGAGGCCGAGGAAGTCGAACTTCACCAGCCCCGCCTTCTCGACCCACTTCATGTTGAACTGGGTCGCGGGCATGTCCGACCGCGGGTCCTTGTAGAGCGGCACCAGCCGGTCCAGCGGCCTGTCCCCGATCACGACACCGGCGGCGTGGGTCGAGGCGTTGCGCAGCAGCCCCTCCAGCTTTTCGGCATAATCGAGCAGCCGCTTGACCGGGTTCGTGCGTCCGTCGCGCCGGTCCTGCTCGCTCTCGCGGGCGGCCTCGCGCAGGCGCGGCTCATCGGCCAGCGCCTTGGTGATCGAGACCGGTTTGACCCCCTCGACCGGGATCATCTTCGACAGCTGGTCGCATTGCCCGTAGGGCATGCCCAGAACCCGGCCCACGTCGCGCACGGCGGCCTTGGACAGCATCGCGCCGAAGGTGATGATCTGCCCCACCTTGTCGCGACCGTATTTCTTCTGGACGTAGGTGATGACCTCCTCGCGGCGGTCCATGCAGAAGTCGATGTCGAAGTCCGGCATCGAGACGCGTTCGGGGTTCAGGAACCGCTCGAACAGGAGCGCATAGCGCAGCGGGTCGAGGTCGGTGATCGTCAGCGCGTAGGCCACCAGCGACCCCGCGCCCGACCCGCGGCCGGGGCCGACGGGAATGTCGTGATCCTTGGCCCATTTGATGAAATCGGCAACGATGAGGAAGTAGCCGGGAAACCCCATCCCCTCGATGATGCCCAGCTCGTATTCCAGCCGGGCCTCGTAATCCGCCACCGGAGCGGCGTGGGGAATGACGGCGAGCCGTTCGCGCAGACCCTCCTGTGCCTGACGGCGAAGCTCCGCCACCTCGTCATCGGCGAAACGCGGCAGGATCGGGTCGCGCCCATAGGCCTTGAACGCGCAGCGGCGCGCGACCTCGATCGTATTCTCCAGCGCCTCGGGGAGGTCGGCGAAGAGGGCTGCCATCTCCGATTGCGTGGCGAAGTGGTGGCGCGGCGTCACGCGGCGGCGCGGTGCCTGCTGATCGACATAGGCGCCTTCGGCGATGCACAGGAACGCGTCATGCGCCTCGTGCATCGACGGCTCGGGGAAGTAGACGTCGTTCGTCGCCACCAGCGGCAGACCGCGGGCATAGGCCTGCTCGACGTGGAATCTCTCGGTCGGTTCGGGCGCGCGGTGGCGTTGCAACTCCACATAGAGCCGGTCGCCGTAGATCGCGTGAAGGCGCCCAAGAACGGCCTCCGCCTTCGCCTCCTGTCCCTCGGCGACCAGCCGCCCGACCGCACCGTCCGGGCCGCCGGTCAGGCAGATCAGACCGTCGGAATGCTCGGCCAGCTCCTCCAGCGTGACCTGCGCGGCCATGTCGGGCCGCACCAGATAGAGGCAGGAATTCAGCGCCATCAGGTTCTCGTAGCCCGTCTCGTCCTGCGCCAGCAGAACGATGGGCGCGGGATCCCGGGGGCGTTCGCCCGGCGGAGCGGGATCGCACATGACGTCGATCTGGCAGCCCATGATCGGCTGGATTCCGCGCCCCGCCAAAAGGGAAGCCGCCTCGAGGGCCGCGAACATGTTGTTGGTGTCGGTGACGGCGACGGCGGGCATCTGCGCGCGCGACGTCAGATCGGGCAGCGACTTGAGCCGAACCGCGCCTTCGAGCAGCGAATATTCGGTGTGCACGCGCAGGTGAATGAATCGGGGATCGGCCATGGACGGACTCTACCCGTCCCGTCCCCGCGCCGGAAGGGATTGCGTGGGGGCAAAATGCCCCTTGCCATATCCGATAACTTTAGTCAGAAATTCGGCGATCCCTGTCGGAGACCGCCATGACCTTCTCCTTTTCGCCGCCCAAGGCGCCCGCAAATCCCGGTGCCGCACCGGTCGCGCATCTGCATTCGCTGGGCCGGGTGCAGGCGCTTGCCGTCCTTCTCTTTCGCGACTGGTTCGAGGGACCGGCGGGCCGCGCCCGCGCGGGCGACCTGTTCCGTCAGGGCCTCGGTTCCGCCGCGGAAGGGGCGATTCTGCAATGGGCGGACTTTGCCGAAGTTCTGGCGGCCAATCCGCGTCGACCGCTGATGCGGCACGACCTGACCTGCACATGCGTAGGGGCCGACGAGGCGGTCATGGCCCATGTCCTCGCGCTGGCCGCCGAGGGCGCGCGCGAGGATGCGATGCTGATCCTGTCGCTGCTGGTTCCGGGCGACCGGCTGCTTCCGGCGATGCATGCGGCGGAGCAGGCGGGGCTGGCGGTGCTGCGCACGGCCGTCGCGCTCGACCGCGACCGGCACGCGACCTTGCACTGACGGCCCGGTGCCGGATGACGAAACTCGACTGCCGGACGCCGTCGCGCCTTTACAGATCGAGCGAGTCGGTCAGCTTGCGCAAGGGTTCGGACCCGTCGATCTCTTCACCGCTCATGGGCAGGGTTATGTCGCTCCCTTCTACCGCCAGACCCGCCTGAACGGCCTTCCACGGCAGGGCGATCCGGCTGCCGTCCTTCCGCGCGATCACGGCCGCGACGAGGTTGCCGCCGGGCAGGACGACGAAGTTCTCGACCGTGCCGATGGAATTCCCGTCCGCGCCGATCATCTCGCGGCCCAGGATGTCGGCGATCAGCAGCCGGTCCTCCGCCGCATCCGCGATCTCGGACGCCACATCCGTGGCCGATGACAGGACATCCTGCCGGTCCGGAAGCGATTGGGCCGAGGCCGGCATCGGTATGATTGGCAGGGTGAGAATCGACAGGATGTGCAACGGACGCATGGTGTGTCTCCTTTCGGGATAGAACGACGCGGCGATGCGCGACGTTCCCGCGCCCTTGCGATCCGGGCCCGCATCCCGTCCAATGCGCCCAAGACAGGGTCCGCCCCTCCTACGCCGCATCGGAGGGGGCTTCCGGGCAGACATGTATCGCGGCGGGTCAACACCAATGGAGATCCCCTTTCGCCTCAATGGCGAGGATGTCACCGCATCGACCGACGATCCGACCCGGACGCTTCTCGACTGGCTGCGCGCGGGCGGGCTGACCGGCACCAAGGAAGGGTGCAACGAGGGTGATTGCGGCGCCTGTTCCGTGATCGTCACCGGCGAGGACGGCGCGCCGCGCGCGTTCAACGCCTGCATCCTGTTCCTTCCGCAGCTTGCGGGGCGGGCGGTCCGTACGGTCGAGGGGCTGGCCGGACCCGACGGCACGATGCATCCGGTGCAGGATGCGATGGTCGCCCATCACGGCAGTCAGTGCGGCTTCTGCACGCCGGGCTTCATCACCACGATGGCCGCCGCCCATGCGCGCGGCGATACCGATCATGCGGACCAGATCGCGGGCAATCTCTGCCGCTGCACCGGCTATGCGCCGATCCTGCGCGCCGGGCGGGCGGCCGAGGGTGCGCCGGTGCCCGCGCACATGCGCGACGTGGCGGCCCCCGCGGCGGTAAGCGGGTCCGAACATTTCCACCCGCAGGATGCGGACGAGCTTGCGGAGTGGTTCGTCGAGAACCCCGATGCCACCGTCGTGGCCGGGGCGACCGATATCGGCCTCTGGGTCACCAAGCAGTTCCGCCCGATGGGCAAGCTCGCCTTCCTCGCGGGGTGCGACGACCTCCGGGGCGTGCGCGTCACCGAGACCGCCATCGAGATCGGCGCGATGACGGATATGGAAACGCTCCGCCACGCCATCGCGCCGCATCACCCGTCCCTTGCGGAGCTTCTGCGCCGCTACGGGTCGGTTCAGGTCCGCAACGCGGCAACTATCGGCGGCAACGTGGCCAACGGCTCGCCCATCGGCGACAGCCCGCCGCCGCTCATCGCGCTGGGGGCGGTGCTGCATCTGCGGCAAGGGAATGCGCGGCGGTCGATGCCGATCGAGGCGTTCTTCCTCGACTACGGCAAGCAGGATCGCCGGCCGGGCGAATTTGTGGAAGGGATCGACATCCCGCGGCAGGAGGATGCCCTGACCTGCCACAAGCTGTCGAAGCGCTTCGATCAGGATATCTCCGCGGTTTGCGGCGCGTTCAACCTGCCCGTCGTGAACGGGGTCCTCGCCGGTGTGCGGATCGCGTTCGGGGGCATGGCCGGAATCCCCAAGCGTGCAAGCCATGCGGAAGCCGCGCTGGAGGGGCGGCCGCGCGATGCCGCCGCGATGGCCGCCGCCGCCGAGGCGCTGGCAGAGGATTTCGCCCCCCTCTCGGACATGCGCGCCTCGGCGGAGTACCGTCTGGAGGCGGCGCGCGGGATGCTGCGACGGCTGGCCACGGATGCGCCCACGATCCTGGAGGTGCGCGCATGAACGTCGCCAAGCCCCTTCCGCACGAAAGTGCCCGGCTCCACGTCACGGGGACCGCGCGCTATACCGACGATGTGCCCGCACCGGCGGGCTGCCTGCACCTCGCCTTCGGGGTGTCCGAGATCGCGCGGGGCACGCTCGACGGGCTCGACCTGGATGCGGTGCGCGCGGCGCCGGGTGTGGTCGCCGTGCTGACGGCCGAGGATCTCGATCCGGTGCCCGATTGCTCGCCGTCCCTGCACGACGAGCCGCTTCTGTGCACCGGCGCGATCCACTACGCGGGCCAGCCGCTTTATCTGGTCGTTGCCGACAGTCACCTCGCCGCGCGTCGGGCCGCACGGCTGCATGAGGCGCGCGTGACGGAGGAGACGCCAATCCTGACCATCGACGACGCCTTGGCCGCCGAGAGCTGGTTCGACGGGGGGCCGCGGATCTGGTCCGACGGCGATGTCGATGCCGCGCTCGACGCCGCGCCGCATCGCCTGACCGGCGAGATCGAGATCGGCGGGCAGGAGCATTTCTACCTCGAGGGTCAGGCCGCGCTGGCGATCCCGTCCGAGGCGGGAGAGATGCACGTCCTCACCTCGACGCAGCACCCGACCGAGATCCAGCACAAGGTCGCCGACGCGCTGGGCGTGCCGATGCATGCCGTGCGGAGCGAGGTGCGGCGGATGGGCGGCGGTTTCGGCGGCAAGGAGAGCCAGGGCAATCATCTTGCCGTCGCCTGCGCGGTTGCCGCGCGCGCGACGGGGCGCGCCTGCCGGATGCGCTACGACCGCGATGACGATTTCGTCGTTACCGGCAAGCGCCACGATTTCCGCATCGCCTATGAGGTTGGCCACGACGCGGAGGGGCGTCTCCACGCGATCCGCTTCCGTCACTGGACGCGCTGCGGCTGGAGCCAGGATCTGTCGCTGCCGGTCGCGGACCGGGCGATGCTGCATGCCGATAACGCCTATGACATCCCGGCGATGGAGATCTCGTCGTGGCGGCTGCGGACGAACATGCAATCGGCCACCGCCTTTCGTGGGTTCGGCGGGCCGCAGGGCATGCTCGGGGTGGAGCGGGTGCTCGATCACGTCGCCCATGCGGTGGGCCGTGACCCGCTGGAGGTGCGGCGGCGGAATTTCTACGAGGATGCCGCCGAAGGTAAAGCACCTGCCCCTCGCGCTCTCCGAGGTGCTGCGAAAGCGGAGAAGAACGGACGCACGCATTTCGGGCAGGAAGTTTCGGATTTCTGCCTCAATGAACTGGTGGAGACCTTGGCGGCCGACTGCGATTATGCGGGGCGGCGCGCGCGTGTGGCCGAGTGGAACGCGGCGAATCCGGTGCTCAAGCGCGGGATCGCGCTGACGCCCGTGAAGTTCGGAATTTCCTTCACGCTGACCCATCTCAACCAGGCCGGCGCGCTCGTGCATGTCTATTCGGACGGCTCGATCCACCTGAACCACGGCGGCACGGAGATGGGGCAGGGACTTCATTCCAAGGTGGCGCAGGTCGCGGCCGACCGGTTCGGCGTCGATCTGGCGCGGGTGAAGATCACGGCGACCGATACCGGGAAGGTGCCCAACACGTCGGCCACCGCGGCCTCGTCGGGCGCGGATCTGAACGGGATGGCGGTCAAGGCGGCCTGCGACACGATCCGGGACCGCATGGCCGATGCCTTGGCGGCGGCGCATCAGGCCGATCCGGCCAGTGTCGTGTTCGCCGGGGACGAGGTTCGCGTGGGCGGTGCCACCTATCCGTTCGAGCGGGCCGCCGCGATGGCCTATGCCGCGCGCGTGTCGCTCTCGGCCACCGGGTTCTACGCCACGCCCGAAATCGATTGGGACCGCGAGGCGGGGCAGGGGCGGCCGTTCTATTACTTCGCCTATGGCGCCTCCTGCAGCGAGGTCGTGATCGATGTCCTGACCGGAGAGAACCGGATCCTGCGCACCGATATCCTGCACGATGCGGGGGCGTCGCTGAACCCGGCGCTGGATCTGGGCCAGATCGAGGGCGGGTTCGTTCAGGGCGCGGGCTGGCTGACGACGGAGGAGCTCGTCTGGGACGACCGGGGGCGGCTGCGGACCCACGCGCCGTCGACCTACAAGATTCCCTGCGCCTCCGACGTGCCGGAGATGTTCGACGTCGCGCTGTGGCACCGGGAAAACCGGCAGGAGACGATCTACCGCTCCAAGGCCGTGGGGGAGCCGCCCTTCATGCACGGGATCAGCGCGTTCATGGCGCTCTCGGATGCGGTGGCATCCTGCGGCGGACGCTACCCTGCACTCGACGCGCCCGCCACGGCGGAGCGGGTTCTGGGCGCGGTGCGGCGGATGGCATGACGCTCGACCTCGCGGGTTTCGACCGGGCGTTGGCGGAGCATGGGCCGGTCGCACGGGTCCTCGTGGCGGAGGCGCGCGGGTCTGTGCCGCGCGGGGCCGGGACGGCCATGCTGGTCTGGGAGGACGGGTTCACGGGAACGATCGGCGGCGGCGCGCTGGAATGGCGGGCGCTGGAGGTGGCGCGCGACGTGCTGCGCGGCGGCCACACCCGCGTGGAGCGGGTGCCGCTCGGGCCTGCCTTGGGCCAGTGCTGCGGCGGGGCGGTGACGCTGGTGGTCGAGCGCATCGCGGCGGTGCCCGAGACGCCTTGGCTCCGGCGGGTCGAGGGGGCGCGGGATGCGCCCGCGCTCCGGGGCTTCGCCTTTCGCGATGGCTGGCTTCGGGAGGAGGCCGCCGCGCCGGCGCGCGCGGTCTGGGTGTGGGGCGCGGGCCATGTGGGCGCGGCGCTGGTCGCGACGCTCGCGCCCCTGCCGGAGATCGAGGTGACTTGGGTCGATGTGTCGGAGAAAAGGTTTCCGGACTTGCCCGACGGCGTGACGAAACTCATCGCCGCGGAACCGCCGCGTGCGATGGCCCGTGCTCCCACACATGCGGAACATCTGATTCTCACGTACAGCCACGAGATCGACCTGGCGCTTTGCCACGCGGCGCTGAACCGCGGTTTCGCCTTTTGCGGGCTGATCGGGTCGGCGACGAAATGGGCGCGGTTCCGGTCGCGGCTCGCCGCGCTGGGCCATGATGGCGCGGCGATCGACCGGATCCGCTGCCCGATCGGGGATCCGGGGCTGGGCAAGCATCCACAAGCCATTGCGATCGGCGTGGCGGCGGCGCTACTGTCGCGACGGACGCCTGCGGCGGCAAAGAAAGACGGGGCGGCTTGAGCGAACTGCTGGAACTGAACGGGCTGACGAAAGCCTATCCCGGCGTGGTCGCCAACGACGACGTGTCGTTCTCGATCGCGCGCGGCGGCATTCACGCGCTTCTGGGCGAGAACGGGGCCGGCAAGTCGACGCTGGTCAAGACGGTCTACGGATTGGTCAAACCCGATGCGGGGACGATGCGGCTGAATGGATCGGATTATGCGCCGGCCGATCCCCGTGCGGCCCGGGCGTCGGGCGTCGCGATGGTGTTCCAGCATTTCAGCCTGTTCGAAGCCTTGAGCGTGGCCGAGAATGTGGGCCTCGGCATGGAGAACCCGCCGGGCCCGCGCGATCTCGGCCGGCGCATCTGGGAGGTGTCTCACGCCTACGGCCTGCCGCTGGACCCCGAGCGCCGGGTCGGCGGCCTATCGGCGGGCGAACGCCAGCGGGTGGAGATCGTCCGTTGCCTGCTCCAGGACCCCAAGCTTCTGATCATGGACGAACCGACGAGCGTGCTGACCCCGCAGGAGGTGGAGGTTCTTTTCGCCACGCTGCGCAAGCTGGCGCGGGAGGGGACGTCGATCCTGTACATCTCGCACAAGCTCGAGGAGATCCGCGCGCTTTGCGATGCGGCAACGATCCTGCGCGGCGGCCGGGTCGTGGGGGAATGCGACCCGCGCGAGGTTTCCGCCGGCGAGTTGGCGGAGCGGATGGTGGGAGAGACCCTGACCGCGCCGAAGTCGCGGAACGCCTCGGTCGGGGATGTGGTGCTCGACGTCGCGAAGCTGAACCTGCCACCGGTGTCGAAATTCGGTGCGGCGCTTCGGGACGTATCGATCTCGGTTCGCGCGGGCGAGGTACTGGGTATCGGCGGCGTGGCCGGCAACGGACAGGACGAACTGCTCACCGCGCTGTCGGGCGAACGCCTCGCGCCCGCCGGCACCATCCGGCTCGAGGGCACCGACATCTCTCGCGCCCGGCCGACGGCGCGGCGGCGGGCGGGGCTTCTGTGCGCGCCGGAGGAGCGTCTGGGCCATGCGGCGGCACCGGACATGAGCCTGACGGAGAATGCGGCGCTGACGGGCACGGTGCGCAAGCGCCTCACGCGCAACGGCTTTCTCGATTGGCGGCGGACGCGGGATTTCGCGCAGGAGGTGATCGACGCCTTCGACGTGCGAACGCCGGGCCCGCAGGCGGCCGCCCGGAGCCTTTCGGGCGGGAACCTGCAGAAATTCGTGATCGGCCGGGAGGTTCTCCAAGGGCCGCGCGTCCTCGTCGTCAACCAGCCGACCTGGGGCGTCGATGCGGCGGCGGCGGCGGCGATCCGGCAGGCGCTGATGGACCTCGCGAGCCAAGGTGCCGGCATCGTGGTGATCTCGCAGGATCTTGAGGAACTCATGGAGATCTCCGACCGGTTCGCCGCGTTGAACGAGGGGCGGCTGAGCGCATCCGTTCCGACCGCCGATCTGACGATGGAGCGGATCGGGCTGATGCTCGGCGGGGCGCATGATCTGGAGGCGGCGGATGCGTGACGGGAGCGGAGGAATGTCCGGGTATCGTGCATGCAACGCGCATCCCGCGCGCGCCTTCGAGGGTCGGAGCGAGGGGTCAGCCCCTCGCGCTCCCCGCCGTGTTTCGAAAGCAGAGACGGATGCGCCGCGGGGGCACCCGTGATCCGGCTGGTTCGCAGGCCCGCGCCGTCGCGCTTCTGGGCCGCGCTTTCGCCCCTGCTTGCCGTGGCGCTGACGATGGCGGTGGGTGCGGCGATGTTCGCGGCGCTGGGATCCGATCCTCTGGTCGCGCTGCGCACGATCTTTTGGGAACCGATCTTCGGCGAGTTCGCGTGGTATTTCCGGGGCCAGCTTCTTGTGAAGGCCGCGCCGCTGATCCTGATCGCGGTGGGTCTTGCGATGGGATTCCGAGCGGGCGTGTGGAACATCGGGGCCGAGGGGCAATACATCATCGGCGCGATCTGCGGCGCGGCGGCGGGGCTCGCGCTCTACCCTGCGGAGACGCGGCTCATATTTCCGCTGATGGTTGCGGCGGGTGCGCTGGGCGGGTTCCTCTGGGCGATGATTCCGGCGTTCCTGAAGGTGCGGTTCGGGACGAACGAAATCCTCGTCAGCCTGATGCTGGTCTATGTGGCGGAGAACCTTCTTGCCTCGGCCGCCGTGAGTTGGCTGCGCAATCCGGAATCCGTGGGCTTTCCCGGCTCGCGCAACCTGTCGCGCTGGGCATCGTCCGCCAACCCGGAATTGTTCGCGAATACCGGGGTGCATTGGGGGGTGGTGGCCGCGCTGATCGCGGTGATCCTCGGTCATGTGATGCTGACGCGGCACCTGATGGGGTTCCACATCCGGCTGGCTGGCTCCGCCCCGCGTGCGGCGCGCTTCGCGGGGATGGTTCCCGGGCGAATGGTCGTGTTCTGCCTCGGGATCGCCGGCGTTCTGGCGGGCATGGCGGGGCTGTTCGAGGTGACGGGACCGGCGGGGCAGATTTCCATCGATTTCGGGTCGGGCTACGGGTTCACGGCGATCATCGTGGCGTTCCTCGGGCGGCTGAACCCGCTGGGCATCGTTGCCGCGGGGCTTCTGATGGCGCTGACCTACGTGGGCGGCGACAACGCGGCGTCCAATCTCGGCCTGCCGGTCGCGGCGATCTCGGCGTTTCAGGGAATGCTGCTGTTCTTCCTTCTGGCGGTGGACGTGCTGACGAATTTCCGGATCCAGATCGGACGCGGGGCCGTGGCGTGAGGTCATTTGCGGAGAACGGACGTCGCGCGGTGAGACGCTCCCGCAACCGGTCGCCGAAGTTCCGGGTGTCGCCTTGGGCGTAAACATTGTCCTCTGCCGCCGTGGGTCGCCTGCCTGCTCGCACCGCGATTTGCGCGACACAATTGCCAATTCTGCCCGAAAGCCTGTCTGATGGACCTCTCCTCGATCTCCCTCACCCTGCTGATCGCGTCCCTGATGGTTGCGGCAACGCCCATCCTGCTGGCCGCTATCGGCGAGATGGTCGTCGAGCGGGCCGGGGTGCTGAACCTCGGGGTCGAGGGGATGATGATCACCGGGGCGATCTGCGGGTTCGTCGCCGGGGTCGAGACGGGATCGCCCTGGGCGGGTTTTCTCGTGGCGGCAATCGGCGGGGCGGCGATGGCGGCGCTCTTCGGGTTTCTGACGCAGTATCTGCTGTCGAACCAGGTGGCGACGGGGCTGGCGCTGACGCTGTTCGGGCTGGGTCTGTCGAGCCTGTTGGGGCAGGGATATGTCGGCATCAAGGCGCAGACGCTGCGGCGTGTCGATCTGGGGCCGCTGTCGGACCTGCCGGTGGTGGGGCGGATCATCTTCGGGCACGATCCGATCGTCTACCTGTCGCTCGCGCTGGTTGCGGGCGTGTGGGCCTTTCTGCGCTACAGCCGCGCCGGCCTGATCCTGCGTGCGGTGGGCGAAAGCCACGACGCGGCGCATGCGCTGGGCTACCACGTGCGGCGCGTTCGGATGCTGGCCGTCCTGTTCGGCGGAGCCTGCGCAGGTCTCGGCGGCGCGTATCTGAGCCTTGTCCGCGTGCCGCAATGGACCGAGGGCATGACGGCGGGCGCGGGCTGGATCGCGCTGGCCATCGTCGTCTTCGCATCCTGGCGGGCGGAGCGGGTTCTGATCGGGGCGTATCTGTTCGGCGGCATCACGGTGCTGCAGCTCAACCTTCAGACGGCCGGAGCCCGTTTGCCGGTGGAGTTGCTGAGTGCCGCCCCCTACCTTGTCACGATCGTCGTGCTCGTGCTCATATCGGGGCGCGCCGGGGGGCGGGCCAATGCGCCTGCCGATCTCGGCAAACCGTTCCACGCCTCCGCCTGAGAGGCGGGTCACCACTGGGGAGAACCACATGAGATTCACGACATTTCTGGCCGGAGCCCTGACGCTCGGCCTGGCCTCCGGGGCCATGGCGCAGGACGATCCGGTCAAGGCCGGCTTCATCTATGTCGGGCCGATTGGCGACGGCGGCTGGACCTATCAGCACAACGAAGGACGTCTCGCCGTCGAGGAGTATTTCGGCGATCAGGTCGAGACCGTCTATCAGGAGAGCGTGCCCGAGGGTGCCGATGCCGAGCGTGCGATCACGCAGATGGCTCTGGGCGGGGCGGACATCATCTTCACCACCTCCTTCGGGTTCATGGACGCGACGAACGCCGTCGCCGCCAAATTTCCCGACGTGAAGTTCGAGCATGCGACCGGCTACAAGCGCGAGCATCCGAACGTGTCCACCTACGACGCACGCTTCTACGAGGGCCGCGCGGTGCTGGGCACGATTGCGGGCCATCTGACCGAGACGAACAAGATCGGCTATATCGGCTCCTTCCCGATCCCCGAGGTGATCCAGGGCATCAACTCCGCCTACCTGCACGCCAAGAAGGTGAACCCGGATGTCGAGATGGTCGTGACCTGGGCCTATACCTGGTTCGACCCCGCCAAGGAGGCGGATGCCGCGCGCGCCATGATCGACCAAGGCGTCGACGTGATCCTGCAGCACACCGATTCCACCGCCCCGCAGGCCGCGGCGCAGGAGGCCAACGAGAATGGCGGCCGCGTCTTCACCTTCGGGCAGGCTTCGGACATGTCGGAATTCGCCCCGACCCCGCGCGTGGCGTCGATCATCGACGAGTGGTCGCCCTATTACATCGACCGGGTGCAGGCCGTCATCGACGGCACATGGGAGCAGCAGGGCTCCTGGGGCGGCATGGCCGAGGGCGAAGTCGTCATAGGGCCGATCACCGACGCCGTGCCCGAGGACGTCAAGACCGAGGCCGAAGCGCTGATCGCTGCGATGAAGGCGTCGGAATACCACCCTTTCACCGGACCCATCAACAAGCAGGACGGCAGCGTTTGGCTGAACGAGGGTGAGGTCGCGCGGGACGAAGACCTGCTGAGCATGAACTTCTACGTCGAGGGCATCTCGGGCGATATTCCGAACTGATCCGACCGCGTTTCGACACCGGGGGCGTCCTGCGGGGCGCCCTTTTTTCATCGGCGGCGGGGCTGTCCTGTCGGATTTGACGGAGCCGCCGCATTTATCGAGCACGTGGGTGTTGAGCTGGCTCTTGGGTTTTGCCGATCTCGCTCAAGCCGACACCGACAGGCGCACCAGCGTCGCCAGCCAGAAGACGTTGAGCCGTCGCCTCGCAGGCATGACACGCCGGATTCCGTCGGATCGCCTGTGCAGTAGTAATCATGTGGGGCGACTAGGCCGCGGGCTCGCATTCGTTTTCGAACAGGGCTTCATCGGGAGCCTCAAGATCCACGGCCGCTTGGCAGCCGGATGGAAGAGGCCCTGTTATCGGCGGCGCGCATGGTGCAGGATCGTCCCCATGACCCAGATAACCTCTCTCGACGGCGCCGCACTTTCGGCGCTTTGCTTCGGCGCAATGCAGTTCGGCGGCCGGGCCGATGAAGCCGCTTCACGCGCGATGTACGATGCATCGCGGGCGGCGGGGATCAACTTCTTCGATACCGCCCATGTCTATACGGACGGAGCGTCGGAAACGCTGCTCGGCCGGTTTCTGGCGGGCGAGCGCGATGCCGTGATCGTTGCCACCAAGGCGAATTTCGCGGGCGGCGGCGCTTCCGCGAATATCCTGTCGAGCCTCGATGAGAGCCGGTCGCGTATGGGGCTCGACGTGATCGACCTGTTCTACCTGCATCGGTGGGACGACGACACGCCGCTGGAGGAGAGCTTCGAGACGCTGGCCAGCCTTCAGGCGGAGGGCGCCATCCGGCACATTGGCGTCAGCAATTTCGCCGCCTGGCAGGTGATGAAGGCGCAATCGGTGACCGCGTCCTTCGGCACCCGGATCGATGCGCTCCAGCCGATGTACAACCTCGTGAAGCGGCAGGCGGAGGTGGAGATCCTGCCGATGGCGCGGGCCGAAGGCTTGGCCGTTGCGCCCTATTCGCCGCTGGGCGGGGGGCTTCTGTCGGGCAAGTACGGGTCCGGCGAAACGGGGCGGCTGACGGAGGACACGCGTTATGCCCGACGTTACGGGCCCGAATGGATGCACGCCGCCGCGCGCGGCCTGTCCGAAATCGCGGCCGAGGTCAGCCAGCATCCCGCCACGCTCGCCGTGGCCTGGGCCGCCGCGCATCCGGCGGTGACCGCCCCGATCGTGAGCGCGCGGAACGCAGAGCAGCTCGCCCCGTCCCTCGCGGCCATGGGGCTTACGCTCGACCCCGAGCTCTACGCTCGGCTTTCGGCGCTGGCTCCCGCGCCGCCACCCGCGACCGATCGGCTGGAGGAGGTCGGCTGACGGGACGGCAAGTCCGCCTTTCTCGATACGTTTCGCATCCCTTTGCTTGTCTGGCATCGGGTCATCGTGTGAATGTCCGCAAGTGGACACGGATTTTCTGATTATTGGCGGCGGTGTGGCCGGAATTGCAGCGGGTGCGGCACTCTGTGCGCTCGGGCGGGTGACGCTGTGGGAGGCGGAGGAGGCGTTCGGGTACCATGCCTCGGGCCGGTCCGCCGCCTTGTTCGAGGAGAGCTACGGTCTGCAGCCTGTCGTCGCGCTCAACCGGGCGTCGCGCGCCGCGCACGAGGCGGGCGGTTGGCTTTCGCCGCGCGGATTCCTCATCGTCGCGCGCGACAGCGAGGCCGGCGTCTTCGAGGCGGATTTGAAAAAGATGTCCCTGTCGCGGATCGATCCCGCCGAGGCCCGGGCCATGTTGCCGATCCTGTCGGAGGACGTGACTCGCGCGGCCTATCACGAGGGCGCGCGCGACATCGATACCGATGCGCTTCTCCAGGCTGGGCTTCGCGCGATCCGCAGCGCCGGTGCGACCGAGACGGGCCGCCGCCTCACTGCGCTGGAGCGGGTCACGGGCGGCTGGCGCGCGCAAGCGGGTGACGCGGAAATCACGGCGCGGGCGGTGATCATCGCGGCAGGCCCGTGGGCGGATGGGGTGGCCGCGTTGGCTGGTGCCGCGCCGCTCGGTCTGACGCCCCTGCGCCGGTCGATGGCCCGTATCGCCGCTCCGGGCGGGCATGATGTGCGGTCTTGGCCCATGGTGATGGGCGCGGGCGAAGGATGGTATGCCAAGCCCGATGCCGGAGCCCTCATCGTCTCCCCGGCGGAGGAGGCGCCCTCATTGCCAATGGATGCCTTCGCCGACGACATGACGCTGGCCGAGGGGCTTGACCGCTATCAGGCCCATGTGACCGAGCCGGTCACGCGACCGCTTTCCACCTGGGCGGGGCTGCGGACCTTCACGCCAGACCGCTGCCTCGCCATCGGCCGGGCCGACCTGCCCGACCTGTGGTGGTTCGCGGGCCAAGGGGGCTATGGGTTCCAGACGGCCCCGGCGGCCGCCGGTCTGCTGGCCGATCTCGTGGCGGGCCGGACGCCGGAGCTTGATGCGGCAATGGTCAAGGCGCTGGACCCGGGCCGCTTTGCATGATCCGCCGTATCGTTACGCCGGACATGGCCACGCCGCCGGATGCGGAGGGCCGTCTTCACGCGCCGGCTGCGGCGCGCAACACGCAGCCGATCCTGGATGCGCTTCTGCCGCGATTGCCGCGCGCCGGCGATGTCCTCGAACTGGCGTCGGGAAGCGGACAGCACGTGGCGGCGCTGGCCGCTCACCGGCCCGACCTGCGGTTCCATCCGACCGATCCCGACCCGGTTCGGCGGGTATCGATCGACCTGCATTGCCGGGGTTTGCCGAATGTATCCGACGCCGGCGACATCAATGCCTGCACCCGCGGCTGGGCGGTAGCGGGGGCGTCGGACATGGTTCTGGCCGTGAACCTGCTGCACCTCATTTCGGATGCGGAGCTTTCGGTCCTCCTCGACGAGGCGTCGCGTGCGCTGGCGCCCGGGGGGATTCTCGCGATCTACGGCCCGTTCCTGCGTGATGGCATCCCGGCGGGCGAGGCGGATCGCACTTTCGACGCGAGCCTGCGGGCTCAGGATCCGGCGATCGGCTACAAGGATGCCGATGCCGTGGAGACGGTCATGATGGTGCTCAATCTTGCAGTCGAACGGGTCGAGATGCCGGCCAACAACCTGATGATCTTCGGCCGCGTCCCGCGCATCAGCGGGCTCTGACGATCAGGGCGCCGCGGTCAGGTGGGGCGCGATGCGATCGAACTCCGCCCGGTCCTCCGCCGTCCAATCCGCGCGCAGGGACCGGAACAGGGTTGCCTGGCTCGAATGGATCAGACCGTCCGACAGGATCTTCAGGTGGTTGGCGCGCAGCGTCTCGCCGGTGGAGGTGATGTCGGCGATCATCTCCGCCGTCTCGTTGAGCACAGTGCCCTCGGTCGCGCCCTGACTGTCCACGAGGCGGTAATCGGCCACCCCGTTGGCGCGCAGGAATTCCCGCACAAGGCGGTGGTATTTCGTCGCGATCCGCAGACGGTGGCCGTGGATGGCGCGAAACTGCGCGGCGGCGGCGTCGAGGTCGTCGAGGTCGTCCACGTCGATCCACGCCTTGGGAACGGCGAGGATCAGGTCCGCTTGGCCAAAGCCCATCGGTGCCACGGTCTCGACCTGCATGTCCCAGCGGACCAGCTTTTCGCGCACGAGATCGCTGCCGGTGACGCCGAGATGAATCCGTCCCGCCGACAATTCGCGCGGGATCTCTCCGGCCGACAGCAGCACGAGCGCGATATCGGCGCCTTCGACCCGGCCCGCATATTCGCGGTCCGACCCCGTGCGCGACAGGGTCAGGCCACGGACGCCGAACCAGTCGAAGGTCCGCTCCATCAACCGGCCCTTGGAGGGAACGCCGAGGCGGATCATCCGGGTTCTCCCAGCAGTCCGGGCCGGATGACGCCACCCACGGCCGGCACGGCGCGGCCCCCGCCAAGCGCCGCCGTCAGCGCATCGTAGCGCCCGCCGGTTGCCAGGGCAGGCAAGTCCGGGCGTCCGGGCGCGGACAGCGTAAAGACGAAGCCGTCGTAATATTCCATCGCGGTGCGTCCATGGGCGGGTGCGAAGGGCAGGGTGGCGGGATCATGCCCGCGCCGCGACAGCGCCTCGGCTCGCGCCTCCAGCCGGTCGGCCGCGGGACCGAGAGCGGGCAGGTCGGCAGCGAGGTCGCGGATCGGGGCGAGCGCATCGGCCAACATGGTGTCGAGAGACAGGAGCGTATCGATCACCTCCGCCTCGGCCGCGGAGATGGGCGGCACCTCGCGATCCTCCCGCAGGGCGGTCAGGCGCGCCGCGATCTCGCCCTCGCCGCGCAGACCGACCAACGGACCGGCCCCGGCGATCAGGGTCTCCGCCGCCGCATCGTCGAGTTGCGCGATCAGGGCGGCGCGCTCCGCACGGACCTCCGCACGGCCCGCGAAGCGCTCCATCAGGCGCCGGAACCGGACGGGGCGCCAGATATGACGGCGCAGCGCGGTGCGGCGGCGCTCCGACGTGGTCAGCCCCTCGACAGCCGCGATGAGCAGGCCGAGATCGCCGGTCGCCGCGACGGGCGACCATTCGGCCAACGCCGCGCGCAGCAGATCGAACACCTCCGCATCCGCCGCCGCCGGATCGCCGCCGTCGAAGATCTCGAACCCGACCTGAAGATATTCGCGCGGGCGGCCCTCGTCGGTTTCCTGCCGCCGGAAGACCTCGCCGGCATAGCAGTAGCGCGCGGGGGCGGCGCCGTTCGCCATATGGGCCTGCACGACGGGGACGGTGAAGTCCGGGCGCAGCATCGCCTCGCCCGCAAGCGGGTCGGTGGTGACGAAGGCGCGGGCGCGGATATCCTCGCCATAGAGGTCGAGCAGCGTGCCCGCCGGTTGCAGGATCGCCGTCTCGACCGGCTGCGCGCCGGCCGCCTCGAACCGCCCGAGCAGTTCGGCGGCGCGGCGTCGGTCGGCGGTTTCGATCATTTCAGAAGGTTCTGAAGGAAGGGAACGAGTTCGTCTCGCGGCACTTCCGTCTGCGACGGGTTCTCTTTCCATTCCTCCAGGCTGGCCTCCTGGGCGATCTTCGCGCCGAGGATCAGGTCCTTGACCTGTACCACGCCGCGCGCCGCCTCGTCGGTGCCCTGGATGATCGCGGCGGGGCTGCCGCGCTTGTCGGCGTATTTGAGTTGATTGCCGAAGTTCTTGGGGTTGCCCAAATAGACCTCCGCCCGGATTCCTGCCTGGCGAAGCGTGGCGCAGATGGATTGGTAATCGGCCATCCGGTCGCGGTCCATCACGGTGACGATGACGGGGCCGTACGGGGTGCGGTCGATCCGCCCCTTGGCGGCCAGCGCGGCAAGCAGACGGTCCACGCCGATCGACACGCCGGTGGCGGGCACCTGCTGTCCGGTGAAGCGCGTGACCAGATCGTCGTAGCGTCCACCGCCGGCGACGGAGCCGAACTGGCGCGGGCGTCCCTTCTCGTCGGCGATCTCGAAGGTCAGTTCGGCCTCGAAGACCGGGCCGGTATAGTAGCCAAGGCCACGGACGACGGATGGGTCGATGATGATGCGGTCGGGGCCGTAGCCTTGTTCACGCAGCAAATCGTGAATTTCCTTTAGCTCCTCAACTCCTCGCTTTCCTGTTTCAGACTTCTCTGCAAAGAAATCGAGGGCAGCGAAGTTGTCCGCATGATTTGTATCGCCGAAGAGGACCATTATCCTCTCGCGTTGCTCAAAAGAAAGATTGGCCCCGGGCGTGTAGTCGCCGCTTTCGTCAAGCCGCCCTTCGCGGAGAATTGCAAGGACACCGTCACGACCCAAGCGATCGAACTTGTCGATAGCTCGCATGACTATCCCGCGGCGTTCTGCGTCTTTTTCAGGCTCTTTTGGATTCCAAAGTCCAGCGGCTTCCAAGACTCCATTCAGAACCTTTCGGTTATTCACCCGAACCTTATATTCGCCGCGCGCGATGCCCACCCGCTCAAGCGTATCGCATAGCATCGCGCACATTTCGGCATCCGCCGCGACGCTGGCGGTTCCGACCGTATCCGCGTCGCATTGGTAGAACTGCCGGAAGCGCCCCGGCCCCGGCTTTTCGTTGCGCCACACGGGGCCCATGGCGTAGCGGCGGTAGGGGGTGGGCAGGTCGTTGCGGTGCTGGGCGTAGACGCGGGCGAGCGGTGCCGTCAGGTCGTAGCGCAGCGCCAGCCAGTCGCCGTCCTCGTCGCCCTCCTGCCACGCGAAGACCCCCTCGTTCGGGCGGTCGACATCGGGGAGGAACTTGCCGAGGGATTCGACCGTCTCGACGGCGGAGCTTTCCAGCGGCTCGAATCCATAGAGCGCATAGACCTCGGCGATCGCGTCGAGCATGGCCTTGCGCGCGGTCATTTCGGCGCCGAAATAGTCGCGGAAGCCCTTCGGCGTCTGCGCCTTGGGGCGGCGGGGCTTGTCTTTCTTTGCCATGCGCGGGTCCTTTTCGTCGCCCGCGTCCTTAGTGCCCGCGCCCCGGGCGCACAAGCCACGTGTCCCGCCGGGCGTCCGCGCGCCGGGCGCAAAACCAGTCAGGAGACCCTCATGGAACATCTCGAAGAACGCATCGCTCACCTGACCCGGACGATCGAGGACCTGTCGGACGTGGTCGTGCGGCAGGCCGACCAGATCGCCGTCTTGGAGCGCCGGGTCCGCCTTCTGATGGAGCGGGCGGCGGAGGCGGAATCCTCCGGCGGCACGGTTCCGCTCGCCGATCAGCGCCCGCCGCATTGGTGAGGAGGCCCTCCACGCGTGTCCGCCGTGGAGGTTCAGGGTGGTTGCGGAATCTCGCGTGCCGGGGCCGGTCCACGCCGTCGGGGGGCGTCAGGCAAGACCTTCGGCCTTGAACAACGCGGTCAGGTCCACGACGGGGCGGGGGCCGACATGGCCGATCACCTCGCGGGCGCAGACGACGCCCATGCGCGCCGAAACCTCCAGATCGTGCCCGCGGGCCAGCCCGAAGAGGAAGCCGGCGGCGAACTGATCGCCCGCGCCGGTCGCATCGACCACCTGCGCGCGCGTGACCGGCGCAACCACACGGGTTTCGCCGGACCGGACCCAGACATCGTCGCCCGAGCGGGTGCAGACCACGGTTTCGCAGACCTCTGCGGCCATGCCCATTGCGCGGTCGAGATTGTCCGTCTTGTAGAGCGTCATCCACTCGACGGCATTGCCGATGGCGATGTCCATGTCCTCGGCGATCAGGCGCTGGAAATCGTCGCGGTGGCGTTCGGCACAGAAGGGGTCGGAGATCGTGATGGCGGATCGCCCGCCGGCGGCCTTCATCCGGGCGGCGGCCTCCGCGAAGGCGGTCTTTCCCTCGTCCTTGTCGAAGAGATAGCCTTCGAGGAACAGGATCCCGCCGCCGCCGAACACGTCCGGCACGTCGGCATGTCCCAGATCCGCACCCGCGCCGAGATACGTGTTCATCGACCGCTCGCCGTCGGGAGAGACGAAGATCATCGAGCGGGAGGTCGGCAGGTCGGCGGGGCGCGGCGGGTTCGGGAAGGCCGTGCCGGAGGCGGCCATCGTCTCGGCGTAGAAGCGGCCGAGCGCGTCGTCGTTGACCTTGCCGATGAACGCCGTCGACAGGCCGAGCGCGCCGATCCCCGCCAGCGTGTTCGCGACCGACCCGCCCGGCGTCTCGATCCGGTCGGACATGGCGGAATAGAGCAGTTCGGCGCGTTCGCGCTCCACGAGCTGCATGATGCCCTTCTCGATCCCCATCTGCCCGAGGAACATGTCGGGGGCGTGCGAGATGACGTCGACGATGGCGTTGCCGATGCCGATCACGTCGTAGGTCTGGGTCATGGGGCGGCCTTTGCGTTTGTGGCGGGCGCCGGGGGGTTCACACCGCCGGACCGCCGTGAGGTATTGGGGAAGCAGAGACGGACTCAGACCGTCTTGTCTTCGTAGGGACAGAGATCGGCGATCAGGCAGGCGCCGCATTTCGGGCGACGGGCGATGCAGGTGTAGCGGCCGTGCAGGATCAGCCAGTGATGGGCGTGGCGCTGGTATTCGGCGGGCACGTTGTCCTCGATGGCGCGCTCGACGGCGTCGACGTCGCGTCCGGGTGCGATGCGGGTGCGGTTGCCGACGCGGAAGATGTGCGTGTCGACGGCCTGCGCCGGATGACCCCACCACATGTTGAGCACGACATTCGCGGTCTTGCGCCCCACACCCGGTAGCGCCTGAAGCGCGGCGCGCGACGAGGGGACCTCGCCGCCATGCTCCTCGACGAGGATGCGGCTGAGCGCGATGACGTTCTTGGCCTTGTTGCGGTAAAGGCCGATGGTCCTGATGTGCTCCGTCAGCCCTTCCAGCCCGAGATCGAGCATTTTCTGCGGCGTGTCCGCGACGGCGAAAAGACCGCGTGTGGCCTTGTTGACGCCGGCATCGGTGGCCTGTGCCGAAAGCGCGACGGCCACGACGAGCGTGTAGGCATTGACGTGTTCCAGCTCGCCCTTCGGCTCGGGTTCGGCGGCCTGGAAGCGGGCGAAGATTTCGCGCTGCGTGTTGTAGGGCAGGGGTGGAGGGAGCTTGGCCATGAGGCACCTTTTGGCGCGTGGCGACATGGGGGGCAAGACGCCGATCCCGCAGCTTCCGGGTCGCGCGGGGCGTGGGGCGCAGATAGGGTCGGCCCGGAAAGGAATTGCGCAGATGTCCGTCGAACCTCCCGTGGCCGAGACCGAAAGCCGCTATCATTACGCGCTGATGCGCCGCGCCATCGCGGCGATCGATGCGCGGGCCGACGCGCCGCCCTCGCTCGAGGCGCTGGCGGCCGAGATGAACCTCAGCCCCGCCCATTTCCAGCGGGTCTTTTCGGCCTGGGCCGGGGTCAGCCCGAAACGGTTCGCGCAATACCTGACGCTCGGCCATGCCAAGGTGCTGCTGGCGGAGCGGTTCTCGACGCTGGAGACGGCCATGGAGACCGGTCTGTCGGGGACCGGACGGCTTCACGATCTGTTCATCCGGTGGGAGGCAATGTCGCCGGGCGATTATGCCAAAAACGGCGCCGGTCTGACGATCCGGCATGGCTGGTTCGACGGGCCGTTCGGCGAGATGCTGGTCATGGGGACGGACCGCGGGATCTGCGGGTTGGCCTTCGCGGCCGAGACGGGGCGGGCGGCGGCGCTCGAGGACATGGCCGCGCGCTGGCCCGAGGCGACCCACCACGAGGACCGCGCCGCCATCGCGCCCTTCGTCGAGGCGCTGGGCCGGCTGGAGGGTGAGGCCCGCCTGCACCTGATCGGTGCGCCGTTCCAGATCAAGGTGTGGGAGGCGTTGATGCGCATCCCCTCCGGTCACGTGACGACCTATGGCGAAATCGCCTCGGCCATCGCCAATCCCAAGGCCGTCCGCGCCGTGGGCACGGCCGTCGGCCGCAATCCAGTGAGTTGGCTGATCCCCTGTCATCGCGCCTTGCGCAAGTCGGGGGGGCTTGGGGGCTACCATTGGGGTTTGCCGGTCAAGCGCGCGCTTCTGGCTTGGGAGAGCGGGCGAACCGCAGTGGAGTGAATTAAGCTTTTCACGCGACTGCTATTGCCTATCGCCGCCCGTGCGCTTCATCTGCGGCGGAGCCCCGCGCAAGGGCCAGGCCGGATGCGCGAGGGGTGGAACGGGTGGACCGGGCGTGATCTCTCTGCGCTCGCAAATCCGCCAGACCGCGCGCCCATGGCGCAACCAACACCGGGAAGACACGAGACATGACCATCAGGACCCCCCTCATCGCCGGCCTTGCCGCCGCCACCATCCTCGCCGGCTGCGTCCAGTCGCCGCCGGGCGAACCGAACCGCACGCGTAACGGTGCGCTGATCGGCGCGGGCGTCGGCGCGGCCGCCGGTGCCATTCTGGGCGAAGGCAGCCGGAGGGACGAAATCGCCGCCGGCGCCGCGATCGGCGGACTCGTCGGTGCGGGCATCGGCCAGCGGCTCGACCGTCAGGCCGCCGACCTTCGCGCGCAGCTGGGCGACGACCGCATTAGCATCAACAACACCGGTTCGCAGCTTATCGTGACGATGCCGCAGGACATCCTGTTCGGCACCGACAGCGCCAACCTGCGGCCCGACCTGCAGGGCGACATCCGCGCGCTGGCCCGCAACCTGCAGCAATATCCCAACACCACCGTGCAGGTCATCGGTCATACCGACAGCGACGGCTCCGCGGCCTATAACCAGGATCTGTCCGAGCGCCGCGCCCGTGCTGTGGCCGGAGTGCTGCTCGAGCAGGGCGTCTCCTCGGGCCGCGTGGTGCCGATCGGCCGCGGAGAGAGCCAGCCGATCGCGTCGAACCAGACCGCGGCGGGCAAGCAGCTCAACCGCCGTGTCGAGATCGTGATCACGCCGACCACCTGATTGCGACTTCGCTTGTGGAGGAGGCCCCGCCACTTGGCCGGGGCCTCACCTGAGCAGTCGCAGGTGAGAAATTGGAAGCGGCCGTTCGCCTGTGGGGGCGTGCGGCCGTTTTCAATTCCGGCGCGTTCTTTTGTGGTCCCTGCATGGAAGGGGCCCTGTAGTCTCCGGCGTGGCACTTGTGCGGAACCTTTGGCGGTCGCGCCGCCGGGATGCCGACATAAATCGGAGGACCATTCCCATCGCCCATATCATGGTCTTGCGCATGTCGGGGGCGATGCCGCTGATCTGGACGAGGCGGACGTTGGACTGGCTGGCGTTACAATCCCTTCAAATCCTTCTCGCCTTTCGCCACACCTCCCGCACCGTCGCCCGCTGTCAGCCGCGCGCTTCATCCCGCCAGCGACCGGGTGAGCGCCCGATTTCCCGTGTGAAGGCGCGGACGAAGTAGGCGGCGTCCTTGTAGCCGCAGCGGAGCCCGATGGCCGCGACGCCGTGCTGGGTGAAGCGCAGCAGGCGCTTCGCTTCCAGCATGCGCCGCTGTGTGATCAGCCGGGCCGGCGAGATCCCCAGATGGTGGCGGCACAGGCGCGTCAGATGTGTGGGCGAAATGTCCAGAAGCGCCGCATAATCACCGACGCTCAAATCCTGCGCGAACGCCTCCTCGACGCGGGTGCAGAACTCCGAGGCGCGATGCTCGTCCCGCGTCCGGTCCCCTGCTGCCGCGTCCGGTCCGGCAATTCCGACCGCCGGCTGGTCGACGCCGAAATAGAGGATCGCGGCTTCGGCGAGGCTGCGCAGAAGGGCCGCGCGACCGGGCCCGTAGTCCCGAAAGAGCCGCGCGATCTGTGCGACCATCTGGGCGAGGCCATCGAAGGCGGGCGATCCGCCCGGATGGAGAAACGGGCTGCCGCCTGCGACCATGTCCCGAATTTCCGGCCGCAACGCCGACAAGGGCAGGCTGACGACATCGCCCGCGACGCCCTCGTCGAAGCGGAAGGCGTGGGGCAGACCGGCAGGCACCAGCAGGGCAACAGCGCCGGTCGTCCGGTGCTCCAGCTCGCCTGCGCGGAAGGTCACGCCAGCGCTGTGAAAGACGAAAATCTGGGCGAGGTTCTCGTGCCGGTGGGCCTGGATCGTCCAGCCGTGACGACGGCTGCGGTCGCGGATCGCCTCGTGATGGACGGGATCGCCGGAAATGCCCGACAGCAATTCTCCGTAGAGCTCATAAGTCGGCACCGACCGTGCCGCGGCGTATCCGGGTTTTCGGTCCGTCATGGTCGGATAGTGCAATGATCGATGCCGGCTGTCCATTGCGCGCCGGCGCGACGGGAGACAGATTGTGGCCGAACGCGCCGGGAAGAGGCCCGTGTCGGCCGAACTCAGGATCGCCGAGATGACCTTTGCCGCCTTTGCGGGCGAATGCCCGGCCATGCCCCCGCGCCGCTTTGCACATTTTCCGAGCCGGAGACGCCCGTGACCCGCACCCTGACCACCGAAATCTGCATCATCGGGGCAGGGCCTGCCGGTCTGCTCCTATCGCAGATGCTTGCCCAGGAGGGCATCTCCTCCATCGTCGTCGACCGCCAGACCCGCACCCATATCGAGGCGCGTATCCGGGCCGGCGTGCTGGAGCAGGGAACCGTCGACGCGCTGGTCGAGGCCGGGGCGGGCGCGCGCATGATGGCGGAGGGGCTGCCCCATTCCGGCTTCGATCTCGCCTTCGACGGCGATCGCCACCGAATCGATCTTGCCGGGCTGACGGGGAAGACGGTGATGGTCTACGGCCAGACCGAGGTCACCAAGGATCTTTTCGCGCAGCGTGTCGCGGACGGGCAGACCTTCCTGTTCGGGGTGGACGACGTGGTCCCGACCGACCTGAAGGAGCGCCGCCCGGTCGTTCATCTGCGCCACGAGGGGCGGTCCGTGCGGATCGAGTGCGACTACATCGCCGGCTGCGACGGGTTTCGCGGCGTCTCCCGCAAGGCCATTCCCGCGGACGTGCTGCGGACGTTCGAGCGGGTCTATCCCTTCGGCTGGCTCGGTGTGCTGACCGAACGACCGCCGGTCAGCCACGAGCTGATCTATGCCAATCACGAACGCGGCTTCGCACTCTGTTCGATGCGATCCGCGACGCGGTCGCGCTACTACATACAATGCGACCTGTCGGACGATGTGGATGACTGGTCCGACGACCGCTTCTGGAAGGAGTTGTGCCGCCGGATCGGTCCCGAAACCGCTGCGGAGCTGCAGACCGGCCCGTCCTTCGAGAAATCCATCGCGCCCCTGCGCTCCTTCGTGGCCGAGCCGATGCGCTACGGGAACCTTTTCCTCGTGGGGGACGCCGCCCACATCGTGCCGCCGACGGGTGCCAAGGGATTGAACCTCGCCGTTGGCGATGTGCGCGTGCTGGCGCGCGGGCTTGTCCGGCGCTATCGCTCGGGGGAGACGGACCTGATCGACCGTTACTCCGAGATCGCCCTCGCGCGGGTCTGGAAGGCGGAGCGGTTTTCGTGGCAACTTTCGATGCTCATGCACCAGTTTCCCGAACATTCGCCCTTCGAGAAGAAGATGCAGCGCGCGGAATTCGAGTATATCCGGCAATCCGAGGCTGCTTCGCGCAGCATGGCGGAGAATTACGTCGGCCTGCCGCTGGAGATGTGATGTGACCCTTCCCGAAATCGCCCCCCGCGACCGTGACTGGCACCCCCCGGCGCTGGCCCCGGCCTATCGCTCCTCGGTTCTGCGCGCACCGCGGCATGCACCGTTGCGTTTCGACCATACAGCGAGCGAGCTGACGGGGCCGGTTTTCGGGCAGGACGGCATCGGGCCGGACGATGCCGATCTCCTGATCAATTACGCCCGCCCCGGTGAGACGGCGCAGGGCGCGCGCATTGTGGTCCACGGACGCCTTCTGGATGAAGGGGGGCGCCCGGTGCCGGGCAAGCTCATCGAGATCTGGCAGGCCAATGCGGGCGGCCGCTACCGCCACAAGAAGGACGGCTATCTTGCCCCGCTCGACCCGAATTTCGGCGGCTGCGGGCGTTGCGTGACCGGACCGGACGGGGCCTATGCCTTCCGGACGGTCGCGCCGGGCCCCTATCCCTGGCCCAATGGCGGGAACGATTGGCGGCCGGCGCATATCCACTTCTCGGTCTTCGGCGACGGCTTCGCGCAGCGCCTGATCACGCAGATGTATTTCGAGGGCGATCCGCACATTCCGCTCTGTCCGATCGTGCAGTCGATCCCGCGCGCGGATGCCGTGGACCGGCTGGTCGCGCGGCTGGACATGGAAGCGACGGTGCCGATGGATATCCGCGCCTACCGCTTCGACATCGTCCTGCGCGGGCGGGACGCGACGATCTTCGAGAACCGGATGGAGGGGACCTGAATGGTGTTGAAGGAATCTGCGTCGCAAACGGCCGGGCCTTACGTTCACATCGGCTGCGTGCCGTCCTTCGCGGGGCTGGAGGACATGTATGGCGGCGTCGATCCCGGCTCCGTCATGGTGACGGGAGAGCCGGCGGGGCGGCGCATCGCCTTTACCGGCGCGGTGTTCGACGGCGAGGGCGCCCCGTTATGCGACGCGCTGATCGAGGTCTGGCAGGCGGACGGGCAGGGAAATCATGGCCCCTCGAACGGCTTCACCGGCTGGGGGCGGCAACCGTCCGACGGTGGGACGGGGGCATTCCGCTTCGACACGATCAAGCCGGGCGCGGTCGACGGACAGGCGCCGCATCTGTCGCTCTGGATCGTCGCGCGGGGCATCAATCTCGGCCTGCATACCCGCGCCTATTTCGACGACGAGGCGGAGGCGAACGCCGCCGATTCGGTCCTGCGGCTTGCGGGTGAGCGGGCCGGGACGATGATCGCGCGCACCACGCCGGAGGGGTTTCATATGGATATTTACCTGCAGGGCGACAACGAGACGGTGTTTCTCGATGTCTGATCCGGTCATCATCTGCTGTGCCATCACGGGCTCGGTGCCGCGCAAATCCGACAACCCGGCCGTGCCCGTCACCGTGGCCGAACAGATCGAATCCAGCCACGAGGCCTTCGAGGCCGGCGCGTCCATCATCCACGCCCATGTCCGCAATGACGACGAGACGCCGACATCGGATCCCGACCGCTTCGCCGCCCTCAAGGAGGGGCTGGAGCGCCATTGCCCCGGCGTGATCGTGCAGCTTTCGACCGGCGGGCGGTCGGGGGCGGGGCGCGAGCGGGGCGGGATGATCCCGTTGCGGCCGGACATGTGCTCGCTCTCGGTCGGGTCGAACAACTTTCCGACGCGCGTTTACGAGAATCCGCCGGACCTGGTCGATTGGCTCTCCGCCGAGATGGCCGCCCACGGGGTGGTGCCGGAAATCGAGTGTTTCGATCTTTCGCATCTGTTTCAGGCGGCCGCGCTGCATGCGGATGGACGCCTGCCGCAAAGGCCCTATTGCCAGTTCGTGATGGGCGTGCGGAACGCCATGCCGGCTGACCGCGTGGCCTTCGACGCGATGCTCACCACCAAGCGGCACCTCTTCGGGGATGCGCCGTGGTGCGCCGCCGGGATCGGGCGACACCAGCTCGAGCTCAACGAATGGGCCATTGCCGCGGGCGGCCATGCGCGAACCGGGCTGGAGGATAACGTGCGGCTGGATCGCGACACGCTTGCCCCGTCGAACGCCGCACTCGTGCGCCGGACGGTCGAGGTGGCGCAGCGTCACGATCGGCCCGTCGCCACGCCGGAGCAGGCGCGCGCGCTGCTCGGCCTTACCGCGCGCGGCTGACGGATGCGCGGCCGGGTGTCATCGCATCTGGCCCATCCTCCGCCATGGCCTTATCTTCCCGACGATTTCCGCGCGGAGACCCGATGCCGTTCCAGAAGATCACCTCCGAAAGGCTTGCCGCCGCCGTCGTGCGGCAGATCGAGCATCTGATCCTGCAGGGGGTTTTGCGGGCCGGTGACCGGTTGCCGCCGGAGCGGGAATTATCCGAACGGCTGGGCGTCTCCCGTCCCAGCCTGCGCGAGGCGGTGGCGGAGCTTCAGGCGCAGGGGCTGCTAGAGACGCGGGCGGGGGCGGGGATCTTCGTGTCCGACGTTCTGGGCCACGCCGTCTCGCCTGCGCTGACGCGGCTGTTTGCGCGCCACGAGGATGCGCTGCTCGACTACATCTCGTTTCGGCAAGACATGGAGGGGATCGCCGCCGCCCGCGCCGCGCGTCAGGGCTCCGACACGGATCTCGCGCTGATCGCCGCGATCTTTCGGCGGATGGAGGCCGCGCATGAGGGCCCCGACGCCGCCGAAGAGGCCCGGCTCGACGCCGAGTTCCACATGGCCATCGTCGAGGCGAGCCACAACGTCGTCATGCTTCACATGATGCGCTCGATGATCGACCTGCTGCGGGAGGGCGTGTTCTACAATCGTGCTGTGATGTTCCGGCAGCACACGACCCGCGCCGCCCTTCTCGACCAGCATCGGGCGATTAACACCGCGATCCAGATGCGCGACCCCGACGCCGCGCGCGAGGCCGTGGCCGATCACCTCGCCTTCGTCCGCGCGGCATTGCGCGATCAACGAGAGGCGGACGCGCATGAAATTGTCGCGCGCCTGCGGCTGGCGCAGGAAACGGTGCGCTAGCGGCCGCGCAGATATTCCATCACCGCGCCGCGCACCGATTGCTCTCCCGCCTCGCGGGCGGCGTTGATCACGGTACGAACTTCGGACAGGTCGGATTTCAGCAGGATGTTCTTTACCGGCCCGATGCTCGCCGGCCGCATCGACAGGGAGCGCAGGCCCATTGCCGCGAAGCACAAGGCCTCGACGGGGCGGCCGGCATCCTCCCCGCAAAAGGACAGGGGCGTTTTGGTCTCGTCGCAGCGTCCGACAATCTGCTCGATCAGCGACAGATAGCTGACGTTGAGCGTGTCGTAGCGCCGGCGCACGCGCTCGTTCTCGCGGTCGGCGGCGAAGAAGAACTGCTTGAGGTCGTTGCCGCCGATGGAGATGAAGTCCGCCGCCTCGAAGAACGTGCGCGGCGCGAATGCCATCGACGGCGTCTCCAGCATTGCGCCCACCCGGATCGTGGCCGGCAGGACGTGGCCGAGCGACGTCTCGCGGTGAATCTCGCGCGTCAGATGGGCGCGGGCCTCCAGGAATTCCTCGAGCTGCGCGATGAACGGGAACATGATGTCCATCGGCCGGCCATTCGCCGCCCGCAGCAGCGCCTGAAGCTGCATCCGCATCACGCCCGTCTTGTCGAGCCCCACCCGGATCGCCCGCCAGCCAAGCGCCGGGTTCGGCTCCTCGGTCGCCTTCATGTAGGGCAGCACCTTGTCCGATCCGATGTCGAGCGTCCGGAACGTCACGGCCTTGCCGTTGGCGGCGTCGAGCACGCGGGCATAGAGGCTGGCCAGTTCGCCGCGCCGGGGCACCTTGTTTCGGGTAAGAAACTGCAGCTCCGTGCGGAACAGCCCCACGCCTTCCGCCCCCGAGGAGACGAGCGACGGCAGGTCGGCCATCAGTCCCGCATTCATCAACAACGCGATCCGGGCGCCGTCGCGCGTCACGCAGGGCCGTTCGCGGATCGAGGCGTAACGCTGCTGGTCCCGCTCGGCCATGGCGAGCTTCTCGCGGAAGGCGGAGCGCACCATTTCGTCGGGGCGCAGATGCGCGACACCCTGATCGCCATCCACCAGGATCGGATCGCCCGACAGCGCCTCGATCGTCACGCCGCGCGCCTGAAGCACCAGCGGAATGGCCCAGGCCCGCGCGATGATCGCTGCGTGGCTGCCGACGGATCCTTCCTCCAGCACGACGCCCTTGAGCCGCCGCCCGTAATCGAGCAATTCCCCCGGACCGATATTGCGCGCGACCAGAACGGCATTGTCCGGCAGGACGGCCCGGTCGGGACCCTGGCCCGTCAGCATCTGCAACAGCCGGTTCGACAGATCGTCGAGATCGGCCAGACGGTCGCGCAGATAAGGCTCCGCGCCGTTCATGCGCGCGCGGGTGGCCGTCTGCTCCTTTTCCACGGCGGCCTCGGCGGTCAGGCCGGCATTGATGTCGTCCTCCATCCGGCGCAGCCACGAGCGCGAATAGGCGAACATGCGGAACGCCTCGATCACCTCGGTCTGCGCACGGTCGCCCGATGCGGCGGACAGCATCCGGTCCACCGAAATACGCAGCTCGTCCACGGCCCCGTGAAGCCGCAGCATCTCGCCCTCGGGATCGTCGGAGACGGGATTTGTGATGACCACGCGCGGGTCGTGCAGGTGGACGACCCCTTCGGCCGCGCCCTCCTGTCCGGTGACGCCGCGCAGGAGCACCTGCTCCTTGTGGCGGGGGCGCAGGGCCTCGCCCTCACCGGTGAAGGCACCGAGCTCGGTCATCTCGGCGAGGACCATGGCCACGACCTCGAGCGCGTAAACCTCGTCCTCGGTGAATTCGCGCGCGTCCTTCGATTGCACCACCAGCACGCCGAGCCGCTCGCCCAGCCGCTGCACCGGCACGCCGAGGAAGCTGGAGAAGACCTCCTCGCCGGTCTCGGGCATGTAGCGGAAGCCGCGCGTTCCGGGCGCATCGGCGGTGTTGAGCGGCGCGCGGCGGCGCGCGACCCGGCCCACGAGGCCTTCGCCCACGCGCATCCGCGTCACATGCACCGATTCCGCGTTGAGCCCCCGCGTCGCGCAAAGCTCCAGCGTCTCAACGTCGCGGTGCAGGTAGATCGAGCAGACCTCGGTCGACATCGAGGTGGCGACGAGTTCCACGATGCGGTCGAGGCGCTCCTGCCCTTGCGCCTCCTCGGCCATGACGGCCTGAAGCCGCCGCAGGAGCCGTCGGCTGTCACTGTCGTTCGGCGCTGGCACGATCGCGGCCCCCATCCTCGTCCGGCACCCCCATAGCGGAGCCGTGCACGGATGGGGAGAGGCGATGATCCGGGTCAGGCGCGGAGAGTCCGTCTGATGCGCGGCAATCGGCGGCGTGAGGTCGGCCTCGGGTTGCGATCAGCCCGAGCGGGAGCTGATCGTGGCCCCAGCCTCGACAAGAAACAAGTCTGACGGTGGCCATGCGCCGCGTTACCGCCCCGCGGGCGATGCCGGAACAGCGAGGATCAAATCGAGGAGGAGAAACGCCTGGCCCGGTTCGCGTCCCGAAGGGATCAGGCGCGCGCCACCTCGAGTTCGAACGCATCGTGCAGCGCCTGCACGGCCAGCTCCATGTATTTGCGATCGATCAGGACGGAGATCTTGATCTCCGACGTGGTGATTACCTTGATGTTCACCCCCTCGTCGGATAGGGCCTTGAACATCCGCGCGGCCACGCCGGCATGCGACCGCATCCCGATCCCCACGACCGAGACCTTCGAGACACCCTCGTCGGCGATCAGGTCGTGGAAGTTGACCGTCCCGTCGGCCTTGGCCGCCTCCATCGCCACCTGCGCGCGCGACACCTGATCGACCGGCAGCGAGAACGTCATGTCCGTCCGGCCGTCCTCGGCGATGTTCTGTACGATCATGTCGACATTCACGCCCGCCTCGGCCAGAGGCCCGAAGATCGCCGCCGATACGCCCGGCCGGTCGGCCACGCTGACCAGCGTCATCTTCGCCTCGTCGCGGCTGAACGCCACGCCCGCAACCACGTTGCTTTCCACGATGTCCTCCTCGGCACAGACCAGCGTCCCTGCGTTCTCGTCCATTTCCTCGAAACTCGACAGCACGCGCAGCCGAACCCGGTACCGCATGGCAAGCTCCACCGACCGCGTCTGCAGCACCTTGGCCCCCAGAGAGGCAAGTTCCAGCATCTCCTCGAAGGCGATGAGGTCCAGCTTGCGTGCCTTCGACGTGATGCGCGGATCGGTCGTGTAGACGCCGTCCACGTCGGTATAGATGTCGCAACGCTCCGCACCGAAGGCGGCCGCAAAGGCCACGGCGGTCGTGTCCGACCCGCCCCGGCCCAGTGTGGTGATCCGGCCCTCGGGGCTGATTCCCTGGAATCCCGCCACCACGGCCACCTTCATGCCGTCGGCAAATTTTGCATCGAGGTTGGCGGTCGGAATCTCCGCGATCCGGGCGCTCGAATGGGCGGCATTGGTGCGCAACGGCACCTGCCAGCCCTGCCACGAGCGGGCGTCAATCCCGTTCCCCTGAAGCGTCAGCGCCAGAAGCCCCGCCGTAACATTCTCGCCCGAGGAGACCACGGCATCGTATTCGCGCGCGTCATGCAGCGCGCCTCCGGCCTCGCCGACCCAACCCACCAATTCGTTGGTCTTGCCAGACATGGCCGAGACGACGACGATCACGTCGTAGCCTCTGGCGACCTCCACGCCCACGCGCTTGGCCACCCGGCGTATACGGTCGAGATTGGCGACGGAAGTGCCGCCGAATTTCATCACTAGACGCGCCATGTCTCTCCTCCGGGACCGGTGCCGCGATAGCGACGTGCGCAGGGAGGCGCAAGCGGCCCGGATTTGGCAGGGCTATGCGGTGAGGGCGGCGCGGGTCAGGCAGGTCTGGCACGCCCATGGTTTTGCCCAGCAGGAATGCCGATCCGTCTCAGGAACCGACGTAACGGAGCGGGCGCCGCCGTGCCGGCCTTAGCTTGCAGACCTAGCACCTGACGCCGTTTCCGGATGCTCATGGCCGAGATCCATAGGATGTCGTGAAGAGGGCGCCCGGCTTCTGCGGCAACCTGTGAGCAGACGCGTATCAGTAAGAAACCGTTCAGCTTTCGCCGCTACGAGTCGGTCTACCGTCAATACGAGATTCCCATGGCCGTACATTCGATTGCCCACGACATCCGCAAGCTTGTTTTCTTGCCACTCGGCACGCTGGTGATCGTTGCCGCGGCGTTTCTCCTCAAGGCCCACCTGGATGCGCAGGCCGCTGCGGAAATCGCCCGGTGGGAGGAGTTGCATGCCGGCACCGACGCCCTGGAGGCGCAGTTCATGGCGGCCAAGCGGGCCGAAATGAACTTTCTGCTCACCCATGACATGGCCGAGGCCGAGCGGCATGCCGAGGTCCTCAAGCGCCTCACGGCGCAGGTCGACGAGATCGAGTCTCGCATCGCCGGGCTGGAAAGCAGGGCTACCGACAGTCTCGCCGCGTTGCGCGAGCCGCTGCAACGTTACGGTTCGGCCTTCGGCGTGCTGCTGGACCGGAACGAGACACTTGGCCTTGATCGAAGTGGCGGCCTGGAGGGGGAGGTCCGCGAGGCGATCGAAGCGGCCGAGCGCCCGCTGAGCCGAGGCAGCGCGCCGATCCTGCGGCGGCTGACCCTGGAAATGCAGGTTCATCAGAACGACTTCTTCCTGACCGGCAATCCCATCCATCTCGAGCGTCTCAACGCCGTCATCGACGCGTTTCGCGCACGGCCGTCGGCGGAATTTCCTTCCTCCATGCGGCGCGAGGAGGCCCTCTCCGCGCTCGAGAGTTACCAGATCGCCATGTGGCGCTACGCGACGACGTATCGGCAGGAGCGTGCGGCCCGACGCGACGTGGTTTCCTTCCTCGCGGATATCGAACCGCGTCTCGACGATGCCGTCGTCGCGATCGAAGACGAGGTCACCGCCCGCAAGGCCGAAATCGCGGCCACGAACCGGCGTCTGCTTTACGTCTGCATCGGTCTCGTCCTCGCGACATTGGTGGCTGCGCTGCTCTTTTCGGTCCGCGTCGCGCGGCGCCTCCGCGAGCCGTGGCATCAGACTGCGCAGGTGATCTGTTCACTAGCGGAAGGGCGGGCGGATGCCGGTATGGCGAATGTCCGCTATACCGAGGTCACCGATGTGGCGGCTGCCATCGCGCGCTTTCGCGATCGCGTCCTTGCCCGCGAAAAGGAAGCGGCCGACGAGCGCGAGACGGCACGCCGCGCGGCCGAACACGAGGCCGCGGAGTACGAGCGGATCCGGTCTGAGGAAAAGGAGAGGACCGCCGCCGAGAGTCTGGCTCTCCGCGAGGCGCAGCTTGCGAAGGAAAATGCGGTGGTAGAGGAGATCTCTGCCGTTGTCGTCGCCTGTGCCGAGGGTGATTTCGGCCAGCGTCTCGACCCCGAGGGCAAGGAAGGCGCCATCGCGGATATCTGCGGCGGTCTCAACCGCATCGGCGAGGTGACCGAACGCAATCTCAACGAGGTGCGCACTGCGCTTGAGGCACTGGCGGCGGGGCAGCTTGACCATCGCATGACCGGATCCGGCGCCGGGATCTTCGAGGTCATGCGCGAAACCGTGAACGCCACTGCCGAAAGCCTCGCGACAGTCATCGGCCGCATTGACCGCAGCAGCCGCACCATCGACCATTCCGCCGCCGAACTGGCAAGTGCGGCCGCGGATCTGTCCGATCGGACGGAGCGTAACGCCGCCTCCCTCGAAGAGACGGCCGCCGCCACCAGTGCCCTTTCATCCGCCGTGGGAGAGACCGCCGACACGGCCGAACTCGCCAACGGCAATATCTGCGAGATGCGCGAACGCGTTCGGGCCAGCCACGTGGTTCTGGAACGGACGGTTGCGGCGATGCATGGAATCCGCGACGCGTCCGCCGAAATTTCCAAGATCACGCATCTCATCGACGACATCGCATTCCAGACGAACCTGCTGTCGCTTAATGCCGGGGTCGAAGCTGCGCGGGCGGGGGAGGCGGGCAAGGGGTTCGCCGTCGTCGCAACCGAGGTGCGCGATCTCGCCAGACGGTCCGCGGCGGCGGCACGCAACATATCCGACCTCATTGCCGACAGCGCTCGTCAGGTCGACAATGGCGGAAAGCTGGTCGACGATCTCGGGGCGGCGTTGGCCGATATCTCCGAGGGGGTGGACCGGACCGCCGAACGCATGGATGGCATCGCGCTGTCGGCCAAGCAGCAGGCCTGCACCATTTCCGAGATCGATGCCTCGACCGCCGCACTCGGCGACGAGACGCAGGCCAACGCCGTCATCTTCGAAAACACGGCGGCCGCGACCGAGGCGCTTCATGCGCAAGCCGCCGCACTTGCCGCGATCGTTTCCGCCTTTGAAGGCATTCCTGTTCTCTCCGACGAGGTCGCGGCAGAGGGGCGGCGCGGCGTGTATTCAGGTATGGCGACGAAAGAAGACGAAGCCCGTTTCGCTCGGGATGCGGCGGAAATATCGGAGCGTGCGGACTGGCCAGGTTCGGCAAAGAATGTGTTTGCAGTCTGAGCGTTCTGTAGATGCGTCTGACTCGTGCCAACACACGGCCCTGCCGAATACCTGTCGGCCGACCGCGCGCCCGCCCGAGATGTCTCACAGGCGGGGCCCCATCAGGTCCGCGCCCGCGGCAGTCACAGTTCGATCGCTAATGCAGTACTGTCGGCGACACTTCGCGAGCGATCCATACTTTGCTCTGGGCAATAGATCCGCCACGAACCATTGTCTGTCGGGCGCGCCGGCTTTCCATCCTATTCGACGGTAACGGACTTGGCGAGGTTCCTCGGCTGGTCGACATCGGTGCCTTTGTGGACAGCCGTATGATAGGCCAGCAGCTGTGCCGGTACGGCATAGAGGATTGGCGCCATCAGCGGGTCGATCGCGGGCATCACGAGAGTCTGCCAGACGCCCTCGGATGCGCGGGCGGCGCCCTCGGAATCCGTCACCAGAAGGACCTGTCCCTCGCGCGCCATGACTTCCTGCATGTTGCTGACGGTCTTGTCGAAGAGCGCATCCGTCGGCGCCAGCACCACCACCGGAAGCGTCCGATCCACCAAGGCAATCGGCCCGTGCTTGAGTTCACCCGACGCATAGGCTTCGGCGTGGATGTAGCTGATCTCCTTGAGCTTCAGAGCGCCTTCATGCGCCATCGGGAACATCAGCCCGCGGCCGAGAAACAGCACATCCGATGCTTCTGCCAGCCGCGAGGCCAGTTCTTCACAGCGCGTCTCAATGGCCATTGCCTGCGACATCAGGCCCGGCAGGCGCCGCAAGCCCGCTACCAGCGCCGCTTCCCGTTCAGAGTCGATCACGCCGCGCTGCACTCCCGCGCGGATCGCGAGGCAAAGCAGCACCGCGAGCTGATTCACGAAGGCTTTCGTCGATGCCACGCCGACCTCGACGCCTGCGAGGATCGGCAGTGCCACGTCACTTTCGCGCGCGATAGACGAGGTGGTAACGTTGACGACCGACACGATCGCCGCCGCCTTGCCACGCGCGTAACGCAGTGCGGCCAGCGTGTCCGCCGTCTCGCCGGACTGGCTGACGAAAAGCGCGGTGGAGGCAGGGCTGACGGGACCCTCGCGGTAGCGATATTCCGACGCGATATCGACATCGACCGGCATCCGCGCCAGCCCCTCGAACCAGTACTTGGCGACCGAGCACGCGAAATTCGCGGTTCCGCAGGCCACCATCACCACCCGGTCGGCGGCGGCGAAGTCGTGATCGACCGGCGGCGCCACGCGGTCGCCGTCGAGATAGGCGGCCAGAACGTCCGACAGGGTCTGCGGCTGTTCATGGATCTCCTTGGCCATGAAATGCCGGTGTCCGGCCTTCTCGATCCGAGCCGCGTCGACGGCGATACGCCGCATTTCGCGGTGCGTCTGCTGCCCCTCGGCATCAAAGATGCGGACGCCCGCACGCGTCACGACCGCACGATCTCCCTCTTCCAGGTAGGTCAGCCGGTCGGTCAGCGGACCCAGGGCGATGGCATCCGAGCCGACATACATTTCGCCGGACCCGTGTCCGATGGCCAAAGGCGACCCGGCCCGGGCGCAGACCAGCAGATCGGGCTGTCCTTCGAACAGGAAGCAGAGCGCGTAGGCCCCCTCCAGCCGGTTGATCGTGGCGAAGGCGGCGGCTTCGGGCGTCAGTCCCTCGTCCAGAAACCGTTCGCACAAGCGCACGACCGTCTCGGTGTCGGTCTCGCTCTCCCACGGGCCGTCGAGTTCGGCGCGCAACTCGCGGAAGTTCTCGATTATGCCATTATGCACCACAGCCACGCGGCCTGCGCGGTGCGGGTGCGCGTTCGACACGCTCGGCGCGCCATGGGTGGCCCAGCGGGTATGCCCGATCCCCGCAAAGCCCTGCAGCGGATCGGTCACCAGCAAGTCGGCCAGGTTTACCAGCTTGCCCACGGCCCGCCGCCGGTCCAGCGCACCGTCATTGACCGTTGCGATGCCGGCGCTGTCGTAGCCGCGATATTCCAGCCGCTTGAGCGCCTCGACCATGATGGGCGCGGCTTGGTGATTGCCCAGAATTCCGATGATGCCGCACATGTCAGTTGCGCTCCCGCGTCTTGGCCATCCGCAGACGGGCCATCAGCCGCGCCGCAAGGCCGTCCTTGTTGATCTGCTTCGCCCGGCCCAGTGCCAGCGCCCCGTCCGGCACGTCCTCGGTCACCACGCTGCCCGACCCGGTCATGGCCCCCGCGCCCACACGGACCGGCGCGACCAGTGCGGTATTCGATCCGATGAAGGCTTCCGCGCCGATCTCGGTCCGGTGTTTGAAGACGCCGTCATAGTTGCAGGTGATCGTCCCGGCGCCGATATTGGCGCGCGCGCCCACATCGGCATCGCCGACATAGCTCAGGTGGTTGAGTTTCGCGCCCGCGGCGATCCGCGCGGCCTTCACCTCGACGAAGTTTCCGACCCGCGCGCCGCGCGCAAGTTCGGTACCGGGGCGCAGGCGCGCATAGGGCCCCACCACGCAGGCGCCCGCGACGCGGCATCCTTCCAGATGGCTGAAGGCGCGGATCACCGCGCCATCCTCGAGCGTCACGCCGGGGCCGAACACGACGTTCGGCTCGATCACGACGTCATGACCGACAATCGTATCGTGGGCGAAAAATACCGTCTCGGGCGCGGTCAGGGTGGCGCCCGTCGCCATCACCTCGTCGCGCATGCGCCGCTGGAAAGCGGCCTCGGCGGCGGCAAGGTCTGCGCGCGTGTTCACACCCATCGTTTCCGCCTCGGGGCAGGTGACGAGCCGCGCCGACATGCGGCCTGCACGGGCCAGCGCGATGATGTCCGTGAGGTAATATTCCCCGGCCGCGTTGTCGCACCCGACCTGGTCGAGCAGGCTGAAGAGAACACCTGCATCGGCGGCGATCACACCGGAATTGCACAGCCGGATCGACAATTCCTCGGCCGAGGCGTCCTTAGCCTCCACGATCCGCTCCAGCCGGTCGCCCTGTGCCACCAGACGGCCATAGCGGCCCGGATCGGCGGCCTCGAAGCCGAGGACGACGACGTCGGCGCCGGCCGTCCGCGCAGCCAGCATCGACTCGAGCGTCGCGGGCCGGATGAAGGGCGTATCGCCATAAAGAACGATCACGTCGCCCTCGAATCCGGCCAGCGCATCGCGCGCTTGCGCGACGGCATGCGCTGTCCCGAGCTGCTCCGTCTGGCGCACCACGACGGCGCCGGGATCATGCGCGCGCGCGGCGGCCACGACCGCGTCGCCGTCATGGCCCGCGACGATCACCGTCCGCTCGGGCGCGATGCTTTCCCCTGCCCGGAGCGCATGCGCCAGAAGCGGCGCATGGGCCACCTCGTGCAGAACCTTGGCCCGGTCCGACAGCATCCGGCTACCGCGCCCGGCGGCGAGAACGATCAAAGCTGTCGGCATGGTGGCCCTTTCCCTCAGTCGTCCGCCGTTCTACCCGCACGGGGACCTGCCGCAACCCGGCTACCGCAAAAGGATGCCCAGATGAAACGATGCGTGATCTTCGACCTCGACGGGACCCTGTGCGACACATCGCAGGATCTCATAGCGGCGGCCAATGCTGCCTTTGCCGAACTCGGCCACGATATCCGCCTCGACCCGCAGGCCGACGAGGATCGGGCGACGGCCCTCCGGGGCGGGCGGGCGATGCTGCGGCTGGGTTTCTCGCGCAAGGGCGAGGTGGACGAGGCGCAGGTCGACGCCGGCTACCAGCCGCTGCTCGACGCTTATGAGCGCGACATTTGCACGCACACGGTCTTCTATCCCGGCGCGCTCGACGCGGTGCGCCGCCTGCGCGCGGCGGGTGATGCCGTTGGCATCTGCACCAACAAGCCCGAGGGGCTGGCGCGGAAGCTGATGGATGCCCTCGATGCAAGCGACCTGTTCGACAGCCTCGTCGGCGCCGACCGACTGGAGGTGCGCAAGCCGCATCCCGACCATCTGATCGAGGCGGTGCGCGAGGCGGGCGGCGACATGTCGCGCGCCGCGATGATCGGCGATACCGAAACCGATCGGGAAACGGCGCATGAGGCGGGCTTGCCCTGCATCCTCGTCACCTTCGGACCGGGCGCGGGCAATGTCGCCGATCTGCGGCCCGATGCGCTGCTGCAGGATTATTCGCAGCTCGAAACCGCGCTGCAGGTGGTCGGGCTCTGAAGCCGACGGGTCTCGGCCGGACGTGCCGCTTCGCTCGAAGCGTGCCGCGGCCGGCAGGATCCATCTCGCAGCGGCCTTTGGTCCCGCCGTTTCGGGCGAAACCGCCGCATCTGGGGGCACCGGCGGTTGCTTGCGGTGTAATCCCCTGTCTCCGGCTTCGGCGCGGCTCTCATGGACCGGCTCGGAGGCAATGCCGGCCAAGACGCTGCGGCTGCCCGATCGGCCCGCACATGCCCTGACCTCGACAAGACAAATCATGCGGGACCCGGACGGAATCTCGCGCACGAGGTCGCCCTTGCTGGCGGCGGACCTTCGAGCCTAACCTGATTGAGGCGCGCACCCGCTGGACGGCGGCGCGGCCACACGCTATCTATTGAACGCTTGTTCAATTCCTGGGAGGGGAAGCGGATGTTCAACGCGAGCATGAACTTCGATCTGGGCGAGGACGTCGCGGCGCTGCGCGAGATGGTCCATCGCTGGGCGCAGGATCGCGTCAAGCCGATGGCCGCGCAGATCGACCGCGACAACGATTTCCCGCGGGAATTGTGGACCGAGATGGGCGAGCTGGGCCTCCTCGGCATCACGGTGCCCGAGGCCGATGGCGGTGCGGGAATGGGCTATCTCGCGCATACCGTCGCCATCGAGGAGATCGCCCGCGCCTCCGCCTCCGTCTCGCTGAGCTACGGCGCCCACAGCAATCTCTGTGTCAACCAGATCGCGCTGAACGGCAATGCGGAGCAGAAGGCGAAATATCTGCCAGGCCTGATCTCCGGCGAGCATGTCGGCGCGCTGGCCATGTCCGAGGCGGGGGCGGGGTCGGACGTCGTCGGGATGAAGCTGCGCGCCGAGAAGCGCAACGACCGCTACATCCTCAACGGCACCAAGTACTGGATTACCAACGGACCCGACGCAGAGACGTTGGTGGTCTATGCCAAGACCGATCCCGATGCCGGTTCGAAGGGCATTACCGCCTTTCTAATCGAGCGGTCGATGGCGGGCTTCTCCGCCTCGCCGCATTTCGACAAGCTCGGCATGCGCGGCTCGAACACCGCGGAACTGGTTTTCGAGGATGTCGAGGTTCCGTTCGAAAACGTGCTGGGGCAGGAAGGCGGCGGCGTGCGCGTCCTCATGTCCGGCCTCGATTACGAGCGCGTGGTCCTGTCGGGCATCGGCACCGGCATCATGGCGGCCTGTCTCGACGAGGTGATGCCCTACCTCGCCGAGCGCAAGCAGTTCGGATCGCCCATCGGCTCGTTCCAGCTCATGCAGGGCAAGATTGCCGACATGTACACGGCGATGAATTCCGCGCGGGCCTATGTCTATGAGGTTGCCAAGGCCTGTGACCGCGGACAGGTGACCCGACAGGACGCCGCCGCCTGTGTGCTCTACGCGTCCGAGGAGGCGATGAAGCAGGCCCATCAGGCGGTGCAGGCCATGGGCGGCGCGGGCTTCATGAACGACACGCCGGTCAGCCGCATCTTCCGCGACGCGAAGCTGATGGAGATCGGGGCGGGCACATCCGAAATCCGCCGCATGTTGGTGGGTCGGGAATTGATGGGAGCGATGGGGTGAGGGTGCTCGCGCTCCTCGCTCTCCTTCTGCCCGTGCCCGCGCTCGCGCAGGACGATCCCGCCGCCTGCGTCATCGAAACGGCCGGCACCGCCGGCGCGGAGCAGGCCTGCTTGCGCGAGGCGCTGGCGCGTTGCGACACGGCCCCCGCAACCGCCTGCGTCGTGCAGGCCAGCCAGACCTTGAGCGAACGCGCTGCCGCCGTCGCGGGAACCTTCTCCGCGGACATGGTCGATGCCGCCGCGGCGCGGCTGCCGGAGGCGGAGGGCAATCGCCTCGTGGAGGCCTACAGGCTGTATCTCAAGGAAGACGGCACCGGCGCCTGCGCCGACGGCGACCTTGAGCGCGATCTGATGACGCACCTTTCCGAGGAGGTGAGCGCGGGTGCGGTCTGCGAGCTTCTGGCGGAGACGGCGCGCTTGCGTGCCATCACCGCCGTTGCCGATGTCGTTCACGACGTGCTGGGGCCGCGCTGAATGGAGCACAGGGACACCCTCGAAGGCTGGCTGGCCTACGAGCGCGAGGCAAGCTTCCTGCACGAGCAGCTGGACTGGTTGGTGACCGCGCTCGAATGGGGCGTGGTCACAATCGACGTCTTCGCCTGTCTGATCCTCGTGATCGGTGCCGTCCGTTTCATCGTAGGCTTCCTGCACGCCGAGATCACCCGCGACAGCATGCAGCGCGTGCGCATCGTCAACGGCGAGCGGGTAGAGCTCGGACGCTATATTCTGGGCGGGCTCGAGCTGCTGATCGTGTCCGACATCATCCACACCGCGCTCAGCCTCGCGATGATCGATCTCGTCTTCCTCGGGCTGCTGGTCATCATCCGCTCGCTCATCTCCTTTTTCCTCGACCGGGAACTGGAACAGGTGAAAAAGGATTTGAGCGAATGAACCGAACGGGATCAGATATCGGGCTTATAGCTCCGCCGACTTGTGTCCGGAATGCGGGACCGGTTTTTTATGTGAACCTCGATCGGCAGGCGGAGCGGCGCAGGTCGATTGAGGATCAAGTTGAGGCCTGGCATGTGGCGGCCTTGTACGGCGAGGCTTCGACAGGGCGCGGCGAAACGGATGGGGGTCCCTACGCCGAACTCTCTCCGGGGCAAACTGCCTGTTTCGGGCCTCACCGGCTTGTCGAAGAATACGACGATCCGTTGCATATCGGTCTTCCGGACCCGTCCCGACGGCCTCATGCCCCGACCTTTTGCCGGATCGGGTCTGACGCGCAACATGGCGTCACGCCGTATCGTGCCCTCGTCGATGACCACACCCGAGGGGATGAACCGATGACACAGCGCAACACATCAAGGGGGGCTCCATGAAGCTCACGTCCGCCCTCATCCCCAATTCCGAGGAGGCGCGCGCCAACCGCGAGGCGCATCTCGGCGCGTTGGCAGATATCCGTGAGGCGGCCGAGGCCGCGGCGGCGGGCGGTGGCGAGAAGGCACGCGCCCGTCACCTCTCCCGCGGCAAGATGCTGCCGCGCGAACGGGTGGCGAACCTGCTCGATCCCGGCTCGCCCTTTCTGGAGGTCGGCGCCTTCGCGGGCCACGGCATGTATGACGGTGCGGCGCCCGGCGGCGGTGCGATCGCGGGGATCGGCGTCGTCCACGGGCGGCAGGTCATGGTCGTGTGCAACGACGCGACGGTAAAGGGCGGCACCTACTATCCCGTCACCGTCAAGAAGCACCTGCGCGCCCAGGAGATCGCCGAGGAGTGCCGACTGCCCTGCATCTACCTCGTCGATAGCGGCGGGGCGAACCTGCCCAATCAGGACGAGGTGTTTCCGGACCGCGACCATTTCGGGCGCATCTTTTACAACCAGGCCCGGATGTCGGCCAAGGGCATCGCGCAGATCGCCGTGGTCATGGGGTCGTGCACGGCGGGCGGCGCCTATGTGCCCGCCATGTCGGACGTGTCGATCATCGTGCGCGAGCAGGGGACGATCTTCCTTGCCGGGCCGCCTTTGGTGAAGGCTGCGACGGGCGAGGTCGTGACGGCCGAGGATCTGGGTGGCGGCGACGTGCATACGCGTCTGTCGGGGGTGGCGGATTATCTGGCGGAGGACGATGCGCATGCATTGGCCCTTGCCCGCGACGCGGTGCGCAGCCTCGGATTACCCATGGGTAATTCTCGTAACATACTGGAATCGGATGATTCCGATCCGCCCCTTTACGATCCCGAGGAGATTCTGGACGTCGTTCCGGCGAGCCTTTCGACGCCCTATGACATCCGGGAGGTGATCGCCCGGCTGGTCGACGGATCGCGCTTCGACGAGTTCAAGGCGCGGTTCGGCGAGACGCTGGTGACCGGGTTCGCGCATGTGCGGGGGATGCCGGTCGGGATCGTCGCCAACAACGGAGTCCTGTTTTCCGAGGCCGCGCAGAAGGGCGCGCATTTCGTCGAGCTGTGTTCGCAGCGCGCGATCCCGCTGGTGTTCCTGCAGAACATCACGGGCTTTATGGTCGGTCGCAAATACGAGAACGAGGGCATCGCCCGACACGGCGCCAAGATGGTGACGGCGGTGGCCACGACCTCCGTACCCAAGGTGACGATGCTGGTGGGCGGCAGTTTCGGGGCGGGCAATTACGGCATGTCCGGGCGCGCCTATCAGCCGCGTTTCCTGTGGACGTGGCCCAATTCGCGCATCTCGGTCATGGGCGGCGCGCAGGCGGCCGGCGTTCTGGCCACCGTCAAGCGCGACGCGATGGAGCGGGCGGGCCAGGAATGGTCGCCCGAGGAGGAGGCCGCCTTCAAGCGTCCCACCGAGGAGATGTTCGCCCGGCAATCGCATCCGCTCTATGCCTCCGCCCGGCTTTGGGATGACGGAGTCGTCGATCCGCGCAAGAGCCGCGACGTGCTGGCGCTGTCGCTGCGGGCGGCGTTGAACGCGCCCGTGGAGGAGACGCGCTTCGGCGTGTTCCGGATGTGACGATGCGACGGCTTTGCCCGCATATCGCCCGGAGCCAGGTGCGCGCGGTCGGCCTGACCCTGCGCGGCGGGGCTGCATCCGGCGGGACCAAGCCGTGAACGCCGCCGTTCCGCCTTGGGGGCCGCGCCCCGGCCCGACGCGCGTTCCGCGGGTCGCGTCGGGCGGATTGACGGGATCCGAGGTGTCGGTCTGGCTGATCCATCCCGACGACCGACCGGATTATTACGAGACGATTTTCGACTTCGCCGCTTTCGTGGCCGCGGCGCACGAGGGCGTGCCGCGTCTGGTCGTCTGGTCCGGGCGTGCCGACGTGGATCGGACGGGTCTGCGCCAGACGCTGCGCCGGATCGTGACGGCCGAGATCGACGCGGCGCGCGCCCAGTTCGACGCCGACGGTGAGGTCCCGTCCGACCGCGAGGCGCGACAGGGGATGGGCCTGGTCCTGACGCTCGCGGCGCAGGGGACGCTTCTGGCGATGCGCGCCACGCCTGCGGGCCTCGCGGTCAGCGTGCTGATCGGGGCCGCGGGTCTGGCGGCGGGGCGCGGGCGCGATGCGCCAGATCCGGACGGCCCCGCGATTCTGGAGACGCAGATCGCGCGCGTGCAGAAGGCGACCGATGCGGCGCTCGCGTCGCTGGATCTGCGCCTGCATCCCGAACTTGCCGCCGAGGGCGGCGACCCGGAGGCATGGCCCCTGCCGCAGGCCGTTAAAGACGTGATGGAGATTTCCTGATGTTCGCCAAGATCCTTATCGCCAACAGGGGCGAGATCGCCTGCCGCGTGATCGATACGTGCCGGCGGCTCGGCGTGTCGACCGTGGCGGTGCATTCCGACGTGGACCGCGATGCGCGGCACGTGGCGATGGCCGACGAGGCGGTGTCGCTGGGCGGCGCCGCGCCCGCCGAAAGCTACCTGCGCGGCGACGCCATCATCGCGGCCGCGCACGCCACCGGGGCGCAGGCGATCCACCCGGGCTACGGGTTCCTCAGCGAGAATCCCGACTTCGTCGAGGCGGTCACGGCGGCCGGGCTGACCTTTATCGGCCCCTCGGCCGACGCGATCCGGGCCATGGGCCTCAAGGATGCGGCCAAGAAGGCGATGGAAGAGGCCGGGGTGCCCGTCGTGCCGGGGTACCACGGCGTCGATCAGGCCGATGTCCGCCTGGCGCAGGAGGCCGCGAAGATCGGGTGGCCGGTTCTCATCAAGGCCGTCGCCGGCGGCGGCGGCAAGGGCATGCGGCGCGTCGATGCCGAAGCCGATTTCGCCGATGCGCTGAACGCGGCGCGTTCGGAGGCGGCCAAGGCCTTCGGCAACGAGGCCGTCCTCATCGAGAAATTCGTCGCCACGCCCCGCCATATCGAGGTGCAGGTTTTCGGCGACGGAACGCGCGCCGTCCATCTCTTCGAGCGGGATTGCTCGCTCCAGCGTCGCCACCAGAAGGTGATCGAGGAGGCGCCCGCCCCGGGCATGACACCCGAGATGCGCGACGCGATGGGGCAGGCCGCCGTGCGCGCCGCCGAGGCGATCGGCTATTCCGGCGCCGGAACGGTCGAGTTCATCGTGGACGCGACCGACGGGCTCCGCCCCGACCGGTTCTTCTTCATGGAAATGAACACGAGGCTTCAGGTTGAGCATCCGGTGACCGAAGCGATCACCGGGATCGATCTGGTGGAGTGGCAGCTTCGCGTGGCCGCCGGTGAGGACCTCCCTGCGCGGCAGGAGGATCTGTCGATCACCGGACATTCTTTCGAGGCCCGCCTCTATGCCGAGGATGCGGCGAATGGGTTCCTGCCGCAGACCGGAACGCTGACCCACTTGCGGTTTCCCGAAGGCGCGCGTGCCGAAACCGGCGTGCGCGCGGGGGATGTGATCTCGCCTTGGTACGACCCAATGATCGCCAAGCTGATCGTGCATGGGCCAACGCGACGTGCGGCCCTGCGGGCGCTGGATCGGGCGCTGTCGCAGACGCAGGTTGCGGGGACGGTGACGAACCTCGCCTTCCTGCGCGCGCTGGCCGGGCATGAGGGCTTTGCGGCGGGCGAGGTGGATACCGGGCTGATCGATCGCGATGTCGCGGCGCTGACCGCGCGGATGGACCCGCCCACCTCGGTAAGGGCGCTGGCCGCGGTCGGAGCGCTGGGCCTGACGGGCAACGTCGCGGCCGAGGGGTTCCACCTCTGGGCGCCGCTCGTCTGGACGGCGCGGCTGTCCTGGCGCGGCGAGGATGTTTCGGCGCGGGTCACCGGATTGGGCGGCGGGTGCTATGCGGTGGAAGTCGATGAGGCCCGCCACGAGATTGCGCGGGCGGCCGATGGCTGGCGCGTGGACGGCGCGCGCGTCGCGGCCGAGGTCGCGGCGGGCGAGGGCTCTGTCACCGTGTTCTGGGGCGATGCGCATACGTTCGAGGTGCCGGACCCGCTCTCGGTGGCCTCTGCGGCCGGGGCGTCGGACGGCGTGGTCGTGGCGCCGATGCCGGGCCTGGTGAAGGCGGTCTTCGTCGAAGCCGGAGCCGAGGTCGCCACGGGCGACCGGCTGGCCGTGCTGGAGGCGATGAAGATGGAGCACACGCTGCGTGCGCCGCATGACGGGGTTGTGGCGGAGGTTCTCACCGAGGCGGGCGCGCAGGTCGAGGCGGGCGCCGCGCTGATCCGGCTGGACGTTTGACCGGCGGCATCGAGGCGAGGGGGCAGCCTCCGGTCCGTCTTGGCGTGTTTTCGAAGCGGAAAAGGAAGCCGGATGTCTGAGATCGTCCTTCACCACGTTCCGCAATCGCGGTCGCAGCGGGTGCTGTGGCTGCTCCGCGAACTCAGGCTGGAGCACGAGGTTCGTGTCTGGCCGTTCGACAAGACGCTGCGGAGCGCGGAATACCTCGCGCTGAACCCGGTGGGGCGCGTGCCCGCGCTGGAGATGGACGGGCGGGCCTACTGGGAGACGGGGGCGATCATCGAGCTGCTCTGCGAGCGATTTCCCGATGCCCGGCTGGGGCGCGGGGCCGCCGAGGCCGAGCGGGCGGATTTCCTGATCTGGCTGCATTTCGCCGAGACGATGAGCCAGCACGCAGCAGCCCTGACACAGCAGCACCTGATGCTGCGCGATGCGGCCATGCGCTCGCCGGTCGTGTGCAAGCTGGAGGCGGCGCGGGTGGGCAAGTGCTTCGATGCGGTCGAGATGCGGCTTGCGCGGGAGGGGACGACGGGCTGGCTCCTCGCGGAGTTCTCGGCCGCCGACATCGCGGTGGCGCAGGCCGCGATCATGGCCCGCCGGTTCCACCGCGTCGGTGCGCGCGGCGCGATGGTTGACTGGCTTGCCCGCTGCGAGGCGCGGCCGGCCTTTCCGGTGGAAGAAGGGCTCTACGACAGGGAATTCTACGAGGTGCCGGCATGAGCGAATACGTCGAAATCTTCGAGGTCGGCCCAAGGGACGGTCTGCAGAACGAGCAGCGCCAAATACCGGCGGCCGACAAGATCGCCCTGATCGACACGTTGTCGCGCGCGGGGTTCCGGCGGATCGAGGCGGCCAGCTTCGTGAGCCCGAAATGGGTTCCGCAGATGGCTGACGGCGCCGAGGTCATGGCCGGGATCGCGCGTGCGCCGGGCGTGCGGTATGCCGCGCTCGCCCCGAACCTGCGCGGTTATGAGGGCGCGCGGGATGCGGGCGCCGACGAGGTGGCGATCTTCGCCTCGGCCTCTGAGGGGTTTTCGAAGGCGAACCTCAACGCGTCGATCACGGAGAGCCTGGAGCGGTTCGCCGTCGTGGCCAAGGCCGCGAAGGCCGACGGGATGGCGGTCCGGGGCTACGTGTCCTGCGTGACGGATTGCCCGTTTGACGGTGTGGTGCCGCCTTCGGATGTGGCGCGGGTGGTGGCGTCGCTGCGGGCGCTTGGCTGCTACGAGATCAGCCTTGGCGACACGATCGGGCGGGGGACGCCGGAGGCGGTGGACGCGATGCTCGACGCCGTTCTGGGTGAGGCGGATGCCGCGGCTTTGGCCGGACATTTCCACGACACGTCGGGCCGGGCGCTCGACAACGTGGACGTGGCGCTGGCGCGCGGATTGCGCGTCTTCGATGCCGCTGTGGGGGGCTTGGGCGGCTGTCCCTACGCCCCGGGTGCGGCGGGCAATGTCGCGACGGAGCGGCTGATGGCGCATCTGGAGGCGAACGGGCATGCAACGGGCCTCGATGCCGCGATCGTGGCCGAGGCGGCGGCGATGGCGCGGGCGATGCGCGGTGGCTGACACGGGTTGCGCATGCGCCGGGCGTGGATGGCATCGGTGCGCGAACGTTTTGCGGCGGATAGTGTCGGTTGACTGGGAGGCGGCGGGGCGGCCCGTGCCGGAATGGGAGGCGTGATGGAGACGATCGAGGTGACGCGTGACGGGCGCGGCGTGGCGACGGTGGCGTTGAACCTGCCCGAGACGCACAATGCCATGTCGGCGGCGATGATGGACGAGTTGACCGCCTTCGCCGCCGCGCCGGATGCGCGGGTCGTGGTGCTGACCGGAGCGGGGCGGTCGTTCTGTGCGGGTGGGGACCTGCGCTGGATGCGGGCGCAGTTCGACGCGGATGCCGAGGGTCGGACGCGGGAGGGGCGGCGGCTGGCCTACATGCTGCGCGCGCTCAACGAAATGCCGGTCCCGCTGATCGCGCGCGTGAATGGTGCGGCCTTTGGCGGCGGCGTCGGCCTTTGCTGTGTCGCGGATGTGGCCATCGGGGCCGAGGCGGCCATGTTCGGCCTGACCGAGACGCGGCTGGGACTGATTCCCGCGACGATCGGGCCCTACGTGATCGCACGCCTGGGCGAGGGCGTGGCGCGGCGGGTCTTCATGTCGGCGCGCCGGTTCGATGCCGCGGAGGCGGTGCGTCTGGGCGTTCTGGCGCGCGCGGTGCCCGAGGCGGAGCTGGACGCGGCGGTGGAGGCGGAGGTGGCGCCCTACCTGTCCTGCGCGCCGGGGGCGGTTGCGGATGCGAAGCGGCTGGCCCGGCGGTTGGGCCCGGTGATCGACGATGCCGCCATTGAGGACAGTATCGCCGCGCTGGCCGCCCGATGGGAGGGCGACGAAGCGGCAGAAGGCGTCGGTGCGTTCTTCGACAAACGCAAGCCGCGCTGGACGGAGTGACGGCGTAGGCTGCGGGCGGGGTTCGGGACGGCGGGCGCGACGGAACGCCGCCGGCGGGTGCGCTTGTGCTTGTCGATCCGGCCGCGTCGCGTAGTCTGGCGGCAATTCCTCATCAGAAGGGTATCCGGGCATGTTCTCCTCCGTCATCTCGCGCCGCACGTTTACGTTGATGCTGGCCGCCGCACCACTTTCGGCCTGTGCCGATGCGCCCTCGACCTCGGCCCGGCCGGGGATGCGGGCCCAGGACCCGGACCTGATCCCGCGGGCGACGGCGGGCTGGTCGGACTGGGTCGCGGGATTCCGGGGCCGTGCGCTGAGCCAGGGGATCCGTGCCGAGACGTTCGACCGCGCGTTCAGGGGGCAGGGCTTCGTGCCCGGCGTAGTGGCGCGCGACCGGAACCAGACGGAGTTTCGCCGTTCCTTCGAGGATTACCTCAACATCGTCGCCAACGAGACCAAGGTGCGCGACGGCCGGGCCGCATTCGCGCGGTGGCGCCCGACGCTCGAGGCGATCGAGGCGCGGTATGGCGTGCCCGCCGAGATCGTCACGGCCATCTGGGGCGTGGAGAGCAATTACGGCACGCGGCGCGGCGAGATTCCTGTCATCAGCGCCGTCTCGACGCTCGCCTATGACGGGCGGAGGGGCCGCTTCTTCGAGCAGCAGCTGGTTGCGGCGCTGCGCATCCTGCAATCGGGCGATACGACGCCCGACCGGATGACCGGATCCTGGGCGGGTGCGATGGGGCACACCCAGTTCATCCCGACCTCGTACCTGCAGTCCGCGGTCGATTTCGACGGCGACGGGCGGCGCGACATCTGGTCGGAGGATCCGGCCGATGCGCTGGCTTCGGCGGCGGCCTATCTGCGCGATGCGGGTTGGCGACGCGGGAGCGCTTGGGCCGACGAGGCGGCGGGCGGCGACCTGACGCCGGATCCGGGCGGGCCGTCCTTCCGGACGGGGCCGAATTTCGGGATCATCAAGCGTTACAACAATTCCGACGCCTATGCCTTGGGCGTGGGGTATCTGGCGCAGCGGATCGCCGGGGCGGGGCCGTTGCGCGCCGAGTTCGGGCCGGATCGCTACGGCATGGTCAAATCGCAGCGGGTGCAGTTGCAGCGAGGTCTGACGGCGGCCGGATACGATACCGGGGGCGACGACGGCGTGATCGGACCGAACAGCCGCCGCGCCATCGAAGCCTTCCAGCGCGCGCGCGGCCTGCCGGTCACGGGAGAGCCGTCGGTGGCGCTCCTGCGGATGCTGTGATCGGATAACACCCTGTCCGCCTTGCCTGTCCGGGCGGGGCGGCCAGGATCAAGGGGCATCCGCCGCACCTCCGATCAAGGAATTCCATGACCCGACTGCTTCTCCTGTTTCTCGCTTGCCTGTTCGCCGTGCCCGCGGCGGCGCAGAGCGTACGCAACGACGACATCTTTTCCGCGGCTCTGCATGACGGGCCGGGAACGACGTTCCGGGTTCTGGGGCGCCTCGTGCCGGGAGAGGAGGCGGAACTGGGCCGCTGTGTGGAGGGGGCGGAATGGTGCCTCGTCTCGACGGACACGAAATGGGGCTGGGTCCAGATGAGCGGCATGTCAAACGTGGTCGGACGTGGCCCGGAGGCGGAGCCGATCCTGCCGGAAGCGCCGATCTTCGAGCAGGTCCTGCCAGGCCCCGCGCCCGATCCGGCACCCGATTTGGAGGACGCGCCGGAGAGCCTCCGCGCGGGCATCGAGACGGGGACGCGGCTGGAGCGCACCCCGGACATCTTGCAGACCCCGGTCCTCCCGGTGCCCGGCGTGGTGGTGCCGGACGTGGTGACGATGGTGCCGCGCATGTTCTCCACCACGCAGGCATTTCGCAACGTCACGCCCGGGATCGTCAATCTGCGGGCGGGGCCCGGAACGGATTACGAGACGGTCGGAGAGCTGCAACCCGGCGAGGGGGGGCGTATCGACGTCTGCGACGTGGCGGAGACGTGGTGCCGGCTCGACGGGTCGGGCCGCGACGGCGCATGGGTCAAGATGACGCTGATGGGGATCCGGCGGATCGACATTCCCTGAGGGCCGCGTCCGCCTTGGGTCGTTGACCGCCCCGGCGCATCCTCCTAGAACCCGAAGGGCACGAAATGCGGAGGCCGCGATGGAATTCCTGCTGATCGAATACCTGCCGATCATGATCTTCCTTGGCGTGGCCGTGGGTCTCGGCCTCGTGCTGATCGCGGCGGCGGCGCTGATCGCGGTGCGCGCGCCCGATCCGGAGAAGGTGTCGGCCTATGAATGCGGGTTCAACGCGTTCGACGACGCACGCATGAAGTTCGACGTGCGTTTCTACCTCGTCGCCATCCTGTTCATCATCTTTGACCTCGAGATCGCGTTCCTGTTTCCCTGGGCGGTCAGCTTCGCCGGTCTGACGGATGCGGCGTTCTGGTCGATGATGGTTTTCCTGACGGTCCTGACGGTGGGCTTCGCCTACGAATGGAAGAAGGGCGCGCTCGACTGGGAGTGAGGCCAGAGGCTTGAGATGGCGCGCGGTCCTTTCGGGGGCTGAGTGATCTTGGCTGTCTCGCTGATGTGGCGACGTCTGTGCTCCAAAGCTTTGGTCATTCTTTCGGCGAGAATTCCGCGCGGGGGAGGCGCGGGCGTATCGTCAGCGCCCGCAATTTTGTGACGTGCTTTGGGCCGTGATCGATCTGTTGTGGCGCCCTCACACGATCTAAGGGCATCTCGTGGCGATCCGCGCCCGTATGCGCAGGCTCTGATCAAGACCTGCTCCACGGCTCCCGCCGCAGGCGACGACGCGCGGATCGTCGCGTTGATATCCGGCCCGGGCGCGTCTAGATGCGTTGCAGGAGTGAGGCCGCGAGCGTACCGGCCCGCGGCGGCACCTGCCAGGAGGACATCATGGGCGTGCAAACCGGAATGAACACGGCCGGGGCGGACAAGGAGCATGGAACGCAGCTTCTCAACAGAGAGTTGCAGGACAAGGGCTTCCTGCTGACCTCCACCGAGGACATCATCAACTGGGCGCGCACCGGCTCGCTGCACTGGATGACGTTCGGGCTGGCCTGCTGCGCGGTCGAGATGATGCACACCGCCATGCCGCGCTATGACATGGAGCGGTTCGGCACGGCGCCCCGCGCATCCCCCCGCCAGTCGGACCTGATGATCGTTGCCGGGACGCTGACCAACAAGATGGCGCCGGCCTTGCGCAAGGTCTACGACCAGATGCCCGAGCCGCGTTACGTCCTGTCGATGGGATCCTGCGCGAATGGCGGCGGCTATTATCACTACAGCTATTCCGTGGTGCGCGGCTGCGACCGGATCGTGCCGGTAGACCTGTACGTGCCGGGCTGCCCGCCGACGGCGGAGGCGCTGCTTTACGGGCTGCTGCAATTGCAGCGAAAGATCCGGCGGACGGGGACCCTGGTGCGATGAACGAACAACTCGAAGAACTTGCCGCCCATATCGAGTTGCGCCAGCCCGAGCTTGTCTCGGGGCATCATATCGTGCGCGACGAGCTGACGATCGAAGCGTCGCCTTCGGATCTGCCTGCGCTGGCGGAATTCCTGAAGACCGACGAGCAATGCCGCTTCACCACGCTGATCGACATCACCGCGATCGACTATCCGGGCGACGAGCGGCGCTTCTGCGTCGTCTATCACTGGCTGTCGATGTACAGAAACCAGCGGATTCGCGTGAAGACCTTCGTGCGTGAGGAGGAGATCGTCCCCTCGATCGTGCCGGTCTATCCGGCGGCCAACTGGTTCGAGCGGGAAGTGTTCGACATGTTCGGCATCCTGTTCTCCGGGCATCCCGACCTGCGGCGCATCCTGACGGATTATGGATTCCGCGGTCATCCGCTGCGCAAGGATTTCCCGACGACGGGCTATACCGAGGTGCGTTACGACGAAGTGCAGAAGCGCGTCGTCTACGAGCCGGTGAACCTGACGCAGGAATACCGCCAGTTCGACTTCATGTCTCCGTGGGAGGGTGCGGAATACGTGCTTCCCGGCGACGAGAAAGGCGAGGGCAAGTAGATGATGATGACGGACAATGTGGGCATGATGGGTGTGCCCGGCCTGCTGTTCCTGATCGTGATGCTGGCGCTTGTGGTCGTTCCGTTCTGGAAGCTCTTGCCGAAGTTCGGCTATTCCTCCTGGATCTCTCTCGTGGCGATCATTCCGCTCGGGGCGCTCATCCTGATCTGGATCCTCGCATTCAGTGAACCGAAAACGCGGAGCACGACATGATGGACGGCGATCTGAACCCGCGCGGATATGAAGACGCCCGAACCGGCGAGCAGAAAATCCGCAACTTCAACATCAACTTCGGCCCCCAGCACCCGGCGGCGCATGGCGTGCTGCGTCTGGTGCTGGAGCTTGACGGCGAGATCGTGGAGCGGTGCGATCCGCATATCGGCCTGCTGCATCGCGGGACCGAGAAGCTGATGGAGAGCCGCACCTACCTGCAGAACCTGCCCTACATGGACCGGCTCGATTACACCGCGCCGATGAACCAGGAGCATACGTGGTGCCTCGCGATCGAGCGGCTGGCCGGGGTCGAAGTGCCGCGCCGGGCCTCGCTGATCCGCATCCTGTTTTGCGAGATCGGGCGGATCCTGTCGCACATGCTCAACGTCACGACGCAGGCGATGGATGTGGGCGCGCTGACGCCGCCGCTCTGGGGCTTCGAGGAGCGTGAGAAGCTGATGGTCTTTTGCGAGGCGGCCTCGGGCGGGCGCATGCACATGGCCTACTTCCGCCCCGGCGGTGTTCATCAGGACCTGCCGGCGGGTCTTCTCGACGAGATCGAGGCTTGGTGCGACCACGTGCCGTCGGTCCTCGACGACATCGACGAACTGCTGACCGAGAACCGTATCTTCAAGCAGCGCAACGTCGATATCGGCATCGTCTCGGAGCAGGAGGTGATGGATTGGGCCTTCACCGGCGTCATGGCGCGCGGCTCGGGCTTGGCCTACGATCTGCGCCGGGCGCAGCCCTATGAGCTCTACAACGAGTTCGAGTTCCAGATTCCCACGGGCCGGAACGGCGACTGCTACGACCGCTATCTCGTGCGGATGGAGGAGATGCGCCAGTCGGTGTCGATCATGCGGCAGGCCGTGGCCAAGCTGCGCGAGCCGGCGGGGCAGGGGGACATTCTGGCGCGCGGCAAGGTCACGCCGCCCTCGCGGAGCGACATGAAAACGTCGATGGAGGCGCTGATCCATCACTTCAAGCTCTATACTGAAGGGTTCCACGTTCCGGCGGGCGAGGTCTATGCCGCGACCGAAAATCCCAAGGGCGAGTTCGGCATCTATCTGGTCTCCGACGGCTCGAACAAACCGTACCGCGCCAAGATCAGCGCACCGGGCTACAGGCATCTTCAGGCGATGGATCATGTGTCCAAGGGCCACCAGTTGGCCGACGTCGCCGCGATCATCGGAACGCTCGACGTGGTGTTCGGAGAGATTGACCGGTGATGCCGGATGCTCCTTGCGGGCGGGCCGCTGCGTGGCCCGCTTTCATGCCGGCCACCGCGCGGGACATGACGATCGTCATCCCGTTCGGAGGTAGCGACTTGCCCGGTTCGGATGCCGCATTGAGCGCGCGTGCCGAACCGCCCGTGGTACGGTCATGTTTCGAGAGCCTGCCGATCAGGCGCCGCCCCCTTTTCAGCCAGATATAACGAGATTCGTCCGATGCTTCGCCGCCTCCACCGAGATCAGCCCGAAACCTTCGCCTTCAGCCCCGCCAATCAGGCCTGGGCCGAGGCGCAGATGACGAAATATCCCGAGGGGCGGCAGGCCTCGGCGATCATCGCGCTTTTGTGGCGCGCGCAGGAGCAGGAGGGCTGGCTCACGCGTCCGGCGATCGAGCATATCGCGGAAATGCTGGGCCTCGCCTATATCCGCGCGCTCGAGGTCGCGACGTTCTACTTCATGTTCCAGCTTCAGCCCGTGGGGCGGGCCGCGCATATCCAGATTTGCGGGACGACACCCTGCATGCTGCGCGGCTCCGAGGATCTGGTGGCGGTGTGCAAGGAGAAGATCGCGGCGCGTCCGCATGAGATATCCGGGGACGGCATGCTCTCTTGGGAAGAGGTGGAATGTCTTGGGGCCTGCTCGAACGCGCCGATGGCGCAGATCGGCAAGGATTACTACGAGGACCTGACCGCAGAGGGCTTGGGCGACCTGCTGGAGCGGATGCGCGCGGGCGAGGTGCCCACGCCCGGCCCGCAGAACGACCGCTGGGCCTCGGAGCCGGAAGGCGGCCTGACCGCGCTGACCGATCAGGCGACGGACCGCGACCACGAATCCAATGCCTCCGTTTCGCTCGCCACCGAGATCGGCGACACGCTGAAGCGGATCGATGGCACCGAGGTTCCGCTTCGCACCCCGTGGCGGGGCGCCGAACAGGCCGATCCGCATCCGGAGACGGCAGCCCGCGAGGCAGGACGACAGCCCGACGGCCCCGATGGGCGGCCCGGCGGGCGCACACTCGACGACGAGCCGGCCCCACGCGAGCGGGGCGATTCGTCGGACGGTTATGCCAATGTGCGCGGATCGGAGGGCGACGCGAAGGGCCGGCCGGACGAAGGCGAGGTTGCGCCCGAGAAGAAGGGCGAAGGCGACTTCCACGCCGGATCGCGGGACCCTGTCGTGACCGGCACCACCGACTCGGATGGCGAGCCCGAAGGAACCGAGACCGCGCCCGAATCGCTGGCCGTCCCGGCTGATGCGATCAAGCCCGCGGCGCTTAATGCGCCGCATGGCGGGGTGGCGGACGATCTGACGCGCATCAACGGTATCGGCCCGAAGCTGGCAAATACGTTGAACGACTTGGGGTTCTGGCATTTCGACCAGATTGCCTCGTGGTCGGACCGCGAAGCGGCGTGGGTGGATGCGCAACTCGAAGGCGTCAAGGGTCGCGTGACGCGTGACGAATGGGTCAAACAAGCTAAGGTGCTTTTCGAAGGGGAAGAGAGCTAGTCTTCCCGGTAAGGATCAAGGGGAGGCCACGGACGGTTCACCCCGGACGATATGGGGAGATACGTCATGGCCGACTTTGCCGAGACCGCGCATCGCAACCGCTGGGCCTATGCCGGCGGCGGAGGTGCGGTCGCTTTCATTCTGTTCCTGCTGATCGGCTGGGGCTTCTTCTGGTCTCTGCTGGGCGGGATCGTGATCTTTGCCCTGCTTCTGCTGCTGATCGGCATGATCGGGTCGGACGGGCAGGACAGTGACCGCTCCAAGCCCGTGGAGCGGCCCGCGTCGGCCACGGACGGCGCGCGTACATCCGGCAGCACGGTTCCGCCGACTGTTGCCGGAGGGGGCGCAGCCGCCGGTGGCGGGGCCACCGGCGCGACCTCGCAGGCAATGACCGGCACGCCGGTCGGCGAGGGGCCCGCCTCCGACAAGGCGCCGCCCGCCGCGCTGGCCGACGACATACCCGACGCGACGCGGGGGCCGGACGATCCGGTCGCGCCCGAGACGCGTGCGGTGGCGCCTGACGACGCGCTGCGCGGAACGGGTGCGCCTGTGACGCCGACTTCGCCCACCTCCATTCGCGCCGCCGATGCCGCGCGAGACGCGAGCGCCACGGACGCAACCCACACGCCCTATGGCGGGAACGACGATACGGGGTTGCCCGCATCCGATGCGGAGATGATCCGGGCCGCCGAGTCGGGTGAGGGGGAAAAGCGCGCCTCCGACAGCGAATTGTCGGAGCCTGCGACGCGCACCGCCGCCGGCGACCGCGCCACCCCGGCCGGTGATCCCGTTGCGCCCGCTGCCGAAACCGTGACCGACGGGCCCGGGCAGAAACCCGTCACGCTCGACGCCCCCCGCAACGGACAGGCCGACGATCTCAAGCGCATCAAGGGGATCGGACCGAAGCTGGAGACGGAATGCAACGAGTTGGGGATCTGGCATTTCGATCAGATCGCCAACTGGAGCGAGGATGAAGTCGCTTGGGTGGACCGGCATCTCGAAGGCTTCAAGGGCCGTGTCAGCCGCGACGATTGGGTCGCGCAGGCGCGCGCGCTGGCCTCGGGCGACGATACGAACGCGGCCGGGCAGGGCGATGACAGGAACCTGCATTGACCCCCTGCGACGGTGGGGCCGCTTGACGGCCCGGCCTCCTCTCTGTTGAAGGGCACCGGAATGAAGGTGCCCTCCGACCAAGATATCGCCCTTGCTCTCCGGTCCCGCCGGGTGGCCATCGTCCTCATCGCGGGGGCGTTGATCTTCGTGCTCGGCGAGGCGATCGGTGCGTATTATGCGGTGCCGGGACGATGGATGGGCCTGTTCGAGATTGCCATGCTGGCCGTGATGGGCTGGGCGATCTGGGAGACGGTGACGATCTGGCGGCTGCGCCGCGACAAGGAGTGACGAACATGCTGCAGGACAAGGACCGGATCTTCACCAACATCTACGGGATGAAGGACCGCTCGCTGAAGGGTGCGCAGGCGCGCGGCCAATGGGACGGCACCAAGGATCTGATCGGGCTGGGCCGCGACAAGATCGTGCAGATCATGAAGGATTCCGGTCTGCGCGGGCGCGGCGGCGCGGGATTCCCGACCGGGCTCAAATGGTCCTTCATGCCCAAGGAAAGCGATGGCCGTCCTGCCTATCTGGTGGTCAATGCCGACGAATCCGAGCCCGGCACCTGCAAGGACCGGGAGATCATGCGCCACGATCCGCACACGCTGATCGAGGGGTGCCTGATCGCCTCCTTTGCGATGGGGGCGCATGCCTGCTACATCTACATCCGCGGCGAATACATCCGCGAGAAGGAAGCGCTGCAGAACGCCATCGACGAGGCCTACGACGCGGGGCTTCTGGGAAAAAACGCCGCGAAGTCGGGCTGGGATTTCGATCTCTATCTGACGCATGGCGCCGGCGCGTATATCTGCGGCGAGGAAACCGCCCTGATCGAGAGCCTCGAGGGCAAGAAGGGCATGCCCCGCATGAAGCCGCCATTCCCGGCGGGCGCGGGGCTCTATGGCTGCCCCACCACGGTCAACAACGTCGAGAGCATCGCGGTCGTGCCGACCATCCTGCGCCGTGGGGCCGAGTGGTTCGCGGGCTTCGGGCGCCCGAACAATGCCGGCACCAAGCTCTTCGCGATTTCCGGTCACGTGAACCGGCCCTGTGTGGTCGAAGAGGCGATGTCGATCACCTTCGAGGAGTTGATCGAGAAGCATTGCGGCGGCATCCGCGGCGGCTGGGACAATCTCAAGGCGGTGATTCCCGGCGGATCGTCCGTGCCGATGATTCCCGGCAGCGAGATGCGGCAGGCGATCATGGATTTCGACTATCTGCGGGAGCAGAAATCCGGCCTCGGCACCGCCGCCGTGATCGTGATGGATAACTCCACCGATGTCATCAAGGCGGTCTGGCGGCTTGCGGCCTTCTACAAGCACGAAAGCTGCGGGCAGTGTACACCCTGTCGCGAGGGGACCGGCTGGATGATGCGGGTGATGGACCGGCTTGTGCGCGGCGAGGCGGAGGTCGAGGAGATCGACATGCTTCTCGACGTGACGAAGCAGGTCGAGGGGCACACGATCTGCGCCTTGGGTGACGCCGCGGCATGGCCGATCCAGGGCCTGATCCGCCATTTCCGCGACGAGATTGAGGACCGCATCAAGCACAAGCGCCCGAAGGTGGTGCCGGTCGCGGCGGAATGACCAGAACGCGGTGATCGACGTCATCCGGGTCCGCCTCTTGTCTGCCGGCGCCGCGCGCGCGACATTGCGGCCGCATCCGTCCGGCCTTGAGGAGGCACACGCATGAAGATCGCCCTGCCGATGGCTCTCGGCCTGATTGTGGCGCTGGCTGGTTGCGACCGGCTGGCCAGCCTGTCTTCGGCCGTGACCTCTCCGTTTCGCGGGGGCGGGGGCCTGCGGGGAACGCCGACCACGATCGACGGGATGCAGTTTCGCACGCGGATTCGCGCGGATGACGACGATCCGCGCGCTTTTACCGCGGTGACACCCGTCGGGCAGAACTTCGGTTTGGCCGTCGAAGCCGGTCGCACACAGGCGATTGCCTTCTGCCTCGAGCGGTTCGGCGGTTCGGACATCGCGTGGTTCGTGGGGCCCGACCGGCCGCTTGGACAGATCGCCGTCGATCAGCGTGGTGCGATCGTCCTTTCGGGACAGTGCGTGACGCGCTGATATCGGGTGACCAGCCGTCAGGTGCGTGGGCGATATTGAATGTCGCGTCTTGGGGGCCGACCTGTGTCGGCACGCACCTATGACGGGAATGTCAGATGTCTTCCATTCGCCTTGCCGCTCTCCTCTCCGCTCTGGCTTTGCCCGCCGCTGCCGATCTGGCGCAGGAGCGGGGGATCACCGAGGGGCTGATCAACGTCGGCATCGCCTACGAGATATCCGAAGTCTGTCCCGATATCGGGCCGCGCCGGATCCGCGGCCTGCGCTACCTGCTGGCGCTTCGGGGGGCTGCGGCGGAGATGGGTTACAGTGCCGCCGAGATCGACGCTTTTATCGACGACGACGCCGAAAAGGACCGGCTGGAGGCCATCGCCCGTGACCGGCTGGCGCGGATGGGGGCGCCGCGCGGGGACGTGGCGGCGCATTGCGCGGTCGGCCGCCGCGAGGTCGCGGGCGACACGCAGGTCGGTCGCCTTCTCGCGCCGCGCTGATCCGTCGCCCCGATCAATGCCCGGGGTGCTGGCTTCCGGCACGCGCACGGGCTAGATGAGATCCGAACGCGCTGACAGACGACCGGAGCGAGCCCCATGGCCGACCTCAAGACAATCGTAATCGACGGCACCGAAATCGAGGTGCCCGCCGAGATGACGCTGATCCAGGCTTGTGAGCAGGCGGGGATCGAGATCCCTCGTTTCTGCTACCACGAGCGCCTGTCGATCGCCGGCAATTGCCGCATGTGCCTCGTGGAGGTCGTGGGCGGCCCGCCCAAGCCCGCCGCATCCTGCGCAATGCAGGTCCGCGATCTGCGCCCCGGCAAGGATGGCGAGCCGCCGCAGGTCAAGACGAACTCTCCCATGGTCAAGAAGGCCCGCGAGGGGGTGATGGAGTTTCTGCTCATCAACCATCCGCTTGACTGTCCGATCTGCGATCAGGGCGGGGAATGCGACCTGCAGGATCAGGCCATGGCCTATGGCGTGGATTTCTCGCGCTACCGCGAACCCAAGCGCGCCGCGGTCGACCTCCATCTCGGGCCGCTGATCGAGACGCACATGACCCGCTGCATCTCGTGCACCCGTTGCGTGCGCTTCACCACCGAGGTGGCGGGCGTGTCCCAGATGGGCCAGACCGGGCGCGGGGAGGACAGCGAGATCACGTCCTATCTGGGCGAGACGCTGAAATCGAACCTGCAGGGCAACATCATCGACCTGTGCCCCGTGGGCGCGCTGGTCTCCAAGCCCTATGCCTTCACCGCCCGGCCCTGGGAATTGACCAAGACCGAGACGGTCGACGTGATGGACGCCCTCGGCTCCAGCATCCGGGTGGATACGAAGGGACGCGAGGTCATGCGCATCCTTCCGCGCAACCACGACGGCACCAACGAGGAGTGGATCAGCGACAAGACCCGCTTTGTCTGGGACGGTCTGCGGCGCCAGCGGCTGGACCGGCCGTATATCCGCGAGAACGGCAAGCTGCGCCCGGCGAGTTGGCCCGAGGCGCTCGATGCCGCCGCCGGTGCAATGCGGGATCGCAAGGTCGCGGGCCTCGTCGGGGATCTCGCCCCGACCGAGGCGGCATTCGCCCTGCGCAACCTGATGGATGCGATGGGCGGCGTGACCGAATGCCGGACCGACGGTGCCAAGCTGCCGACGGAGCGCGCAGGTTATGCCGGAACCGCAGCGATCGAGGATATCGACACGGCGAAGCGCATCATTCTGATCGGAACGAATCCGGCGGTCGAGATGCCCGTCCTGAACGCGCGCATCCGCAAGGCGTGGCTGCGCGGTGCGGATGTGTCGCTGATCGGGAAAGAGGTCGATCTGACCTACGATCACACGCATGTGGGCACCGGGCGTGACGCGCTGACCGATCTCATGGGCAAGGGAGTGTCGTCGGACGACGTCGAGGTTCCGTCGCTGGTGATCCTGGGCGTCGGCGCGCTAGTCGGCGAGGACGGTGCCGCGGTTCTGGCCCATGCCCGCACCTTGGCGGAGCGAACGAATGCAGGGCTGCTGATTCTGCACAACGCGGCCGGACGTGTCGGCGCGATGGATGCGGGGGCGTATAACGAGGGCGGGATCGATGCCGCGCTCTCGGCGGACGTGATCTACAACCTCGGGGCCGACGAGATCGACATTCCCGATGGGCCCTTCGTCATCTACCAGGGCAGCCACGGCGACCGCGGGGCGCATCGCGCCGACGTCATCCTGCCCGGCGCGGCCTGGACCGAGGAGCAGGGCCTGTTCGTCAACACCGAAGGCCGTCCGCAGCTCGCCCTGCGCGCATCCTTCGCGCCCGGCGAGGCCAAGGAGAACTGGGCCATCCTGCGCGCTTTGTCGGCCGAGGCGGGATATCAGCTTCCCTATGACAGTCTGCCGCAACTGCGTCGCGCATTGGTCGAGGCGGCGCCGCATCTGGCCGAACTCGATGCGCTGCCGGTCAACGACTTCGCGCCGGCGGGCGAATTGCCGCGACTCGAGTCGGGCGATTTCGGGCTGGCGGTGCGCGATTTCTACCTGAGCAACCCGATCGCCCGCGCCTCGCAACTCATGGCGGAGCTGTCACAACTCGCGAAGGTCCGTGCGGAGCAGCCGATCGCGGCGGAGTGACCGGATGCGCCGCTGCGCGCCGCTGGTGGTGCTTTTGCTCCTCGGGGCCTGCATCGGCGAGGAGCGGCCGGGACGCGTTGCGCCCGACCCGTACTACGGCGGAGTCGTCGAGGCGCGGTTTCTGGCGGAGGACCTGATCCGAGTCGTCGTCGAGATGAAGGGTGCGCGCGACCGCCGGGACGTTCTGGAATATGCGGAATGCGCCGTATCGGGCTACGCGCATGACCGCGGATTTGCTTTTGCGCGACAAGTACGCACGCAGGTCGAGGAACGGGGTGGCGTTTGGAGCGCGGATGCGGTTTACACCGTCTCGTCCTCGACCCCCCGTGGCCTGAGGACGATCGATGCCGATGTGGCGGTCGAGGACTGTCGCGCGCGGGGCATCCCGACCGTATGAGGACGTGAACAGGACGCGACATGGCGGAATTTCTGGCATCCCCTTTGGGCATCACCCTGCTGATCCTGGCGCAATGCCTTGCGGTCGTGGCGTTCGTGATGATCTCGCTGCTTTTTCTGGTCTATGGCGACCGGAAAGTCTGGGCAGCCGTGCAGATGCGGCGGGGTCCGAACGTCGTCGGGCCCTTCGGCCTGCTGCAATCGGTGGCCGACGCGCTGAAATACGTCGTCAAGGAAATCGTGATCCCGGCGGGTGCGGACCGGTTTGTGTTCCTGCTGGCGCCGCTCGTCTCCTTCGTTCTGGCGATGGTGGCCTGGGCGGTGATCCCGTTCGGCGACACCTGGGTTCTGGCCGATATCAACGTGGCCATCCTCTATGTCTTCGCCGTCTCTTCGCTCGAGGTCTACGGCGTGATCATGGGCGGCTGGGCGTCGAACTCGAAATATCCCTTCCTCGGGTCGCTCCGCTCGGCGGCGCAGATGATTTCCTACGAGGTCTCGATCGGCCTCGTCATCATCGGCGTGATCCTGTCGACGGGATCGCTCAACTTCGGTGACATCGTGCGCGCGCAGGATACTGGATGGGGCTTCTTCGGCTGGTATTGGCTGCCGCACTTCCCGATGGTGTTCCTGTTCTTCATCTCTTGTCTGGCCGAGACGAATCGCGCGCCCTTCGACCTGCCCGAGGCCGAATCGGAGCTCGTCGCCGGATATCAGGTGGAATATTCCTCGACGCCGTTCCTGCTGTTCATGGCCGGCGAATACATCGCGATCTTCCTTCTTTGCGCGGTGACGAGTCTGCTGTTCTTCGGGGGCTGGCTGTCGCCGATCCCGTTCATTCCGGATTCGCCGCTGTGGATGGTGGCGAAGATGGCCTTTTTCTTCTTCCTCTTCGCGCTGGTGAAGGCCGTGGTCCCGCGCTTCCGCTACGATCAGCTCATGCGGATCGGCTGGAAGGTCTTCCTGCCGCTTTCGCTCGGCTGGGTGGTGATCGTGGCCTTCCTCGCGCGCTTTGAGGTTCTCGGCGGGTTCTGGGCCCGCTGGACGATGCTGGGGATTTGATATGACGCAGATCGACTGGACCCGCTCGGTCAAGTATTTCCTGCTGACGGATATGTTCGCAGGGCTGAAACTGGGCCTGAAATACTTCTTCGCGCCCAAGGCGACGCTGAACTATCCGCACGAAAAGGGGCCGCAATCGCCCCGTTTCCGCGGGGAACATGCCCTGCGCCGCTACCCCAACGGCGAGGAGCGGTGCATCGCCTGCAAACTGTGCGAGGCGATCTGCCCGGCTCAGGCCATCACCATCGATGCCGAACCGCGCGAGGACGGATCCCGCCGGACGACGCGCTACGACATCGACATGACGAAATGCATCTATTGCGGCTTCTGTCAGGAGGCCTGCCCGGTCGATGCCATCGTCGAGGGCCCGAATTTCGAATTCGCCACCGAAACCCGCGAGGAGTTGCTCTTCGACAAGGAGAAGCTTCTCGATAACGGCGACCGCTGGGAGGCCGTTCTGGCGCGTAATATCGAACTGGACGCGCCCTACAGATGACCGATCCCGCCAATCCCTTCGCCGCCTGGATGACCCACATGCAGGACATGGCCAAGACGATGAACCCGGCGCTGGAGAACTTCACGCCCCAGGGGTTCGAAAAGCTCTGGCCGACCATGCCCGCCGACATGATGGAGCAGTTCGCCGGCAAGGGGGTCAGCCCCGAGGGGCTGGACGCCAAGACCAAGATGTTGTTGACGCTGGCCGCGCTGACCATGCTCGGTGCGCAGGCCGAGGCGCAGATTCGCATGACCGTTCGTCAGGCCGCCGCGCAGGGCGCGACGCGCCAGGAGATCGCCGAGGCGATCGGGCTGATGGGAATGTTCGCGGGCCTGCCGGCGATGAACAAGGCGATGCAACTCGCCGACGATGCTCTGGGGGACGACGCATGACCGTGCTCGACTTCGCATTCTATCTCTTCGCGATCGTCACCGTGACCGGTGGCCTGTTCACCGTGGTCTCGCGCAATCCGGTCCATTCCGTGCTGTGGCTTATCCTGACATTCCTGTCGACGGCGGGCCTGTTCGTCCTGCTCGGGGCGGAGTTCGTGGCGATGCTGCTCGTCATCGTCTATGTCGGTGCGGTCGCGGTTTTGTTCCTGTTCGTGGTGATGATGCTCGACGTGGATTTCGCGGAGCTGAAGGCGGAGATGGCGCGCTACGTGCCGCTGGCCGGTCTGATCGCGATCGTCCTTCTGATGCAGCTCGCCATCGCCTACGGTGTGTGGGAAACGGCCGAGGGCGTTCTCATGGCAGAAGGTCTCGCCACCGTGCCCGTGCCGCCCACGGTCAACACCGTCTCGCTCGGGTTGGTGCTTTACGACCAGTACTTCCTGATGTTCCAGCTCGCCGGCCTGATCCTGCTCGTCGCGATGATCGGCGCGATTGCCCTGACCCTGCGCCACCGCAAGGACGTCAAGCGGCAGAACGTGCTTCACCAGATGTGGCGCGATCCGGAGAAGGCGATGGAGATGCACGACGTGAAGCCGGGGCAGGGGCTCTAACCGGGATCGCGCGGAGCCGCGTCCGGGCCGCAAGAGAACGCAAGCGGGTGGCAGCCCCGAAAGGAAGACGATGATCGGACTCGAACACTACCTTACCGTGGCCGCCGCGCTCTTCGTGATCGGCATCTTCGGTATCTTCCTGAACCGGAAGAACATCATCATCATCCTGATGTCGATCGAGCTTGTTTTGCTGGCGGTGAACATCAACTTCGTCGCCTTCTCCGGATTTCTCGGCGATCTGACGGGGCAGGTCTTCACATTGTTCGTCCTGACGGTCGCCGCCGCCGAGGCCGCGATCGGGCTGGCCATCCTCGTATGCTTCTTCCGCAACAGCGGCACCATCGACGTCGAAGACGTCAACAGGATGAAGGGCTGAACCCATGACACCCATCATTCTCCTCGCCCCTCTCGTCGGCGCGCTGATCTGCGGGTTCGGCTGGCGCGTGATCGGCGAGAAGGCCGCCATCGTGACGGCCACTGCGATCTTGTTTCTTGTGGCACTGCTGTCCTGGATCGTCTTCCTGTCCCATGATGGCGTGACACAGCGCATCTTCCTCATGTCCTGGATCGAGAGCGGATCGCTCGCCACCGACTGGTCGATCCGCCTGGACCGGCTGACGGCGATCATGCTGGTGGTGATCACGACCGTCTCGGCGCTCGTGCACCTCTATTCCTTCGGTTACATGGATCAGGATCCGCAATGGCGCGAGGGAGAGACCTTCAAGCCGCGTTTCTTCGCGTACCTGTCCTTCTTCACCTTCGCGATGCTGGCGCTGGTGACGGCCGACAACCTGCTGCAGCTCTTCTTCGGATGGGAGGGGGTTGGTGTCGCCTCCTATCTCCTGATCGGCTTCTACTGGCGCAAGCCGTCGGCCGGCGCGGCCGCAATGAAGGCGTTCATCGTCAATCGCGTGGGCGACTTCGGCTTCCTGCTCGGCATCTTCGGCCTGTTCTATTTGACCGACTCGATCGGCTTCGACGAGGTTTTCGCCGCCGCTCCCGCCATAGCCGAGACGCAAATCCGGTTCCTGTGGACCGACTGGAACGCTGCCAACCTGATCGCCTTCCTTCTGTTCGTCGGCGCCATGGGCAAATCGGCGCAACTCGGCCTGCATACCTGGCTTCCCGACGCGATGGAGGGGCCGACCCCGGTTTCGGCCCTGATCCACGCGGCGACGATGGTCACGGCGGGCGTGTTCCTCGTCTGCCGCATGTCGCCGATCATGGAATTTGCCGATGCGACGATGACCTTCGTGGTCGTGCTCGGGGCGCTCACGGCGTTTTTCGCGGCAACCGTCGGCGTGGTGCAGACGGATATCAAGCGCGTGATCGCCTATTCGACCTGCTCACAGCTTGGCTACATGTTCGTGGCCGCGGGTCTGGGCGCCTATTCGGTCGCGATGTTTCACCTGTTCACGCACGCGTTTTTCAAGGCGATGCTGTTTCTCGGGGCCGGCTCGGTCATCCATGCGATGCACCACGAGCAGGACATGCGGAACTATGGCGGTCTGCGGAAGAAAATCCCGCTGACCTTCTGGGCGATGATGATCGGCACGCTCGCCATCACCGGCGTCGGCATTCCGTTGACCCATATCGGCTTCGCGGGCTTCCTGTCCAAGGATGCCGTGATCGAGGTGGCGTTCGCGGGCAACACGGCGGCGTTCTGGCTGCTGGTCATCGCGGCCATGCTCACGAGTTTCTACTCTTGGCGGCTGATGTTCCTGACCTTCTTCGGCACGCCACGCGGCGACAGGCACACGCACGATCACGCGCATGAGAGCCCGCTCGTCATGACGGTGCCGCTCGGCGTCCTCGCGGTCGGCTCCGTCCTCGCGGGCATGGTCTGGTACAACAGCTATTTCGGCGACGACCACGCAATCGAGGAATTCTTCGGCATCCCCGCAACCGAGACCGTCGCCGAGGCGGCGGGCCACGGCGAGGGATCAGGCGACATCACCGAACTCGGCGAGGCCGAGACGTCGGAACCCGTGGCCTACGCGCCGCCCGGCGCGGGCGCGATCTACATGGGGCCCGACAACAACATCATCGACGATGCGCATCACGTGCCGGTCTGGGTCAAGGTCTCGCCCTTCGTGGCCATGCTCATCGGCTTCGCCGCCGCTTGGCTCGCCTATATCCGGCAGCCCGCTCTGCCGGGCCAGTGGGTCGGCCAGTTGGGACCGCTGCATCGGTTCCTGCTGCACAAGTGGTACTTCGACGAGATCTACGACACCATCTTCGTTCGTCCCGCCAAGCGCCTCGGCACCTTCCTGTGGAAGCGCGGCGACGGGACGGTGATCGACGGATCGATCAACGGTCTCGCCATGGGGCTCGTGCCCTTCGCCACCAAATGGCTCAACCGCGCGCAGTCGGGCTACATCTTCACCTATGCCTTCGCGATGGTCATCGGGATCGTGATCCTCATCACCTGGACGACGATCGCCGCCGGGAACTAAAGAATGGCCAACCTTCTCTCCATCATCACGTTCACACCGCTCATCGCGGCCGGGATCCTGGCGCTCTTCCTGCGCGGCGACGACGAGGCGGCCCGGCGGAATGCCAAATGGCTGGCTCTGGGTGCCACGACGTTCACCTTCATCGTGTCGCTCTTCGTGCTCTTCGGGTTTGAGCCGCTTGATCCCGGCTTCCAGTTCGTCGAAGAGCGCGACTGGCTTCTCGGCCTGCAATACAAGATGGGCGTTGACGGCATCTCGGTCCTGTTCGTGATGCTGACGACCTTCCTCATGCCCCTGGTGATCGCCTCCTGCTGGGAGGTGACGACGCGGGTGAAGGATTACATGATCGCGCTCCTCGTGCTTGAGGGATTGATGATCGGCGTGTTCTGCGCGCTCGACCTGATCCTGTTCTACCTGTTCTTCGAAGCGGGTCTGATCCCGATGTTCCTGATCATCGGGATCTGGGGCGGGGCGAACCGGATCTATGCAGCATTCAAGTTCTTCCTCTACACGCTGCTGGGCTCCGTCCTGATGCTGATCGCGATGATCGCGATGTATCTCGACGCGGGAACGACGGATATTCCGGCTCTGCTCGCGCACGAATTCTCGTCGGTGCCGATGCGGGTGCTCGGCCTCAACATCGTGGGCGGGTTGCAGACCGTCCTCTGGCTGGCCTTCTTCGCGTCCTTCGCCGTCAAGATGCCGATGTGGCCCGTGCACACCTGGCTGCCCGATGCGCACGTCCAGGCGCCGACGGCGGGCTCCGTCGTTCTGGCGGCGATCCTGCTCAAGATGGGGGGCTACGGCTTCCTGCGCTTCTCGCTGCCGATGTTCCCCATCGGGTCCGAGGTCATGGGCCCGCTGGTCCTGTGGCTGTCGGCGATCGCCATCGTCTACGCCTCGCTCGTGGCGATGATGCAGCAGGACATGAAGAAGCTCGTGGCCTATTCGTCGGTCGCGCATATGGGCTTCGTCACCATGGGGATCTTCGCCGCCAACCGGCAGGGTATCGACGGCGCAATCTTCCAGATGCTTTCCCACGGATTCATCTCCGGCGCGCTGTTCCTGTGCGTGGGGGTGATCTACGACCGGATGCATACGCGTGACATCGACGCCTATGGCGGGCTCGTGAACCGGATGCCCGCCTATGCCGCCGTCTTCATGCTGTTCACCCTCGCCAATGTCGGCCTGCCCGGCACGTCCGGCTTCGTCGGAGAATTCCTGACCCTCGTCGGCGTGTTCCAGGTCAACACCTGGGTCGCCTTCGTGGCCTGTACCGGGGTGATCCTGTCGGCCGGCTACGCCCTGTGGCTCTATCGCAGGGTTGTGTTCGGCGATCTAATCAAGGAGTCCCTGCGCTCCATCACCGACATGAATGGACGGGAGAAGGCGATCTTCGCCCCGCTCGTCATCGCCACCATCCTTCTTGGCGTCTATCCGAGCCTCGTCACCGATATCATCGGCCCGACGACCGCGTTGCTCGCCGAGACCTACGACGTCGCCACCGCGAACTTCGTGCTCCAGCACGACGTTGCGGGCGCCGACCACTGAGAGAGACGTGCCCATGAGCGCCGACCTGACAATCATCCTGCCCGAGATCATCCTGGCGATCTACGCCATGGGCGCCCTGCTCGTGGCCGTCTACACGGGCAAGGATGCGCTGGCGAAGCCGCTTTTGTGGACCACCGCGGCCCTGTTCACGATCATCGCGTTCTGGATCGGCGTCTCCCCCGATGTCGGCACCGGCTTCTCGTTCATGATCGTCAAGGACGGGTTCTCCCGCTTCGCGCAGGTGACGATCCTTCTGTCGGCTGCGGCGGTCTTGTTGCTGGGTCACGATTACATGCGTCGCGCCGGCCTGATGAAGTTCGAATATCCGATCCTCATCACGCTGTCCGTGATCGGCATGATGGTGATGGTGGCCTCCGGCAACCTGCTGACGCTCTATATGGGGCTGGAGCTTCAGTCCCTGTCGCTCTACGTCGTCGCCTCCATGCGCCGCGACAGCATCCGCTCGACGGAGGCCGGGCTCAAATACTTCGTGCTGGGCGCGCTCAGCTCGGGTCTGCTGCTCTACGGCATCTCGCTGACCTACGGCTTTGCCGGGACGACGGAATTCCGCGGTGTCATTCTCGCCGCATCGGGCGAGACGCCGCTCGGCCTGCTCTTCGGTCTCGTGTTCATCCTCTCGGGGCTCGCCTTCAAGGTCTCGGCCGCGCCGTTCCACATGTGGACGCCGGACGTCTATGAAGGCTCGCCCACACCGGTCACCGCCTTCCTCGCCACAGCGCCCAAGGTCGCGGCCATGGCGATGTTCGCGCGAATCGTGTTCGACGCCTTTGGCGGTATCGTCGGCGACTGGCAGCAGATCGTCGCCTTCCTCTCGCTAGCCTCAATGTTCGTGGGATCGATTGCCGCGATCGGACAATCCGACATCAAGCGGCTGATGGCCTACTCGTCAGTTGCGCATATGGGCTACGCGCTGATGGGCCTCGCCGCGGGGACGGCCGGCGGGGTGCAGGCGATGCTCCTGTACATGGCGATCTACGTGGTGATGAACATCGGCACCTTCGCCTTCATCCTGTCGATGCGCCGCGAGGGCAGGGAGACGACCGACATCGCCTCGCTCAATCAACTCTCGAAGGCCCGTCCCGGCGCCGCGCTCTGCCTGCTTGTTCTGATGTTCTCGCTTGCCGGCATCCCGCCGATGGTCGGCTTCTTTGCCAAGCTCTACGTGCTCCAGGCCGCTGTCGAGGCGGGGCTCGCCTGGCTTGCCATCGCGGGTGTCATCGCGACGGTCATCGGGGCGTTCTACTATCTCCGCATCGTCTACCTTGTGTATTTCGGCGAGGCAGAGACGCATCTCGACCGTGACATGCCGCCGGTGCAGTGGTTCGCCATGGTCGTCTCCGCGCTGATCATGGTTCTGGGCGTCATCAACATGTTCGGGATCGAGGGGCTGGCGGCCGTGGCCGCAATCACGTTGGTCGGGGTGTGACAGACTGGCCCGCCGGCATCGCGCGGGTCGTTCTGGACGAGGTGGACAGCACCTCGGCGGAGGCCCTGCGCCGTACCCCCACGCAGCCGACCTGGATCCTGGCGCATCGCCAGAGTGCCGCGCGCGGTCGCCGTGGCCGGGCGTGGTCCACGCCATCGGGCAATTTCGCCGCCTCGCTGATCTGGCGACCGGGCGACGGGCCCGCCCGGATGGCGCTGCGCAGCTTCACCGCGTCGCTGGCGCTTCACGATACGCTGACAGCACTAGGGGTGCAGGGCCTTGCGCTGAAATGGCCCAATGACGTTCTGCTGGAGGGGGGCAAACTTGCTGGCATCCTCCTCGAATGCCCCGAGCCGGGCGTCCTCGTCCTGGGTGTCGGCATCAATCTGCTTGCCGCTCCGCGACCCGAAGCGGTCGAGCCCGACGCCCTCCGCCCCGTCTCCCTGATGGAGGCGACCGGCCTGCGAGTCACGCCCGAAGCCATGCTCGATGCGCTCGCTCCCGCCTTCGCCGCCCGCGAGGCGCAGCCCTTCGACCGCACTCGCGCCGACTGGCTTGCGCGCGCCGCCAATCTGCACGCGCCGGTCACGGTGCGGACGATGGCCGAGACAATGCAGGGCACGTTCGACGATCTCGACGCTGATGGCTGCCTGATGCTCGGCACCTCCGCGGGGCCACGCCGCGTCGCTGCGGGAGATGTGTTCTTTGAAGGGGTGGCGACATGCTCCTGACGATCGATTGCGGCAATACCAACACCGTCTTCGCCGTCTGGGACGGCACCACCTTCGTGGCGTCCTGGCGCCGTGCCACCAATGCGCATTGCACCGCCGACGAATATTACGCCTGGCTGCGCACGTCGATGAACCTGCGCGATATCGACGTGACGATCCGCGAATGCGTGATTTCCTCGACCGTGCCGCGCGTGGTCTTCAACCTGCGGGTCCTGTGCGACCGCTACTTCGACACCCGTCCCCTTGTCGTGGGCAAGCCCGACTGCGCCTTGCCCGTTCCGCCACGTGTCGATGCGGGCACGACCGTCGGGCCCGATCGGCTGGTGAACACGGCGGGCGCCTTCGATCGGCATGGCGGCGATCTGATCGTTGTAGATTTCGGCACGGCCACTACATTCGATGTCGTGGACCATGACGGCGCGTATGTTGGGGGCGCCATCGCGCCCGGGGTGAACCTGTCGCTCGAGGCGCTGCACATGGCCGCGGCCGCGCTGCCGCATGTGGACATCACCCAGCCGCAGCGCGTAGTCGGCACCAACACCGTCGCCTGCATGCAGTCGGGAATATTCTGGGGCTATGTCGGCCTCATCAAGGAACTTTCGGCCCGGATCCGCGCGGAACGCGACCGGCCGATGAAAGTAATCGCCACCGGGGGGCTCGCCCCGCTTTTCCAACAGGCCGAGAGCCTCTTCGACGCCTTCGAAGACGACCTCACGATGCATGGCCTGACCGTCATTCACGAATTCAACAAGGACTTCACATGAGCGGACGCAACCGTCTGATCTATCTGCCCCTCGGGGGCGCGGGCGAAATCGGCATGAACGCCTATGTCTACGGATATGGCGCGGAGGGGCGCGAGCGCCTGATCCTCGTGGATCTGGGCATCGCCTTTCCGGACATGGACACGACGCCGGGGGTGGATGTCATCCTGCCCGACATCTCGTGGCTCAAGGACAATCTCGACCGGCTGGAGGCGGTGTTCATCACCCACGGCCACGAGGACCACGTCGGCGGCGTCGGCCACCTGTTCCAGCAGCTGAAGAAGCCGATCCACGCGCGCAAGTTCACCGCCAATCTCGCGCGCCGCAAGCTTTCCGAAAAGGGGCAGGACCCGAAAATGGTCCGGACCGCGCCGGCCTTCCCCGAGACGGTGACGGCGGGACCGTTCTCCGTGAGCTTCCTGCCGATCTCCCACTCCATCCCGGAATCCGCCGCGCTCGTCATCGACAGCCCCGCGGGCCGGGTAATCCATTCCGGCGATTTCAAGCTCGACCCGTCGCCCATCGTAGGCGAGGCATTCGACCCCGACCTCTGGGCCGAGGCGGCGAAGCCGGGCGTGCGGGCGCTGATCTGCGATTCGACCAACGTGTTCTCGAGACATCCCGGCCGGTCGGAGGCGCAGGTCGCGCCGAACTTGCGGCCGCTGGTGGCCGCGTCCAAGGGGCTCTTCGTCGCCACGACCTTCGCGTCGAACGTCGCGCGGCTGCAATCGCTGGCGAAGGCGGGGGAGGCGGCAGGCCGCTCCGTCTGCCTGATGGGCCGCGCCATGCGCCGCATGACCGAGGCCGCGACGGAGGAGGGGCTCCTGACCGACTTCCCGCCGACCGTGAGCCCCGAGGAAGCGGCCGATATCCCGCGTGAGAACCTGATGCTGATCGTCACCGGAAGCCAGGGGGAGCGGCGCGCCGCCTCCGCACAGCTTTCGCGCGGCAAGTATTTCGGCATGGAAATGCGCGAGGGCGACACGTTCCTGTTCTCCTCCAAGACGATCCCGGGCAACGAGAAGGAAGTCGCCCGGATCATGAACAACTTCTCGGAGATGGGCGTCGATGTCGTGACCGACGATGACGGGCTGTATCACGTCTCGGGCCACGCCAACCGCCCCGACCTGGAGCGGATCCACGAGATCACCAACCCGCAGGTCGTCATTCCGATGCATGGCGAACACCGGCACCTGCGCGAGCACGCCAAGCTGGCCGAAGCGACCGGCCGGACCGGGATCGTCGCGCCAAACGGCACTATGCTGGACCTGGCCGGCAACAAGCCGGAAGTGGTGGGCCATGTCGAAACCGGCCGCACTTATCTCGACGGCTCCGCGTTGGTGGGACAGTTCGACGGCGTCATTCGCGACCGTCTGCGCATCGCGCTGAACGGTCTCGTGGTGGTCGCCGTGATGGTGGACGACGATGGCGACGTGCTTGAGGATACCTGGGTCGATATCCGCGGTATCCCCGAAGAGGTGCGCGGCTCCGCCTCCCTGTCCGACATGATGGAAGAGCATCTTGCCGGTGCCCTCGCCCGGATAAGCCGGAAGGTCGCCGACGACGATGAGGCGCTCGAGGATCTGATCGTCAAGGGCGTCCGCAAGATCGCGCAGGATGAGGTCGGCAAGCGGCCGGAAGTGACGGTCCTTATCACCAGGCTAGCTGCCGAGTGACCTGTTCAGTCCGGAGCACTTATACCAACGGCCGGAGGCTTTGACTCTGTGAGGGCTTCCCAGGTGTGTCAGTTGCTGATTCACTCTCTCTGGGATGTGAGGGAGGATCAGCATGGGGGTGGAGATCACGCGTAGGGAGCTGTCGGCGGCGGACCTACGGCGCGAGGCGGCGCGGGCGAAGGACGCAAGGGCGTCGCGGCGGATGCTTGCGCTGGCCTTCGTGCTCGACGGGCGGACACGGACGGAGGCGGCAGAGAGTTGCGGGATGGATCGGCAGACCCTGCGCGACTGGGTTCATCGCTATAATGCGGAGGGGCTGTCGGGTCTCATCGATCGTCCTCTTCCGGGCCGGACGCCCATGCTCAGCACGGAGCAGATGAGCGAGCTGGCGGCGATCGTCGAAGCGGGGCCGGACCCGGAGATGGACGGAGTTGTGCGCTGGCGGCGGGTCGATCTGTGCGCAGTGGTGGAGCGCCGCTTTGGCATTCGCGTGGCGGAGCGGACGATGAGCTCGATCCTCCGCCGGCTCGGCTTCGTGAAGCTGTCGGCGCGGCCGCGTCATCCGCAGAGCGATCCAGACGCCCAGGAGCTATATAAAAAACTTTCCAGAACTGGTGCGCACGGCCCTGCCTGAGGAGGCAAAGGAAAAGCCTCTGGAGGTCTGGTTCCAAGATGAGGCGCGCGTTGGCCAACAGGGGACGCGCCCGCGGGCACCGAAGGACTGCCGCTACGCCTGGGCCTACATCTTTGGAGATGGGATGGTTGCCGCCCTCCCCAGACGGCATCGCAATGTGCCATGGTCGTGGTGTTCAACGCCACGCAGCGAGGAGGACGGCGAGATGAAGGATACGATGATCGGGGTGGACTTGGCAAAGCGAGTTTTCCAAGTGCACGGAGCTTCGATGACGGGGCAGGTGAAGTTCCGGAAGAAGCTGACGCGGGAGCAGTTCCGGCGGTTCATGTTCGAGCAGCCCGCGTGCATTGTCGTGTTCGAGGCTTGCGGTAGCGCCAGTTACTGGGCGCGGGAGATGGAATCGCTCGGCCATGAAGCGAAACTTATCGCGCCGCAATACGTCAGGCCCTTCGTCAAGCGTCAGAAAAAC
>NZ_CYPR01000054.1 GCF_001408515.1 Jannaschia seosinensis | reverse complement strand
TCTCGGTCTGCTGAAGCTGATGGTCGGTGTCTGCGGCGGCCTCCTTAGCTGGCGGAGGCGGCGGATCGCCTGGATCGTCGTCGCGATCCGGCGGTGCGCTTTCCTTCGGCTGGAAGCTCTTCATGGACGCCCACGCCTTGATCAGCGTGCCGTCCACCGAGAAGTGTTCATTCGAGAGCAGCGGTCGGACCTCCGGATGTGCCAGGATCGCCGCCATCACCTTGCGCGACATCTCGGTGGTCAGCAGCCGGTCGCGGTTCTTGCTGAACACCGTGGGGACCCATACCGGGTCGTCGATGCCAAGTCCGACGAACCACCGGAACAGCAGGTTGTAATCCATCTGCTCCATCATCTGCCGCTCCGAGCGGATCGAGAACAGGATCTGGAGAAGGCTCGCCCGGATCAGGCGCTCCGGCGCGATGGAGGGGCGGCCGAAGTCGGTGTAGAGTGCGTCGAACTCGGCATCGAGGCTCGCCAGCGCGTCGTTCACGATCTGCCGGATCTTGCGAAGCGGATGACCCGAAGGGACCCGCTCATCAAGATCCACATAGCTGAACAGCGATCCGCTCGCTTCGTCCGTCCCGCGCATCGTCGCCCTCTCCGCCACTGCAGTGACGAAGGTGAATCATGTTCTCGAAACCGCGTCGAGACCGGCCTTTTTCAGCAGCCTGTTAGAGGTGTCCAGAAGATCTGACATTCTCGGGGCTGATCAAGACTCTTTTCATTGATCTTCCATAGAGCTGAAGCATCCTGACAATGTGCGAAAGCATTTATGATGATCTATCAAACTGAGACTGACCTTTCCGAAATACGACAGACAGAAGATAAGTTTCATCACATTGAAGCTCTCCAGAGCGGAGCCGAGACCGACGGCGTCCGCGGCGTGATGGGAACCGAAACCCTGCGCCATGTCGAAACCCAGGAGCCGGCCGGCCAGGAAGCCGACCCGGTTGTCGATGAAGCCGAAACCCCCGTCGTCGATACGCCGATCGTCGACGAGACCGTGGATCCGGTGATCGAGGAGCCGGCGGCAGAGACGCCGGTTTCCGAAGAGCCGGCCACTGAGGAGCCTGCCGTTGTTCCGGGCAACTTCAACGAAGGTCTGCGCGCCGAGTATTTCGCCCTCGACGGTCGCGTGTCCTCGCTTGCGAATATCGATTTCGACCGCACGCCCGATGCGACCGGCACTGTTGCGGATCTCGACACCTACAAGAGCTACGACCCGTTCTGGGCCGACGGCCCGGAAAGCAACTTCGCAGCCCGTTACACGGGCGGCTTCGAAGTGCAGCAGGCTGGAAGCTACACCTTCCACCTGACGTCCGACGACGGCAGCCGCCTTTCGATCGACGGTCAGGACGTGATCGGCAATGACGGGCTTCACCCTTCGCGCACCGAAAGCGTCACGCTCGATCTGGACGCGGGATTCCATGACCTCGGCGTGCTGTATTTCGAAGCGTCCGGCGCGCAGACCCTGCGGCTGGAATGGCAAGGTCCCGACACCGATGGCGTCCGCGGCGTGATGGGCGTCGAAACCCTGCGGCACAGCGAGGCGCAGGAGCCCGCCGGCGCAGGAAGCGATCCGGTCGGGGACGGCGTCGAGGCGCCGGTCACCGAGACACCGGCCACCGAAGAGCCGGCCGTCGAGCAGCCCGCTCCCGAAGAGCCTGTCGTAAAGGAGGCCGAGAATCCGGTCGCCGAAGCGCCGGTCGTGGAGGAGCCGGTTCAGCATCCTGTTCTGGACCCGAACGAAGTTGCGGAGGCCTATTCCGGGCGTGTGACGACCTTCTCGCCGACCGGCGGCAACATCGCCTCAGTCGAGATCCTCGAGCGCCCCGATCACGGTCACCTGTCCGTCAATCCCGATGGCTCCCTCGCACTTGTCATGACGGACTCCGACTATGTCGGGAACCTGTCGGCGACCTATGCGATCACGCGGACGGACGGGACGATCGAGACCCAGGAAGCGACGATCACCGTGACCGAAGGACCTCAGCAGTCCGGATGGGGAACGGGTGCCAGCCATTACATGCTGGCCACCGACGAGAACGACAACGTCATCGTCGAACACGGCGAAAACCACCGGAAAGTTTACATCTCCGGTGATGGCCTGACGACGGCCGATATCGCGGCTCTCGAGGGTATCTCCGAGGACAGCGTCACCAGCTGGTGGCTTCGCGATCACTCGGAATACGGCGCATCCGAAGACATGGCTCTGGCGACCTCGCCCGGCATGGGCCTCTGGTACCGGATCAACGATCGCGGCGATGCGAATTCGAACTGGCTGCTTCTCGAGCGTGGACACGAATACGATGCCGGCCGTCTTCTTCCGCGCGGCACCAGCGGGGAATCCGAGCTGAACCCGCTTTACGTCACCTCTTGGGGTGAAGGTTCCGCTCCGGTCATGTTGAGCAGCCCGAAAATCTATCAGAACAACGTGAAGAACATCGTCGTCCAGGGGCTGGACTTCAAAGCCGGCGCTCTCGTTCTCGGTCAGCATGAGAATGTGATTTTCGACAACGTGACCCTGAGTGGCGGTGAAACGAACATGAGTGGCTTCAACGGCACCATGTCCGGCATCACCGTTCGCAATTCCCGCGTCCTGGACGTGTGGGACGAAGAACCGGAGCATGTCACGAGCGGCGGGGAGTGGTCTCCGCATGCCAGCCGTGCAAGCGGGTTCTACTCCTCCAGCGTTGACGGTCTGCTGATGGAAGGAATGGTTATCGACCATAACGGCTTCGCGCCCGACTTCGACGCGGAAGGCTCCATCGAAGGCGGACACCCGCCCAGCATGTACAGCCACAACGTCTACATCCAGGCGAGCACGGACGACGTCACCTTCCGTGATTCCGTCGACATGCGCGGCGCATCCTTCGGCGCGCAGTTCCGGGGCGGGGTGTTCCTCGAGGACAATATGTTCCTCGACAACAACATCGCCTGGAACACGCTCGGCGGAGACTACAAAGGTGCAGGGCCGGTCGGAAATTACTCCCTGATGGTCGGCAACGTCGTCACCTCGGCGGCAGCCCGCGGGGCCGACGCCCCGAGGATCGGCGCGCTGGACTGGGGCATTCGCAACGAAGGCCTGATGTCGACGCTCGTCGACAACATCGTCGCGCATGCCAACGATCCCGATGACGCATCGGACACCGTTTCGGGCTGGTCCGCCCTTTACCACGGAAAGGGTGAGGACAGTGTCTACGCCGACGACACGATCATCTGGCGCTGGGGGAACGAGAACGCCAATACCAACGGCCTGGATCAGGCTCAGCTCAACGAGACGACGATCCAGCGCTATACGGCCGAACTTCTCGGCCTGGAGACGGCCACGATCCAGGATCTCGCAGATCACCTGCGCGGCCTTGACGGGACCGAGCAGAAAGCCGCCGTTCAGGACATGCTCTCGTACTTCCGGGTCGGCTTCGGCGTCGAGGACCTCAGCCGCGATGCGGCCGAAACCCTGCGGTTCATCCCTGACGAGACCGGCGACGGCGTTCGATGGGACAACCGGATGAATTGGGACAGCGGCGACCTGCCGGGCACCGTCGCAGGCGACAATGTCGACCTCGGTGGCAACAAGGTGGTCTACGGAGGCACCTCCGTCGTCAACGACCTCGAGTTCGGCAAGGCCGGCGGCCTGTCTCTGACCCATGGCCGTCTCACCGTTGAGGGTCAGCTGACCACCGACGCCGACAACACGCTCGACATCGCCCGCGCCGGCCAGTTCTGGACCAACGGCGCCGCCGGAAACGGGACCCTCGACGTCGATGTCGACGGGGGACGCTTCGTGAATACCGGCGCGTTCCGCAGCCCGGTCGATTTCACTGCGCAGAACGGACAGAGCGTTCTCGCGACCGGCGGGGCCACCTTCTCGGTGGCCGAAGGAAGCCGTCTCGAGATCGTCGGCGACAACGCGAAAGTGGGATTTGACGGCAATGACGGCGCCGCTGCGATCCTGGACTTCCAGGAGCGCGGGACGCTTTCGTTCACCGCGCGCGATGGCGAGGTCGGCACGATCGGCGAGTTCCGGACGGGCGCGTTCGGCGAAGCGACGGACGTCATGTCCGGCGTCGACCTCGGCGGTGCGGCACTCGAACTCGATCTGACCGATGTCGCCTTGGTGGAATCGGTCAGGCTGGTCACGGTCGACGAGCTGATCGGTTCGTTCAGCAGCATCGACATTCTGGGCCTGAACACCCGGGACGCCGAGATCGTCGTCGATTACGAGGCCGATGTCGTGTGGCTCACCCTGCGCGAGGGCGACGGCGCCATCCAGCTCGTCGAAATCGGACGCGAGGATGACGTCAGCACTGGCTACGAGGCTCTCGTGAGCACCATGCTGGAAATGCAGATCGGTGAAAACGAAGAGCAGCCGCAGGTGCCCGAAGCTCCGGCTGAAGTTCCGGCCGAGCCGGAAGCGCCGGAAGCGCCGGCACAACCGGAGCCTCAGGAGCCGGAAGCGCCGGAGCAGCCGCAGCCGGAGCCTCAGGAGCCGGCTGTCCCGGAGGCACCGGAGCAGCCGCAGGTTCCGCAGCCGCGCGGGGTCATGGAGTTCGGCTGGGCCAATCTCAACCACAACGCCATCACGATCGATTTCGATGGCGAATACGAGAACCCGGTCGTCTTCGCCTCCATCCGGACGATGAACGGCAACCAGCCAGCCGTCGTACGGATCGACGAAACCGACAGCGACTCGATGACCATGCGCCTCTACGAGCCCGAGAACATGGACAACTGGCACAAGATCGAGACCGTCGACTACGTCGTCGTCGAAGCCGGTCAGTGGGAGCTTTCCGATGGCACGCGCATCTCTGCCGGACTCGAGAAGGTCTCGACGATCGAGAAGGACGGCGTTGTCCGCTTCGATCATGGTCTCGAAGAGGCCGATGCGGTCTTCGGTCAGCACCAGGCAGGTGACGCGCCTTTCTGGACGACCGCGCGCATCGGCGAAGACGACCAGGGCTGGCATGCCCGGCTTCAGGTCGGCGAAGGCCTTCGGTCCGCCCTTTCGGATGTCGAGATCTCCGAAGATATCGGCTGGATCGCCTTCGATGCCGGCGATGGCGGCTCGGCCGATGCGAAAAACTTCCGGTTCGGCACCGTGTCCGGCGTTGACGATGACGTGGATCACTTCGACTTCACGGCGTCCGAGGAGCCTCTGACCGAAGTCGAAGGCTTCCTCCATGGCCTCTCCAGCCTGAACGGAGGCGATTCCGCCTTCTCCAGGGGGATCGGCATGGACGCGGACGGAGCCGAGTTTTTCATTCAGGAGGAGACGACGGGCGATCGCGAGACCTGGCACATCGACGAGGACGTGTCTTGGCTCAGCTATGTCGATCAGGGGCAGATCTACGGCCTCGAGATCGTGTGAGCCGCGGATCTGACATCATGAAGGGCGAGGGCAGGGTTCAGGATGACGTGCTCCTGCGGATCCGGCACCGGCAGGGGTGTCTCCCCTGGGCACTGTCAGGTTGATGGCGTCATGGAAGGCCGGTAGCTCGCTTGGATGCTGAACCTCGACGATCTCTCCCGCCTCAAGGGGTACCGCTTTCCGCGCACCGTCATCGGATACGCCGTCTGGGCGTACCACCGTTTCGCCCTGAGCCTGCGAGATGTCGAAGACCTTCTGGCCGAGCGGGGCGTCGCCGTTTCCTATGAGACGATACGGGTGTGGGTCGCGAAGTTCGGGACGCAGTTCGCCGCGAAGATCCGACGCGATCGGCCCTGGCCAGCCGACAAGTGGCATCTCGACGAGGTCGTACTCAAGATCAACGGCACAAAGCATTGGTTGTGGCGGGCAATCGACGCGAAAGGCGACGTCTTGGACATCCTCGTGCAGTCATGCCGCGACACCGCGGCCGCGAAGCAGTTCATGCGCAAGCTCTTCAAGAGATGGGGCCTGCCGCGGGTGATGGTGACCGACAAGCTCGGATCCTATGCGGCAGCCAAGGCGAAACTCGCACCCGGCGTAGAGCACCGTCGCCACAAGGGGATCAACAACGCGGCA
>NZ_CYPR01000053.1 GCF_001408515.1 Jannaschia seosinensis | reverse complement strand
ATCTGCATCGCCAGCTCGAAAGCCCGCGCGAACACCGATGCGATCTCGCCGGGCCCGTGCTCGATCAACTGTTCCAAGACCGCCTCAAGCGCCGTATCCTTCCGCCTGTTCATTCGTTCTTCTCCATGGTTGTGTTGCAACTCCATGGAATATCAGAATGGGCAGCTCGTGCTGGGGGGCGCCCCAGCACGAGCTCACGCCCCGCGTCTCAAGCGAATTTCCAGACCTGAGGGTACAATACCCACCAGCGCTGCCGCGTTCACTGGATGCGCAATGCGCTTGCCCATGCCCCGGCCAAGCAGCGTACGGCGGTGGCGGCGATGCTGAAGACGATCTTCGCGCAGGAGACAAAGGCCGAGGCCGAAGCCCAGTGGGAAGTGGTCGCGGATGCGCTTCGCGAGAAGCAGGAAAAGCTCGGCGTGTTCATGGACGCCTCCCGCGACGACGTCCTGGCCTACATGGACTTCCCGCGCGAGCATTGGACCCAGATCGCATCCACGAACCCAATCGAGCGAGTAAACCGCGAGATCAAGCGGCGCGCCGATGTCATCGGGATCTTTCCAAACGACGAAGCCATTGTTCGCCTGGTCGGCGCTCTGATGCTCGAGACAAACGACGAATGGACAGTCGCCCGGCGGTACATGTCGCTTGAAAGCCTCGCGCGCGTCACCGACAACGCAGACGTCAGATTGCCCACCGTGGCCACCTGATCAGCTTCGGACCTCTCCGAAGGTCGGCGCTCCTACACCACGCAATGGGGCACTATCACGCCGCGCGCCTGTCGGAAGAGGAGCTGAGCTTCCATCGCCCGCACGACGTGGTGGAAATCGATCTCAATGGCGAGCGTCTCGTCTATAGCCGCACGACGCAGGAGCAGACGGCGCTTCCAGGTTTCGCCACGGCCTCCGACGCGGATCTCGAGGCGTCGCTGGTTCAATGGCTTGAGCGTGAATGCCGTGCGCCGGACATCCCCCAGGCCGAGATGATGCCTTGGATCGCGGCGCTGATCACCGATCTTCTGACGGAGCGCGGCCTCGATATCCGCACCTTGATCGACTGGCAGCATCAGGTGGCCGCGCGCATCCGCTGGAAGCTGGGTTCCATCCGCGAGGAGGCGCGCCGTCGCGCCTACCAGATGGCCTTGCTGGATGACGAGGCCGCGCCGACCCATGACACGCGGCAGATCGTCCGGTTCGATGCCGAGACCTATGCCACAGTTCCGACCCAGCCCACAGGAGCCTTCCGCTTCCGTCGCCACCTATTGGGCGCCGACCGCGCCCCGCTGATTGATGGCGATGCGAACGGGGAGGAGTTTCAATGTGCCTGGGCGCTCGACAGTCTGGACGAGGTGGAAGTTTGGTCCCGAAACGTCGCCCGCCACCCGCTCTCCTTCTTCCTGCCCCGCGTGGGGCACCGCTTCTATCCCGATTTCATCGCGCGGCTCACCGACGGGCGGCTCTTTGTGGTGGAATACAAGGGCGAGCACCTGGTCGGGGCACCCGAAGCGCGGGAGAAGGACACGATCGGTCGCATCTGGGCACGAACGACGGGAAACGTCTTTCTCATGGTCCGCAAGATGGCACACGGCATCGACATGACGGGTCAGTTGCGCGCCGCGGTAGGAAGACGCGAATAGCTTCGTTTCGGGGTGTCCCGAACCGGGACTATTCCTCGAACAGCCTTGGCAAGTCACGGGCCCCGTGCAGCACTCGAACGACCCGAACTTCTTCTTCCTCAGCGAGGAAGAAGATCAGGTAGCGGCCATGTCGCGCAGACCTCAGGCCCGCGTGGAGCTCGTCGCGGGCGGGAAAACTCTCGGGTCGAGTCGCAACCGCCAGGATCTTGGCCTCGATCTCAGCCACGAAGGAAACGGCACGGTCGGGGTTATCGACCGCGATGAAATCGCCGATCTCGATCAGGTCTGCCCGCGCCGCGGGCAGAATGCTCAGGCGTCGCACGCTCAGGACTTGGCGGTGTAGCGTGCGCGCAGCTCGGCGAAGACCTGATCAGCCGGTAGACCCGGCCCACTGTCGAGCCCGGCTCGGACTGCGTCGCGCAGAGCTTCGAGATCACGGCGCTCCGTATCGCGGCTCCGGGACCAGTCCCGAAGCGCCTCCCGAACGACCTCACTGGTCGATGCGTATTCGCCGCCAGCCACCGTTTGCCGCAATGTTTCGGCCATCTCGGCAGGCATTGTGATGGTCATGCGTTCCACTGCGGGCATGAGTGATGGCCTCCTGCGTACGTCTTCCTTTATCATACTTATGATGCTTTGCTGCGATTACAAATGGAAGAATAAACAGTGTAGGAGGGTCCCCCTCTGTCAGGGAAGTTGTCGCCTGCTCTGATGCAGAAAGTGTATTCTGAGGCGGGCGGGACAGGACGACGAAATGGCTTACTCACCTGAACGGAAGGCTGCGGTGATCGGGAAGATGCTGCCGCCGAACAACATACCCTTGGGCCGACTTGCCAAGGCACTATCAGGTTGATGGCGTCATGGAAGGCCGGTAGCTCGCTTGGATGCTGAACCTCGACGATCTCTCCCGCCTCAAGGGGAACCGCTTTCCGCGCACCGTCATCGGATACGCCGTCTGGGCGTACCACCGTTTCGCCCTGAGCCTGCGAGATGTCGAAGACCTTCTGCCCGAGCGGGGCGTCGCCGTTTCCTATGAGACGATACGGGTGTGGGTCGCGAAGTTCGGGACGCAGTTCGCCGCGAAGATCCGACGCGATCGGCCCTGGCCAGCCGACAAGTGGCATCTCGACGAGGTCGTACTCAAGATCAACGGCACGAAGCATTGGTTGTGGCGGGCAATCGACGCGAAAGGCCATGTCTTGGACATCCTCGTGCAGTCATGCCGCGACACCGCGGCCGCGAAGCAGTTCATGCGCAAGCTCTTCAAGAGATGGGGCCTGCCGCGGGTGATGGTGACCGACAAGCTCGGATCCTATGCGGCGGCCAAGGCGAAACTCGCACCCGGCGTAGAGCACCGTCGCCACAAGGGGATCAACAACGCGGCAGAAGCATCGCATCGCCATACCCGCCGACGAGAGAAGGTCATGGGCGGGTT
>NZ_CYPR01000052.1 GCF_001408515.1 Jannaschia seosinensis | reverse complement strand
CCCGCAGGCGTGTCGATCCGCTTGGGTTTGTAGCCGTTGGCATAGCCGTGACGCTCGGGCGTGCGCTCATAATGGCTCGCGCCGAGAAACCGCTCCCGTTCGATCTGCATCGCCAGCTCGAAAGCCCGCGCGAACACCGATGCGATCTCGCCGGGCCCGTGCTCGATCAACTGTTCCAAGACCGCCTCAAGCGCCGTATCCTTCCGCCTGTCCATTCGTTCTTCTCCATGGTTGTGTTGCAACTCCATGGAACACCAGAATGGGCAGCTCGTGCTGGGGGGGCGCCCCAGCACGAGCTCACGCCCCGCGTCTCAAGCGAATTTCCAGCCCTGAGGGTACAGTACCGCTGGTTCGGCAGCTTTGAGGCTGCGCCTTACCTCTTATGCGGGACATCGTGGATTCCCCTTCATCTGTTCAGGTCCAAAACCAAAGTAGGGGATCGACCCAGCTTTCCTGCGGCTCTGAAAAGCCTAGGGGGCGACGGTCCAATCCCCTCCCGAGGTTTCCACAGTTCGGTCCTCCTGGGGAGACGTCCCGCATACAGAGACGTCCCACAGGAAAGATAAGAGGGGGACGCTCCAGCGATCTCGCTCATGGCTCCTAAGGCGCACAATCGATCTAGTGGATGTTCCGCAATATCCCGCAAAGCACTTGGTATCGCGTTAAAGGTTAATGATTGCTAATCTCTGTCCGCCCCGTAAACCCGGACTGCGGCCGATATGAGGCCAAGCGCCAAGAATACCACGAACAGTATTTCGGCTGCGCCGGCTGATGCGGCAGCGAACCCTCCGAAGGCGAATACTCCGGCCAAGAGCGAGATCGATATGAAGACGACGGCCCAGTACATGGCTGTCTCCCGTTAGTCTGCTGCGACGGTGACGATTGTCGACACGTTCATGGTCATCCAACAGCATCCGAAGTGCTTGGTTCCCACAGACGACGTGAATCTGTCGCGAATTCTGGAGTCCCGGTCCCAACGCGAAATTGCGTTGCAATCGGGTGACACCGCTCGGCTCCGTGCCTCACGAACGCCGCTATTTCTAGACGGATGTCGTACCATCGAGCTTGTAATCGGACGAGACGGATTGGTGCAGGACCGTCCGCGCATTCGGCAGGTCGTTGCCCTCCGTCTTGGCGGCGGCGACGTCCGGCGCCAAATCGGTCCAACGTACCATCAGCCGGCGCCGCAACTCGGCTTCGGGCACGTAGATCTGTACCGTGAGGTCCCAGAAACCTTGCAGGTCCCGCCAGCCCGGCGCATCGAGCAGGAGGTAATTTCCCTCGAAAAGCGCAATTTCGGCCCGCAGCGTCCCGCCATGGGGAACGGTCGCATCCGCGTTCCGGTCGAAGGTCGGGAAGTCGACGTCGCCTCCCTCGCGCACGGCCTGGATCAGCGCGGCGAGACCATCTACGTCAAACGTTTCCGGCGCGCCTTTGCGGGCGCGCAGCCCCTTTGCATCGAGTGTTGCATTGTCGAGGTGAAAGCCGTCCATCGGTACGACCTGCGTCGGGCGTCCGGCGGCGTTGACTGCCTTGGCGAGCTTTGCGGCAATTGTCGACTTGCCGGCCGCCGGCGGTCCGGCCAAGGCAACCAGTTGACGCCCGGGTGGCAGCGCGGCGATCCGGGCGGCCAGGTCCGTCAGAGAAATCATGCGGTCAGCCAACGCAGCGCAGCCCGGTAGCCTTCGGTCCCAAGCCCCGCAATCACGGCATCGGCGCGGGCGGAGACATAGGAATTGTGCCGGAACGGCTCCCGCCGATGGATATTGGAGATATGAACTTCCACGACGCGGCCCTCATAGGCCGACAGCGCGTCAAGGATCGCGACCGACGTATGCGAAAAGGCACCGGGATTAATGATCACCGCCTCCTGCGTGCCGCGTGCATCCTGGATCCAGTCCACGAGCTGTCCTTCGTGGTTTGACTGACGGAAGGTCAGGTCGGCGATCTCCAGCGCACGGCAGGACGCCTCCACGTCGGCGAGGGTTTCATGGCCATAAATCTCCGGCTGTCGCTGCCCGAGGAGGTTCAGGTTCGGGCCGTTCAGGATCAGGATGTTCATTCAGTCCTCCGTCGACGAACGGTCTAGCGGAGCCTTGAATGTTTTCCAATCGGACAAAGAAAAGGCGCCCCGAAGGGCGCCCTCGATCCGGATGGAGAGCCGGATTCAGCAGCTGTAGTAGAGCTGGTACTCGATCGGGTGCGGCGTGTGCTCGTACTTGTACACCTCGTCCCACTTGATCGCCATGTAACCCTCAAGCTGGCTGCGGGTGAACACGTCGCCGGCGAGCAGGAATTCGTGGTCCTTCTCCAACTCGTCCAGCGCCTCGCGGAGCGATGCACAGACGGTCGGGATCGACGCCAACTCCTCCGGCGGCAAATCGTAGAGGTCCTTGTCCGACGGATCGCCCGGGTGGATCTTGTTCTTGATCCCGTCGAGGCCGGCCATGAGGAGCGCCGCGAAGGCGAGGTAGGGGTTCGCCGCAGGATCGGGGAAGCGGGCCTCGACGCGCTTGGCCTTGGGCGACTCGGTCCACGGGATCCGCACGCAGCCCGAACGGTTGCGGGCCGAATAGGCCCGCAGCACCGGCGCTTCGAAATTGGGGATCAGGCGCTTGTAGCTGTTCGTCGTGGGGTTGGTGAAGGCGTTGAGCGCCTTGGCATGCTTGAGGATGCCGCCGATGAAGTAGAGCGCTTCCATCGACAGGTCGGCATACTGGTCACCTGCGAAGAGCGGCTTGCCTTCCTTCCAGATCGACATGTTCACATGCATGCCCGTGCCGTTGTCGCCCGCAATGGGCTTGGGCATGAACGTGGCTGACTTGCCGTAGGCATGCGCGACGTTGTGGATAACGTACTTGTACTTCTGGATTTCGTCGGCCTGCTTGGTGAGGGAGCCGAAGATGAGACCCAGCTCATGCTGGCAGGATGCGACCTCGTGGTGGTGCTTGTCCACCTTCATGCCGATCCGCTTCATGGTCGACAGCATCTCGGAGCGCAGATCCATCGCCGCGTCGATCGGGTTGACCGGGAAATAGCCGCCCTTGATGCCGGGCCGGTGGCCGGTGTTGCCCATCTCGTACTCGGCATCAGAGTTCCAGGACGCGTCCGCGGCGTCGACCTCGAAGCTCACCTTGTTCATCGTGTTCGAGTAGCGAACGTCGTCGAACAGGAAGAATTCCGCTTCGGGGCCGAAGAAGGCGGTGTCGCCGATGCCCGACGACTTGAGATAGGCCTCGGCCTTCTCGGCGGTGCCGCGCGGATCGCGGTCATAGCTCTCGTTGGTATCCGGCTCGACGACGGTGCAGTGCACGCACAGCGTTTTCTCGGCATAGAACGGGTCGATATAGACGCTCTCGGTGTCGAGCATCAGTTTCATGTCCGAAGCTTCGATGCTCTTCCAGCCCGCGATGGACGAGCCGTCGAACATGAAGCCTTCTTCGAGGAAATCCGCGTCGACCTGATCGGCCATTACGGTGACGTGCTGCAACTTGCCGCGCGGGTCGGTGAAGCGGATATCGACGTACTCGATCTCCTCGTCCTTGATCTGCTTGAGGACGGCGTCCTTACTCATGGGGTTCCCTCCGGTTGATTGTCCCCGCTCAGGGGCATTGGGATTTTTTGTGCGGTCCGGTCAGATGGCGTCGTCGCCGCTCTCACCGGTGCGGATGCGGATGGCCTGGTCAACCGGCGAGACGAAGATCTTGCCGTCGCCGATCTTGTCGGTGCGCGCGGCTTGAACGATTGCCTCGATGGCGCCGTCCACCATGTCGTCCTGCACGACGACCTCGACCTTTACCTTGGGCAGGAAGTCGACGACATATTCGGCGCCACGGTAAAGTTCGGTATGACCTTTCTGGCGGCCGAATCCTTTCACTTCGGTAACCGACAATCCTTGGATGCCGATGTCCTGAAGCGCTTCCTTCACCTCGTCGAGCTTGAAGGGTTTGATGATGGCCTCGATCTTTTTCATCGTGTGGCGAACTCCTCCCGACCTCGCTGGCGGGGATTGCAGGCTGGACGCCCGGGGGCAATCGGGGGAGGGTCGAGGCGCAAGACGGATGCAGGAGATCTGGCGGCGTTTGATGCACATTCGAGCATGCCGCCCATTTTTTGNGCAGATGGAGAAGTCATGGCCGAGATACTGCTGAACGCTGCCCGGATGCGAGCTTTGGAACAGGCGGTCATGGTATCCGGCCTCGTGTCCGGGCGTGAGCTGATGGAGCGCGCGGGCCGCGGCGCGGTCGCCGCCATCGAGACGGAATGGCCCGGTCCCGGCACCATGCCAAGGCGGGCGGGGGTGCTTTGCGGGCCGGGCAATAACGGGGGCGACGGATTCGTGGTGGCGCGTCTGCTGAGGGAGAAGGGGTGGGAGGTCGAGGTCTTTCTCTATGGCGATCCCGAGAAGCTGCCGCCAGATGCGCGCACGAATTACGAGCTCTGGTCGAAGATCGGGGAGGTGCATAACCTTCCGGAGGAGCACACCGAAGATCCGCTGTTATATGTGGGCAGGCCGGACCTCTGGATCGATGCGGTTTTCGGAATCGGTCAGACGCGCGCATTGCCAGATGCGGTGGTGGATGTGCTGCACCGGATCGGCGGCGGGTCGAGTGATCGTGCGGCGCCGGTCGTCGCGATCGACCTGCCGAGCGGCCTGTCCTCCGACTCTGGCAAGCCGCTTCAGGCCTTCCGCCCGGCTGCCGACCTGACCGTCACGTTCCACGGCCGTAAGCCCGGCCATCTGCTTGCCGACGGGCCGGCCTGCTGTGGAAATGTGCGCGTCGTCGACATCGGCCTTGGCTCTGGCGGCAATCTTCCGAGCGGTTGGAAAAGCGGGCAGGCGGCTGCATCCGGCGAAACGACACGAGCGGAGGGCCGGATGCCGCTCGTCCGCCTCATCTCGGCCGAAGATGTCCGCGCCCTGTCGTCCAAGGAACTGGGACATAAATACGATCACGGTCATGCCTTGGTCTTGGCCGGCCCGATGGGCCGCACCGGCGCGGCGCGATTGTCGGCCCGTGCCGCTCTTCGGATCGGTGCAGGGTTGGTGACGGTGGCGGCGCCCGGCTCGGCTATGATGGAGTGCGCCGCACAGCTTACGGCAATCATGCTGCGGCGCTGCGACGATGGCGCCGCTCTGCGCGACCTGTTGGACGATTCTCGCCTGAACGTGGTTTGCCTCGGGCCGGGGCTTGGCACCGATAAGCGTGCGGCGGGCCTGGTCGAGGCGGCACTCGCCTCCGGGCGGACCTGCGTTCTGGACGCGGATGCCCTGACGGTGATTGCGGGGCATGAAAGCTTGTTCGCCGCGCTCCACGGATCCTGTGTTCTGACGCCCCATGCCGGAGAGTTCGCGCGCCTGTTCCCGGACATTGCCGAACGCCTGAACGCCCCGGAGGAGGCAACCTATTCCAAGGTCGAAGCCGCCGGCGATGCCGCCTCGCGGGCGGGCTGCACCGTACTTTTCAAGGGGCCGGACACGGTCGTCGCGGACGCATCCGGGTGCGTGGCTCTCAATGCCGCTGTCCGTGAACGCGCCGCGCCTTGGCTGGCGACGGCAGGCACCGGTGATGTGCTGACCGGACTGGTCGGCGGGCTGCTTGCGCGCGGGCTTTCCCCATTCGATGCCGCTTGCTCCGCTACCTGGCTTCATGTCGAGGCGGCGCGGGCTTTCGGTCCCGGACTTGTCTCCGAAGACCTGCCGGAGATGCTGCCGCACATCTTTGCGTCGCTAAACACGTCTGGGTGTTAGCCCGCATAATTCATGAAGCTGCGGACTTGTGCTCCGTGGGATGGTTTCCCCGGTCTCGGTTTTCTTGCGCGCACCCGGTGTTTGCGTCCGGTTGGCAAGCCGGCCGGTGACTTGGGTCTTGGGCGATACGGGTTGATGTTTCGGGGTTTGTCGGGGCGCATGCGTCAGGCTGTTTTCGGTGGGGCGAGGGCGTCGAAGAGAAGGAGGAGAAGTCCCTTTCGGGGACACGATGCCGGCAGNGTCACGATGATCCGGGTCTTCTTTTCGACGATGGTGGCGGCCAGCTTGACGAGATGCAGCCGCAGCGTGTCGAACTGGGCGCGGCGCCACGGTGAGCGCTTCGGGCAAGCCGCGCGGAGCTTCCACCAAATCCAGTAGGCGCAGCCGTGCAGCATCAGGCGCATCTGGCTGGCGTTCGCCTTCGAGCACGACGTCCGGTCTGCTGC
>NZ_CYPR01000051.1 GCF_001408515.1 Jannaschia seosinensis | reverse complement strand
AACCCGCCCCCGTTCGATCTGCATCGCCAGCTCGAAAGCCCGCGCGAACACCGATGCGATCTCGCCGGGCCCGTGCTCGATCAACTGTTCCAAGACCGCCTCAAGCGCCGTATCCTTCCGCCTGTTCATTCGTTCTTCTCCATGGTTGTGTTGCAACTCCATGGAATATCAGAATGGGCAGCTCGTGCTGGGGGGCGCCCCAGCACGAGCTCACGCCCCGCGTCTCAAGCGAATTTCCAGACCTGAGGGTACAGTACCGCGCTCTTCAGCGGGTTCCTGTCGCATTACCTGTTCCGCGACCGCTACGGGCGGCCCGGAAAGGGCAACGACAAGGGCAACGCGGAAGGGCTGGTCGGCTATTCCCGCCGCAACTTCATGGTGCCGATCCCGCGGGTCGCAACCTGGGACGCGTTCAACGCCCATCTGGAGGAGCAGTGCCGCAGGCGCCAGGCGGATGTCCTGCGGGGCCAGGCCGAAACGATCGGTCAACGCCTCGCGCGGGATCTGGCCGCGATGGCCGATCTGCCGGCCGCGCCGTTCGACGCCTGCGATCAGACCACCGGACGGGTCAGCTCCCAAGCGCTGGTGCGCTACAAGACCAACGATTATTCCGTGCCGGTTGCTTGCGGCCACCGCGACGTCTGGATCAGGGGCTATGTCGATCAGGTCGTGATCGGCTGCGGTGGTGAAGTCATCGCACGCCATCCCCGCTGCTACGGCCGCGAGGACATGGTCTTCGATCCAGTGCATTACCTGCCGCTCATCGAGCGCAAGAGTGAGCCATTAAAACGCCATTGGTCCGAGAGACAATGGCGAACGCTTTGGATCAGGCGGCGCCCCTGGCGGAATGGGACCTGCCGCCGGAGTTCGCGACCCTGCGCCGCCTGATGGAAGCGCGGATGATCAAGGCGGGACGCCGCGAGTATGTCCAGGTTCTGCGCCTTCTGGAGACCTTCGACATCGTCGATCTCCATGCCGCCGTGAAGAAGGCCCTGCAACTGGGCGCGGTCGGCTTCGATGCGGTCAAGCACCTCGTTCTCTGTCAGGTCGAGAGGCGGCCGCCGAAGCTCGACCTCGACGTCTACCCCTACCTGCCGCGTGCCGATGTCGCGACCACCGCGGTACTGTACCCTCAGGTCTGGAAATTCGCTTGAGACGCGGGGCGTGAGCTCGTGCTGGGGCGCCCCCCAGCACGAGCTGCCCATTCTGNTATTCCATGGNNTTGCAACACAACCATGGAGAAGAACGAATGNACAGGCGGAAGGATACGGCGCTTGAGGCGGTCTTGGAACAGTTGATCGAGCACGGGCCCGGCGAGATCGCATCGGTGTTCGCGCGGGCTTTCGAGCTGGCGATGCACATCGAACGGGAGCGGTTTCTCGGCGCGAGCCATTATGAGCGCACGCCCGAGCGTCACGGCTATGCCAACGGCTACAAACCCAAGCGGATCGACACGCCTGCGGGCACGGTGAGCGTGCAGGTGCCCAAGACTGCCGGGCATGGGGAAGAGCCGTTCTATCCGCAATCCCTCGAGCGCGGGCGGCGGTCGGTTCGGTCCGTCATGCTGGCGGTGGCCGAGATGTACGTCAAAGGCGTCTCCACGCGTGACGCCGAGGCTGTCATGCGCGAGTTTGGGATCGAGAGCCTGTCGTCCTCGCAGGTCAGCCGGGCTGCCAAGCTGCTCGACGACGAACTGGAGGCATGGCGCAACCGCCCTCTGGGCCAGGTAAAATACCTCATCCTCGATGCCCGGTACGAGAAGATGCGCCACGGCGGGGTGGTGCGCGATGCTGCCGTGCTCTCGGCAATCGGCATCGGCCCGGACGAGCGGCGGCGTGTTCTGGGCGTTTCCGTGGCCCTGTCCGAGGCCGAGGTCCACTGGCGGGGCTTCTTGGAGAGCCTGGTCGCCCGAGGCCTGCGCGGCGTCGAGTTCATCGTTTCGGATGACCACTCAGGGCTGCGTGCTGCCCGGCGGGCTGTTCTTGGCGGCGCCACGTGGCAGCGCTGCCAGTTCCATCTCGCGCGCAACGCCATTCATCACGCTCCGAACGTCGAGAGCCGCAAGCGCATCGGAGCCGAGCTGCGCACCGTGTGGAATGCCAGCACGCTCGCCAAGGCAGAAACGGCCTTGGCAGAGATCGTCGCCAGCTATCGCACCTCTGCGCCGAAGCTGGCCGCATGGCTGGAGGAAAACGCGCCCGAGGGGCTCGCGGTCTTCACGCTGCCCGAGCACCATCGCCGCCGGCTGCGCACTTCAAACCCGATGGAGCGATCCGTCCAGCACGAGCTCAAGCGGCGCACCGTAAAGGTCAGGGTCTTTCCCAGCGACGACGCTCTGCTGCGACTGGTCAGCGCCGTCCTCGTAGAGATCGACGAGAAATGGGCCTCCGAGACCAAGGCCTACATGTTCCGTCCCGGATGATCACCTTTCCCCGCGACGATCCGCGCTCTTCATGGCAAGATCGGTTCTGAGGGACCTTCGAGACGGGGCACGACCATGCTGATACATCTTCACAAGCAGGCCACGACCACGCCGAAGGTGCGGGCAGCGATCCAGGCGAGCACGGAGCCTGCTCCGGTCCTGGCCGAGCGCTTCGGCATAACGGAGCAGACCGTTTACAAGTGGCGCAAGCGCGACAGCGTCGCGGATCGCAGCCACACGCCGCACAGGCTCCAGACGACGCTGACACCACCGCAGGAGGCCGTCGCGGTGGCCCTGCGAAAGGCGCTGCTGGTGTCGCTGGATGATCTGCTGGCGGTTGTNCGGGAGTTCCTGAACCCGAACGCCTCGCGCTCGGGGCTGGATCGCTGCCTGCGCCGGCATGGAGTGGGGAACCTGCGCGACCTGAAGACCAAGGCGGCCAAGCCGAAGCACAGCGCCTTCAAGGCCTACGAGCCGGGCTACCTCCACATCGACGTGAAGTACCTGCCGCAAATGGCCGATGAGACCCGCCGCCGTTACCTCTTCGTGGCCATCGACCGGGCGACCCGATGGGTCTTNATCCGTGTCTTCCCGGCAAAGACCGCGGCCAACGCACGGCGCTTCCTGCGCGATCTGGAGCGCGCCTGCCCGNTCCGCATCCGCACCATTCTCACCGACAATGGCAAGGAGTTCACCGACCGCCTTTTCGGCCTGCGCAAGCGGACTGCCACGGGAGAGCACGCGTTCGACGCGCTTTGCGCCGCCCTCGACATCGACCACCGCCTGACCCCGCCGAAGTCGCCGCAGACCAACGGAATGGTCGCGCGCTTCAACGGCCGGATCGAAGAGGTCCTGCAGAGCCACCATTTCCGATCAGGCGAGGATTTGGAGACCACGCTCCACCGATACGTCTGGCTCTACAACCAGCAGCTCCCGCAAGCAGCGTTGGCCAGCAAGGCGCCCTTGCAGGCCATGAAGGACTGGCACAAAATCAAGCCAGAGCTGTTCAAGAAACAGCCATACTACCTTCCGGGATGTGACAGTTAGGCGCAGGGCGTGAAGATGAGCCCGAGGAACGCGAGCGACGCCACGACAGCGCTGACGAAGGGCCAAGGGGTGGGGCCGGGAAGAACCTGAACAGCGTGTGGCCGCGCATCGAGCACCGTCGTG
>NZ_CYPR01000050.1 GCF_001408515.1 Jannaschia seosinensis | reverse complement strand
CCTGCTCCCAAGTCACGCGGCGCCGCTCGCCTTCGGCCAAACTCTCATAATGACCGAACTCGACCGGGGCCTCGAAGACGCGCACCGAAAGGCGCAGCCGATCGTTCTCGGCCAGGTAGGTCAGGTCTGCCTCGCTGATCTGCCATCGCTCAAGGATCTCGGGGAGCGTGAAATAGGTCTTGTCGATGTTCACGCGCGTCCCCTCTCGACGAATCTCTTGCCAGATGTTCACTATGCGTTCCTATTGACTTGACGGGAGCCCATCAATCCTGTTCTGTCCAACATCATCCATGAGCCGGTGGGAACATGACTGAGCATCACACGCTATCCGACCGCCTTCGCGCCCGAGCACAGCAGCTTGGCCTCAGCCCCGCTCATGTCGCCGAAATGGCCGGTGTGAACCGTTCCTTCATCTACGACATCCTGCGCGGCCGGTCGGCACGTCCCGGCATCGGCAAGCTGGCCGAAGTTGCGCGGGTGCTGAAAGTCGAGCGGGAGTGGCTGCTACATGGCATCGGTGAGGTCGAGGGGGCGTCGCCCTTTATTGAAAAGCCCGACGAGGCCTTCGTGGCAATCGCGCATGCCAGCCCGCGGCCCTCGATGGGCGGCGGTGCGGTCGTGGCCGAGGATCACGAGGCGCCGGGCCGTCCGTATCACTTCCGCCGGTCCTGGATCAAAGGCAGCCTCAAGGCGAGCCCGTCACAGCTGCGCATCATGCATGTCGAAGGGGACAGCATGACGCCCACATTGCTGGACGGGGATACCGTGCTTGTCGATCTCAACCAGCGGGCCCCGAACCCGCCGGGGATCTTCGTGCTCGACGATGGACTGGGGCTGGTGGCGAAGCGGCTGGAGCACATCCCCAACAGTGACCCACCGGCAGTCCGGGTGATTTCGGACAACCGGCTTTACACGCCTTACGATCGGACCGCCGACGAGATCCATATCGTCGGCCGCATCCGTTGGTTCTCACGCGAGATCTGACAGAGCTTTGGGTGGAGCAGGCGCGTAATTCCACGGGATCACTGGCTTGTCGCGGGCGAGGGGACGACTGAGGTCAGGACAGGGCGGTCGTCTTCTCTGGGAGTTGTACCGCGGTGCAGGCTATCCGAAGCGGCCGGTTCTTTCCGACTGTACATCTCCCGTATTGCGAACTCTGATCTGCAGAACGGGACGGGCATGCGCTGCGTCTATCTGCTGTGCGCTGCGTCTGCGCAGGCCATCGGGCAGGAAGGGCGGAGAGCGGGCATTCGCTGCAAGTGCTACCCAAACATACGGCTAAGGCGGGAGCCGACGTTCATAGCGCCTGAATATCGAGAACCCTGCCGCGCCGCCGCAAGGCAGCTTCGAGCCCAAACCGCCCGCGGCGCGCCAGAGCGGGTTTGCAGTGCAGCGAGGCCGGGCCTCGGCGCGACCGGCCCTAACCGGACGCTGACAGTGGGATCAATCGCTGCGGTGCAGCCTTCAGAGATCAGACGTTCCAGCCTTAGGCTTTCGGAGTCACCCCACCTTTTTTCAGAAGCGCTGCGCCTACGCGGAAGAGGTCGGGCATGTCGTAGCGCCCATCTGGGCGGCTTGTAAGCACGCCCATCTTGATCAGGCGTTCTGCGAGATCGGCCTCTCTATCTGAATTGACGTTATTCCGAGCCGAACGGGCTTGCACAGGAGGGAGGGAATTTTCTTTGCGCGCAATTTTCACAGCGGCTTCCACCGTGGCGTTCTCTTTCCAAGCATCAAAGAAGACCTGCGGCGCTGCTGGCACCCGTAGACCCGCGAGCGGCTGGAGAACCCTTTTGATCCAAGGGTATTCGGTGTTGAGCTGCTCGATGCGGACTTTTGATGCTTCCCGGAGCCCATCGCGGATCGTTTGCGGTAGAAGGACGAGGCCATCCGCATCCCGTTCTCCAGACCGTTCCGCCGCGCTCTGCATCAATATGAGAAAGCTGCGTGGGGTCACATCACCGAGGCCATCTGCAAGATGGTTATACGGCCAGTCGAAGGTCTTTCCCTTTCGCGGTCCTTTGCCCATGAAACTACCTGCCATGGCCTCGAATAGCCGTTGTTGCTGGCTTTCGTTGTTGGCCAGCGTCCAAGTCCGGAGCTCCTCTTGTTCTTCAGGCGGTTTGCCCAAGCCGCGGGACTCGAGGAAACTTCCGAAGGCCTCCTCAGCCTCATCATCAAAAGCCAATCTCGCAAACATCAGCCCATAGAGGTCCGCCTGCTTCCAGCCAAGTTTAGCCGCGCCGCTGCGCAGCTTGGGCAGTTCCACAAACCGTAGGGTGAGCTCGTTCAACTGGTCCGGACGCATGAAGAGCTTGGCCCGGATCGCATTGAAACCACGCAGGTCCCAAACTGAGCGCATCAGCGCGTCAATGAGCCCGCTAAGCCGTCCCCAATCATCCGATATTGCATCGAGCGCGTCAAATACGATGAGGAGAGTCTCGCCACGGCTGGTCAGGTCGTTATCAACCTCCGTCATGGCATCGGCCCAATCCTCGGGGTCCGCGAAACGTTCAAGCATGTCCGTGGCCGCGTGCTTCTGGCCAGGCTCGGTCACTGTGAGGGCCGCGCCTGCGATCACGGCCTGCCAGAAGCGGTCTGCGGCGGTCTTCTCCTGCCCAAGGGGCACCAGTCGGTCAATGACGGCCTTCGACACGCCAGCGCGGCCCACGCCGCCAAATCCTATCTGGACCCGGAGCCTGTCGAGCCCCAAGCGCGGGTAGAGAACGGCAGCGAGCCGTCTGGTGTCATCGTTAAAGAGCGCACTCGCCCAAAAGCTCTTTCCGGCCCCCCGCGCGCCGAGCACAAGCGTGGTCGCAGGGTCAAGCGCTTTGCTATGGGCCGTGGGCGCAAAAACGTCCCGAGGCTTAGCCTTGTCCTCTCCGACAATTGTCGTCGACGCGCTTGGGTCAAACCGAGCGATGGCCTCCCGGATGGCGATGACGTCCTCTGATTTTGAAGGAGTAGATCTCGTGCGAAAGCTCATTTGGCCAGATCCATTTGCTCGTCGAGCCAATCCAGAAGAGCCCCAAAAGTCGACCGCACAAGCAGTTTATCGAGCTGGACGCGGTTCTCAACTGGATTGAAGCTGCGGTATCGCTCGTCATTAAGGATGCGCAGCAACGGCACCGGGTCCTGAGAGAGGGGGGTCGGCGTATCACTATCTACCCAAACCAAATCAAGATCGTCCGGCCCAAGCTTTTCAGGCTGTATAAGTGGCCCTTCCTCCGTGCTCCAGAGATCGTTGAAACGTTCTTGGGCGATCTCCGCGTCACCGGAATCTGCTTTGGCCTGCACGAACCAGGCGTTCTCTTCCCATTCCGTGCCGCCCGGAATGCGTTCGCGAATGTGGGCCAAAAGGAAGGCATAACCTTGGAAGGTTTGCGGCTCATTGATGCCAAAAAGTAGGACTTTCGCTCCGAGCCCAAGGACCGGGGCCGCAGTCGTTTCGTGCAGGCCCGCGCGTCCGTCGATCAACACAACGTCGTAGTCGCCGGTGGCCTCGAAGCTGTTAAGCATTTCTTGCAGTTGGTAGCGGAGGGGCAAGGGAGTGCCTTCACGCATGTCCTCAAGACTTGCTCGGGCGATCTTGGCAAGCGCATCCGCTGGATGTGCCAGGGTTTGGCTGCCAAAGGCAGGCACGACGGAAATTCCGTCCAAAAGGGAAGACTTTCCGATGCAATCGGCGCGGAATGTGCCGTCAATTCCGGAGATCCCGTTCTCTACGAGCCAATCCACAACACCATAGGTGGGTAGTTCTTCCGGCTTCAAGAGCGTCGCGCCGAGCCCCGGTGCTTCAAGATCGAGATCCACAGTAAGCACGCGTAAACCTGCCTGAGCCAGGTGTGTCGCCGCTATAGATAGAGCCGTGGAGCGACCAACCCCGCCCTTGATACTGACAAACGCAATCCGGGGGACCGAGCCTGGCTCGAGCACGGGGCGCGCCATCCAATCTGCACCGACAATCCGGCGGTCGAGAAGTCGGATATTCATCCCTTCGATTTCCAGAACTGGTGCCGCATGGGCCTCCTCGACGATCCGGGAGATGCCTGCCGAGTTGCGCCCGCGCACGGGGTCTTCAGGTCGGGCGTATGGGCCAAGGCGCGCTGCGACTGCACTGTTCAAACCATCGAGATCTACTGCGGGGATGTCCAGAATTACGCCCAGGCGGCCCTCAAAGTCCCGAATCACGATGGGCTCTGCGGCAGCCAGATCTCCATGATACGCAGCTTTTAGACTGGCGACGAGCTGAGGCAGGCTGGTATCGAAACGAATTGGGTCGCTCATAGCAATTCCGCCCGAGCTACTTCCGCATCGGAGCGCCATTTTTCCAATTTTGCGTCGTCGGGACGTGTGCCGTCGCTGTAGCGAATGTCGATGGCCCAGCCTTCCATGTATTGGTGGTTGGTAAACCGCGTGAGCTGCGATGCACCGCGCCCAGAAATTGCGTCGCGGAGCTTGGCTTTGAGTTCAGGGAAGTGAGCGTAGACAGGCCCATCTCGGCTGTCGGTGGTCCAGGGAATGTTGCGGAACAAAGCCTTGATTGCGCACTCTGCGGCGATACCATAAAGATAGCCCGCGGTCGTTCGGTCAGGAGCTGCTGTGTTCCAGTGTCGCTCGGCAGCGGCCCAATTGCGATGGGCAGCCTTGGTCATGTTGGGCGTGAATTGGCTCATGTAAATTTCGTAACCTCTGGGGCGCCGGTTGCCAAGCTATGTGCTGCGGGCGCATCCAGTCTGGGATACCTCCTGAAGCAGAAATTTGAAACCAGACGCAGCGAACGGCAACTTTCCGCCCTCCCCACATACGCCTTCGCAGAAACAGCAGGGAGCGTGCAGGCGCAGCGAAAGTCCGAAAGGTCCCGCATAGCGGCCTTCGGTCGATTGGGCGTCGCTGCGCAGAACATGAATGACAGCTCTGATGAAGCTGCGGTGCGGCAAATGCCGCTGAGCTGAGGGACTGCTCTGGGCCGTCCACGTCGAGCAGCCGCATACCGTCAAATCGATCTTGAGCGATCTGTGTTGCCCGGCGGTCACCTGGCCTTCCAGATCAGGGTGCATCATCTGACATCCGACCCCGCGCGACAATCTGGAGCCGGCTGTCACCCAGCGGCCGCTGCAGCTTGAGCGCCTCCTCGACCGGGGCCTGCATCCAGACGCCGATCTCTTCCGCCGTCGTCAGGATGACGGGCATCGCCTTCGGATGGACTTTGGCCACGTCGCCGTTGGCCTCCGTCGTGAGGAAGCCGAAGAGGTCGTCGGTCGTCTCCCCGTCCCTTACCTTGCGGACCGAGGTCCAGCTCGTCCAGATGCCGGCGAAGAATGCGAGCGGCCGGTCCTCGCCAAGGGCGAACCAGACCGGCTCTTTCTTTCCGTCGGAAAGGCTGTCGTATTCCGAGAAGCTGGTGAACGGAACCACGCAGCGATGCTCCGGCCCGAGCCACCGGCGCCAGTGCGAGGACCGTGTGTTTCGGACATTCGTGACGCCCCTGTCGGCGCTGCGGTTCTTGAGCGCAAAGGCTGGCGACGGCATGCCCCACCGCATCATGACGAGGTCCCGGCCATCGAACCCGTTACAGACGACGGGGGCCACGGCATTTGGAAAGATCGCCGGCAGGCGCTGCAGGTTACCGGTCCGGTCCGTCATTGCGTCGGCAAGCTCACGGATCGCTGCCTGGCTGGCCGTCATCGAATAAAGGTTGCACACGTCCTGCGCCTCCAAAGCCGTCAGATCGAGCATGGGCGAGGTGTAGCTTGGCGCCAGCGTCCCGTCAGGGAGGTCGAGCATGGGGAAGCGGCGGACAAAAGCATGCGCAGTCTCGATATCGCGGAAGTAGTACGCGAACGCGCTTCCGCCGATCGTGGTCGCGCCGTGTGTGGCGTAGTCGCCGATTGCGAGCTCGGATTCGCACCAGGCGTGGATGTCGAGCATGATCCGCCCAAGACCTCCGGGAGGTACCGCGAACTTTATCCGGATGGGGAAAGCGGTGTCGTCGATCGTCTTCTGAGGCGGGCTGCGGCGTGACATGGATGGAACATTGCAGGAACACCAAAGGGGCACAAGTCCAGGCCGCTGTCTTTCCGGTCGTCGGATCAGAATGCCTCGTTGCAACGGGTGGGCGGACGGTCAGCACTTGGCCGATGTTGACGGGGCGGGCATGAGAGGTGCAGTCCCAAAGCGGCTCCCAGAGATGGAAAAAACCAGCAGTGCGTATTCCGTGGATGCTCTTGATCGTCGCCCTGCACCTCGGCCTGACGGGCTTGTCGGCGAGCGCTGACACGCAGCAGGTCACCATTAGCGGCGTTCCCGACGTCCTCGACGGCGATACGCTCGATATCGGGCCGGTGCGGGTTCGTCTGCACGGGATCGATGCGCCCGAGACCGGTCAATCCTGCAATGCCGGAGGCGGCGCGACATGGCGATGCGGCGCGCGTGCCGCCATGCGTCTGTCCGAACTGATCGGCGCGCGACCGATCACCTGCGACGCCCTGGACCGCGATCCCTACGGCCGGATTATCGGGCGGTGCCGGGCGGACGGGCTCGACCTGGCCGACCGGCTCGTGACGGAAGGGCTGGCCTGGGCGTTCGCGGAGTACAGCACGGACGACATCCAGGCGGAGAGCGATGCCCGCGACCGCGGCGTGGGCATCTGGCAAGCGCCAACGCAGACGGCTTGGGCCTATCGCGACGACCGATGGGCGCGTGCTGTCGCGGGGGCGCCGGGAGGATGCCCCATCAAGGGCAATATCGGCGCTCGGTCCGGCGAGCGGATCTACCATACGCCCTGGTCCCCGAACTACGCGCGGACCGTGATCGACGAGACGCAGGGCGAGCGATGGTTTTGCGACGAGGCCGCGGCAACGGCAGCCGGCTGGCGCAGAGCAGGCGAATGACGCAACGGCGCAAGACGAGGAAGGCGGCGCCTTGACTGCGGCTGCTCTCATTGCGCTTGATTGGCCGTGAGCAAGCGCGCAGAACCCGGACAGGATACCTCGACCGGCACAGAAGTGCTTGCCGGCCTCGTGGAGCGCGTGACCTTCCACAGTTTTGAGAGCGGCTTCTGCGTGCTTCGCCTGAAAGCCCGTGGTCATCGCGACCTTGTCACCACGATCGGTCACGCGGCCACGATCTCGGCCGGCGAGTGGGTGACGGCCTCGGGCGAGTGGGTCAACGACCGCACGCACGGCCTGCAGTTTCGGGCACGGTTCCTGAGAACATCCGCCCCGTCGTCGCTCGAGGGCATCGAGAAGTACCTCGGTTCGGGCATGGTTCGCGGGATCGGGCCCGTCTACGCCAAGCGCATGGTGAAGCACTTCGGCAAGGACGTCTTCGACATCATCGAGGCTGCGCCGGAGCGGCTGCGGGAGGTGGAGGGGATCGGCCCGAAGCGCGCCGACAGGATCACGAGCGCCTGGGCCGACCAGAAGGTCATCCGCGAGATCATGGTCTTCCTTCATCAGCACGGCGTGGGCACGGCCCGGGCGGTGCGGATCTTCAAGACCTACGGCACCGATGCCGTGCAGGTCATGAGCGAGAACCCGTACCGTCTGGCCCGCGACATCCGCGGCATCGGGTTTCGTACGGCCGACCTGATCGCCGGGAAGCTCGGCATCGAGAAGACAGCAATGATCCGTGTCCGCGCCGGGATCTCCTATGCTCTGAGCGAAGCCATGGGCGAGGGGCATTGCGGACTGCCCGTCCCGCAGCTGAGCGCGCTCGCCATCAAGCTGCTCGATGTCCCGGACGATCTGATCGCGACGGCGATCGATCTGGAACTGGCCGACGGCACGGTGGTCGCCGACGACATTGCAGGCGCGCCGTGCATCTTCCTCGGCGGCCTCTATCACGCCGAGAAGGCGATCGCGGCCCGGCTGCAGCGGATCGCGGCCGCAAAGCTGCCTTGGCCCGAGATCGACGCGGAGAAGGCGCTGCCCTGGATCGAAAGCTGGACCGGGCTTGCTCTCGCCGAAAGTCAGGCCGAAGCCATCCGTCTCGCGCTTCGCTCCAAGGTGCTGGTCGTCACTGGCGGTCCGGGCGTCGGCAAGACCACGATCGTCAACTCCATCCTGCGCATTCTGGACGCCAAGGCCGTCCGGCTCCTGCTTTGCGCCCCGACCGGCCGTGCCGCCAAGCGCATGACCGAGGCGACCGGAATGGAGGCCAGAACCATCCATCGCCTTCTCGAGTTCGACCCGAAGGCCTTCGGCTTCAAGCGCGATCAGGAGAACCCGCTGGAATGCGACCTGCTGGTCATCGACGAAAGCTCGATGGTGGATGTCCTGCTGATGCAGTCCCTGCTCAACGCGGTTCCGGACGGGGCCGCTCTGCTCATCGTGGGCGACATCGACCAGCTGCCTTCCGTTGGCGCGGGCCAGGTTCTGGCCGACATCATCGGGGCAGGGACCGTCCCGGTCGTCCGGCTGACCGAAGTGTTCCGGCAGGCCGCGCAGAGCCGGATCATCACCAGCGCGCACCAGATCAATGCCGGCCGCATTCCCGATCTGTCAAAGCCCGCAGGTGACACCGACTTCTACTTCGTGCCGGCCGCCGATCCCGAGCAGGCGGTCGCACGGATCGTGCAGCTTGTGCGGACCCGGATCCCGCAGCGCTTTGGCCTCGATCCCCTTCGCGATGTGCAGGTTCTTTGCCCAATGAACCGCGGGGGCGTGGGGGCGCGGTCGCTGAACGTCGAGCTGCAGGCCGCGCTCAACCCGTCCGGGGAAAACAAGGTCGAGCGTTTCGGCTGGACCTTCGCACCGGGCGACAAGGTCATGCAGATCGAGAACGACTACGACAAGGAGGTCTATAACGGCGACATCGGGTATGTCGAAAGCGTGGATACCGCCGAGGGTGAACTCGTCGCCACATTCGACGGACGTGCGGTCACCTACGGGTTCGGCGAACTCGACACGCTCGTGCCCGCCTATGCCGCCACCATCCACAAGAGCCAGGGGTCGGAATATCCGGCGGTCGTCATCCCTGTGCTGACCCAGCACTACGCCATGTTGCAGCGCAATCTGCTCTACACGGGAGTGACACGCGGCAAGCAGCTCGTCGTCCTTGTCGGGCAACCGAAGGCCGTGGCAATCGCCGTCAAGAACACATCGGGCCGCCGCCGCTGGTCGAAGCTGGACGAGTGGCTGATCGTAGCCGCAGCGGTGCGGCCCGTGGGGCAGGGCGATGGATCAAGCTGACGCTTCTAAGATTCCGACCGTAAAGCGGCTGATGTCGCCTCTGTGTTGACCTTCGTGCATTCCGCAGACAGCGACTGGTCCCAGCCTTTTTTCGACAGCCGCATAAAGGGACCAATGCACTTGCAGCATTCACGCGGCATGCGCAGCCGTCGGTCACTCAGAGATTGCGCCTCGCGCAGCAGAGCAGATGACGAGGAACTCAGGTCTTGGATAGCGCGCCGGTGTCTTGCGCTTCAGCTGCCGCGAGGCCGTGATCAGCCGATCCAGGTCGAGGGGCTTCTCTGTCCGCGCAAGTGTTGTTCCCGGCCTGACAAATCTCGTCGCAAAGTTCGTCATTCGGACCAATTTGCAGCCAACGCCATTTAGGCAGCGATCCAGGCAGGGGGGGGTGGAAATCGCAGATGCCCCTGCAGCGGTTGGACAGGGGCATCATGAAGCCGTCGCGGGCGATCGCGAGGAACAGCTGGCGACGCACAGGAACAAACGGCCGAGCGTGATGTTGTCGCGATGAACGACAGGCAAAGGAGCCGTAACATGGCCAAAGGCCCCGAACTGCGTGATCCGCGCACGCTCTATTCTCAGCCACCCTTCTCCCAGCAGGAACAGTCCGAACCCGGACTTGCACAGGATATGAAGCCGCTGCCTGATCACGGCGAGGAGAGCTACAAGGGCTCCGGTCGGTTGGAAGGACGCCGCGCGCTGATCACCGGCGGCGATAGCGGCATCGGCCGCGCCGTCGCGATTGCCTATGCGCGGGAGGGGGCCGAAGTCTGCATCAATTACCTGCCGACGGAGGAGCCCGACGCCGACCAGGTTTCGACCCTGCTGAAAGACGAAAGGCGCACTCTGCACAGGATGCCCGGCGATGTCAGCGAGGAGAAAGTGGCGAGGAAGCTCGTTACCGACGCGGCCGACAAGATGGGCGGGCTCGACATCCTCGTGATCAATGCGGGAAAGCAGGTCACGCAGCCGGACGTGACCAGGATCAGCTCGGAACAATTCGACCAGACCATGAAGGTCAATGTCTATGCCATGTTCTGGATGACGCAGGAGGCTCTGGAGATCATGCCGCCGGGCGGGTCGATCATCAACGTGACCTCGATACAGGGTTACAGACCCTCGCCGCAGATCCTCGACTACGCCACCACGAAGTTCGCCATCCGCGGCTTCACCGAAGGTCTCGCGCCCATGGCGCTCGAACGCGGCATTCGCGTCAACGCGGTTGCGCCTGGCCCGTTCTGGACCGCGCTCCAGCCCTCACATGGTCAGCCGATGGAAAAGGTGGAGCATTTCGGTGAAGGAGCTCCGATGGGGCGCCCCGGGCAGCCGGCCGAGATCGCTTCGGCCTTTGTTTACCTTGCGTCGAACGAGGCCAGTTACACCGTGGGCGAGATCTTGGCCGTGACGGGAGGTAAGCCGACCAGCTGAGGCTTCGGGGGAAACGAGAGCCTCGGGCGCGCTTCGTTTTATATTGGATCTGGGCTCGACATGAGATTTGCGGCGGCAAGAGCAACTTCGTGGTCTTCTCGGCTCCCCAGTAGCTTCAGGCCTTCCCCTCACCGAAGCCCTTCCGCCTCATTCGCAAGCATGGTTCATGCCCATGTTCTGTGGCAGCAGGTGCTCTCCCCTGACGAGGAACCGCCGCCTCTCAAGGTAAGCACGGGAACTGCGCTGCCCCGCACGTTGCGCCCATTTGTTACAACGCTGTTCAGCCGCACCTGACGCTTCGCGCGAGCGGCAATGACCACGTCCCATCTGCTCCGCAAGGTTACGCAGAACTCTCCGCAACGCATTGATGGCAATTGTTTTCGGCGGCTGCTCGGATAGCGTCTTGCTATGCAAACCCCGAAACATACGATGCGGCTGGGATCAAACCCGCTGCCGCCCGACCAGATGACGCCCGCAGAGCGTCGAGCCAAACTGTGCGGCTTGCTGGCGCTCGGGCTGGTTCGGTTGCGAATGCGAGAGATAGACGAAGTATCTGACGATACTGGAGAACGTTGCCTACACTATCCGCCCGACCAATGCCGTCATGCAACTCTAACGCACCGGAGAAATGCATGAACAAGCCCGATCCCATCCCCGCGCGCCTGGCCGCGCTCAAGACCACGCCGACGCTCGACCTGAAGAAGCAGTGGCGTGACCTGTTCGACAGCGAGCCGCCGCCGTTCAACCGCCGCTACCTTGAATCACGCCTGGCCTATCGCATCCAGGAACTCGCCTACGGCGGGCTGAAGCCCGAGACAATCAGGCGGCTGGAGCGGCTGGGCGAGGAACTGGACGGCGGCGACCGGAAGAAGAGCCGCATCCGCGCCGACCGTGACCGCCCGATCACTGGCACGCGCCTCTTGCGCGAATGGCAGGGCGTCGAGCAGATCGTCACCGTCACCGCCGATGGCTTCGAGTGGCAGGGGCGCCCCTACAAGTCGCTGTCGGCAATCGCGCGCGCGATCACCGGTACGCGCTGGAACGGGTGGGTCTTCTTCGGGCTCAAGAACCACAGGGGGCGGACATGACGAAGCCGCCTGAAAAATCGAAGGTCGTCCGCAAGCTGCGCTGCGCGGTCTATACCCGGAAATCCTCCGAGGAAGGGCTGGAGCAGGAATTCAACAGCCTCCACGCCCAGCGGGAGGCCTGCGAAGCCTACATCGCCAGCCAGCGGTCCGAGGCCTGGGTACTAGTCCGCGATCAGTATGACGACGGCGGCATCTCGGGCGGCACGCTGGAACGGCCCGGATTGAAGCGGCTGCTGGAAGACATCAAGGATGGGCTGGTCGATGTGGTGGTGGTCTACAAGATCGACCGCCTCTCTCGGTCGCTGGCGGATTTCGCCAAGCTGGTCGAGGTGTTTGACCGGAACGGCGTGACCTTCGTATCGGTCACGCAGAGCTTCAACACCACCACGTCGATGGGGCGGCTGACGCTGAACATCCTGCTTTCCTTCGCCCAGTTCGAGCGGGAGGTGACGGCCGAGCGCATCCGCTACAAGGTCGCCGCCAGCCGCAAGAAGGGCATGTGGATGGGCGGCGTGCCGCCCTTCGGCTACCGCGTCGAGAACCGGAAGCTGGTGGTCGACGAAGAAGCCGCCGCGCATGTGCGCTGGATCTTCGCCCGCTTCCTCGAGATCGGGTCCTGCACGGAATTGGCGCGGGATGTCGGCGCGCGCGGCATCCGCACCTCGCGCGGGAACAGGATCGACAAGAAGTACGTCTATCGGATGCTCAGCAACCGCGCCTACATCGGCGAGGCGGTCCACAAGGGCGACAGCTACTCTGGCGAGCACGAGGCCATAATCGACCGCGAGACGTGGGACCGCGTCCACGCCATCCTGCAGGAGAGCCCGCGCAAGCGCGCGGCCCGCACCCGCGCCGACACGCCCGCGCTGCTGAAGGGGCTGCTGTTCGGTCCCGATGGCGCCGCGTTCTCACCGACGCACACCCGCAAGGGCGACAGGCTGTACCGCTACTACGCCAGCCAGACGGTGCTGAAACACGGCGCCGGGTCCTGCCCGGTGGGCCGTGTGCCCGCCGGTGAGATCGAGGCCGCTGTCATTGACCAGCTGCGCGCCGTGTTCCGCCAGCCGGAGATTGTTGCGGGGACCTGGAAGGCGGCGCGTGCCCACGCCGACGACATCATCGAGGCCGACGCACGGACAGCGCTTCAGCAGCTCGACCCGCTGTGGGACGAACTGTTCCCCGCCGAGCAGGCGCGCATTGTCACGCTGTTGGTCGAGCGCGTCAATATCGGCGCGAACGGTCTCAACTTCCGGCTCCGTGTGGACGGGCTCGGTGCCCTCGCGCGAGAGATGTTGGCTGGAGACATGGGGGCGGCCGCATGACCCGCATGGCTACGATCCCCGACGCGGTGACGCTCCACGTGCCGTTCCGCGTCGTGAAGCGCGGTGGGCGTAAGGAGATGCAGTTGCCGGGCGGTGCCTTGCAGCCGCGCCGGACAGACAGCACGCTGGTCAAAGCGCTGGCCCGCGCCTTCCGGTGGAAGCGGATGCTGGAGTCGGGCGAGTTCGTCACCATCGCCGAACTGGCTGAGCGCGAGGGGATCGCGCCGTCGTACATGACCCGCGTCCTGCGCGTGACGTTGCTCGCGCCCGACATCGTGGAAGCGATTCTGGACGGGAACCAAGGGCCGGAGGTGACGCTGGCGCGGGTTCTGGAGATGGGATGGTTGCCGCCCTCCCCAGACGGCATCGCAATGTGCCATGGTCGTGGTGTTCAACGCCACGCAGCGAGGAGGACGGCGAGATGAAGGATACGATGATCGGGGTGGACTTGGCAAAGCGAGTTTTCCAAGTGCACGGAGCTTCGATGACGGGGCAGGTGAAGTTCCGGAAGAAGCTGACGCGGGAGCAGTTCCGGCGGTTCATGTTCGAGCAGCCCGCGTGCATTGTCGTGTTCGAGGCTTGCGGTAGCGCCAGTTACTGGGCGCGGGAGATGGAATCGCTCGGCCATGAAGCGAAACTTATCGCGCCGCTATACGTCAGGCCCTTCGTCAAGCGTCAGAAAAACGACGCGGCTGATGCCGAGGCGATCGTGATCGCCGCGCGCCAGCCGGAGATGCGCTTCGTCGCGCCGAAGACGGCGGAGCAGCAGGCAAAGGCGGTAATGTTCCGGAGCCGAGAGCGCCTGGTCCATCAGCGCACCGAGCTCGTGAACGCGCTGCGGGCCGTTCTCTACGAATACGGCCATGTATTCCCGACCGGCCTT